>PLPA01000065.1 GCA_003159355.1 Acidobacteriaceae bacterium | reverse complement strand
CAGCCCACGTTGAACCAGACCGGCGAGTTGAAGGCCACCTTCTGAGTGAGCAGCATATGCGCCAGCTCGTCGTGGAAGATGGCCGCATCCTCGCGGGTGGCAAAGTAGCCGTCGGTCAGGCCCCAGTCGCGGATTGTCTCGGCTACGCGGCTCACCAACTGGCGAACGCCTGTCTCCCGCTCGGGCGAGTCCAGCTTGCCGTGCAGGTACTTCGAGGCCACAATGTTGGTCGCGGTCATCGACCAGTCCAGCGGAACCTCGACGTTCTTCTGCTCGAAGATGATGTTGCCCTTCTGGTCGGTGATCGACGCGGTGCGCTGCTCCCACTGGAGTTCGTCATAGGGGGAGACGCCCTCGGTGGTGAAGCGGCGGGTAAAGATCAGTCCCTGCTGGGTGTGGGAAGCCTGGGGGGCGGCGGTGGAACTCTGATACTGAAGCTCGTTCATGAAATCCTCTCAGTCGACAAAATTGGTAAATCTCTGGCCCGCTCCGGCGCAAGGCAACCGGGAGCGGTCTGGGTACTATCTTTTGCGAAGAACGGGAATCAGGGATTGAAAAGTACCGCGCGTTCTCTTCTTTCAGCGGCCTTCCTGCGGAACGATCACACAGGAGTTCGANNTTCGAACCAAACCGTTTAGAGCCGCAGATGAAAAAATACCGCTCTCTGTTGTGCTTGTCAAGAAAAAACCACAATATCTTGTGTTTTGTTACCATTCCGGGCATCTACTTGCCAAACAAAGGCAATTGCCTGTGGAAAGCTGCAAACGCCCATGCGGGGCGCGGATTCCGGCTGCCTGATCTGCATCAAATCCGGTGCAGGCTCAGGTTTCCCGGCCGGTGCCTGTCACAAAGACAAGCCTAGCCCTCGCCGGAGCCAGAAGCAAGACGAGGAAACGGTGCAGATTGGGGGCAGGGATGTGCAGATGTGGAGATTCGGGGACGGATTTTCATGCGAATGGCGAAGGAGAGCCCGGTCTCAGTTGCACAGAGCCATCCGTTGAGATTCCGCCGATCAAAGCCGATACGGAATCCGAATGCCAGGATCGTCCGAGGGAAAGTCGCGGGTGTTCCGGGTGATAAGCAGGCGGTCCATTGCTTCGGCAGTTGCCAGGATGATTGCATCCGGCAGTTTCAACTTTCGCTCTTTTCGCACGACGAAAGCTCGCTCAGCCACCTCCGCGGAAATCGGAAGGCAACGAAAGGCCGTGAGGAAAGCCCGGATGCAGCTCTCGTCTTCGGAGTTGCTCCCCGCCATCACTTCCATCCAGGTAATGATGCTGATGGCGCGGTCTTGGTATCGCCCGATCTCGGTGGCCGCCCGGTCAATGCCGCTCAGGTGGTCGATTAGAATGTTGGTGTCGAAGAGAACCTTCGCTCCTACCATTCCCCGCGAATCCTCTCCTGATATTCCAGGCCATCCACGGGGCGTTCGCGCCATATCCCAAAGGCTCCCGCCGCCGGATCGGAGCGGTGCGGCTCCAGATAGAACGAAATCGCCCGGCGCACGAACTCCGCGCGCGAGATGTCGAGTTTTTTGGCGATACCGTTGACCAGATCCAGATCTTCCGCCGGAATATCAACCAAGGTGCGCATGATCGCCTCCTTTGATATACAGGAATGATAACACATTTGATAAAAAACAGATGAGGCAGGTTGGATGGTCCAGGGTTTATTCCTGGCGCAATCAACCCGCCTGCCGATCGAAGTTTGACTTACGAGGCGCTGCCGAAGCCCTTGCGCCGTTCGGCCAGTTCGTTGGAGATTTCCAGATTCAGCTTCTTGTCGATGCGGTAGAAGAGCAGGCAAACCGCGGCGGCCAGGAAGGCGGCGCCGGACCAGACCGATGCGGTGAGGCGGATCCCATCGAGAGCGCGGGCTGATTGGAGCGCGGCCGTTGATGAGTAGCCATATAGATCAAGCAGCCAACTGGCGATTGCTCCACCGATGGCTACGCCGACCCAGAGCGCAAAGACCACCGCTGAGATGACCGTCCCGGTGGCGCGGCGTCCCGTCTTCCATTCGCCGTAGTCGGCCACGTCGGCCATCATCGCCCACAGCACCGGGCCGGAGCAGCCGAAGAAGAACTGGCGCACAACTTCCAGGCCGATGATCGGCACTATGGCGGTGGGCGGCAGGAAGAACAATGCCGCGGCGAGGATGCCCGTCAGCAGCATACTCCAGCGGAAGACCGAGCGCTTGCCCATCCGCTTGGTCAGGGCCGTGGAGCAGGTGACGCCCACCAGCAGAGCGATCAATCCGAAGCCGTTGAACCAACTGAAGAACATCCTGTTGCCGGCGCAGTTCTCAAAGTAGGGCAGCATCACGTTGCCGCGAATGAGCAGCGCGGTGAAGTAAAAAACCGTCGCCAGGAAGAGCGCGATCCAGGGGCCGTTGTGGATCAGATCGCCGAGATCGCGGAGCACGGAGCTTTCTTGCCGCGCATCGGGCTGAATCCTCTCCTTCGATACAGCGAAGGCGATCAGGAAAAAGATCACCGAGAGCACAAGGAAACTGCCCATGGTCAACTGATAGCCCAAGGCATTGTTTCCATGGCCCAGAAAGGCGACCATGGGAACAGCCAAGCTACCCACGATAAATCCCGCGCTGTTGGCGAAGAATTGACGATACGAAGTGATGCTGTTGCGCTCGTTGGGATCGTCGGTCATGACGCCGGTCAGCGAGGCATAAGGAACGTTGTTGGCGGCATAGATGAGGCGCAGCAGCAGGTAAGTGACCCAGGCATAGATGAGTTTGGCGGCAGGATTGAGGTTAGGCGTCGTAAAGGTCAGAATGCCGATGACGCCAAAGGGCACCGAGGTCCACAGCAGCCAGGGACGGAATCTGCCCCAGCGGGTGTGGGTACGGTCGGCAATCACGCCCATGATGGGGTTGAATGCGGCCGAACTCAACCCGACCACGAGAAACATCGTGCCCGCCTGGGCCGGCGTCAATCCATAAGTCTTGGTGTAAAAGTCCAACTGCAGGGCCATCACGGCCTGAAAGACAAAGTTAGCAGCCAGGTCGCCCAGGCCGTATCCGAATTTTTCTCCGAAGGAGAGTTTCATGCTTGTATAGCTCATCGACTTCCACCCGCTTTTTGCTTCAGAACCAGGATTATTCGTACTGTCCTTGCATTTATTTCGTCACCGTGAGCGTCAGCCTGGTCAGGTCGGCGTCTTGCGAGGAATTGCCCACCATCAACTCGAAGTCGCCCGGCTCCACGACGTACTTCATATGGATGTCATAGAACGACAGCAGATCGGGAGTGATGTCGAGCGCAACCGTCGTGCTTTCGCCCGGCTTGAGGAAGACCTTCTTGAAGCCCTTCAGCTCCTTGACCGGGCGCGTAACCGAACTGATCAGATCGCGGATATAGAACTGCACCACCTCGGCTCCGGCGCGCTTGCCGGAGTTCTTCACATTGACCAGCAGCCGGGTTGAGCCGTCACGCGCGATCTTCTTTTTGGTCAGGCGCGGATTGGAGAGGTCAAAGCTCGTGTAGCTCAGCCCAAAACCGAAGGGATAAAGCGGTGTGGCGTCGTCGAAGAGATAGCCGCGGCGCGCCGAAGGCTTGTAATTGTAGAAGGCCGGCAGATGGCCGACCGAACGCGGAATGGTGATAGGCAGCTTGCCGCCGGGATTGATGTCGCCGAAGAGCGCGTCGGCCACCGCGCGGCCGGTCTCCTGGCCAAGATACCAGCACTCCATGATCGCCGGAACACTCTGGCTGAGAGAGGTGATCGAGAGCGGTCGGCCGTTGAAGAGCAGCGCGACGACCGGCTTGCCCAGCGCCAGCATCGCCTGAACCAGCTCATCCTGCCGTCCGATCAGATCGAGGCTGGTGCGGTCGCCCATGTGGTTGCGCGCCCAGGCCTCGCGCGAGGTCTGCTCGTTGCCGCCGATAGCCAGCACAATCACATCGGCCTTCTTGGCCACTTCAACCGCCTCGGCGATCTGCTTGCGATCCTCTTCCGGATCGCTGGCCTGAACCGCGTCCTGGTTCCAGCTTCCGCCGACAGTGATCTTGCAGCCTTCGCTGTAGAGCACCTCGACCTTTTTGCCCAACTTCGCCTTGATGCCGTCGAGCACCGTGACATTGTGCTTGGGCACGCCGCTGTATCCGCCCAGCAGGCCGCGATTGGCGTTGGGGCCGATCACGGCGATGCTCTTCAGCTTCCTGGCGTTCAAGGGAAGCAGCTGGTTTTCGTTCTTGAGCAGCGTGATGGTCTCATGCGCCGCTGTCAGAGCCAGCTCGCGATTGGCATCCGAGCCCACCACCCGCTCGGCCACATTGGGATCCACATAGGGATCGTCGAAGAGGCCCATCTCGAACTTCCAATAGAGCATGGGAGCAATCAGCTCATCCAGCTCGCGCTCCTTGAGCACGCCCTTTTTCACCAGCTCGACCAGATGCAGGTAACAATCCGGGTCGGGCAACTCGATATTCACGCCCGCCTTGACCGCCAGCGCGCAGGCTTCCTTCTTATCCGCAGCCACAAAATGCCCATGCGTGTCGGGCCGGTAGTTCAGTTCCCAGATCGCGTAGTAGTCGGAGACGAGATAGCCCTTGAAGCCCCACTCCTTGCGCAGCACGTCGCGCAGCAGCCACTTATTGGCGTGCGAGGGGACGCCGTCTACCTCGTTATAGGAGGGCATGATGCTGATCGCTCCAGCCTTTTGCAGCACCTCCTTGAAGGTGAACAGGAAGGTCTCGCGCAGCACCCGCATTGAGACGTTCGCCGGCGCGCAGTTCATGCCCGACTCCGGCTCGGCGTGGCCGACGAAGTGCTTCAGCGTGGCGATCACGTGCTTCTTGTCGCGGAAGGTGGCGTCACCCTGGAAGCCGCGAACGGCGGCAATTCCCAGCCGCGAGACCAGGAAAGGATCTTCGCCGTAGGTCTCTTCGACGCGACCCCAGCGCGGCTCCCGCGCCACGTCCACCACTGGGGTGAGCGCCTGGTGCGTCCCGCGCACGCGCGCCTCTTCGGCGGTCATCGTGAAGAGCTTCTCCACCAGCTCCGGATTAAAGGTTGCGCCCAGGCCGATGGGCTGCGGAAAGCTGGTTCCGGCCGGCGCCGCGTGGCCGTGCAGGCACTCTTCATGAAAAACGACAGGAATGCCCAGGCGGCTGTTTTCCAGGAAGAACTTCTGGATGGCGTTGGTCAACTCCGCCATGCCGCGAGCGTCCTTGCCGCCGCCGGCGTCGCTGGGGCGGCCGATCTGCCCCATGCCGCGACGATCCTTGAAGGCGGCCTTCGCCTTGGCAAGATCGAAGTTGCCTTCCGCGTCCACCAGCTTCTGCGCTTTCTCCAGCCAGACGCTCTGCATCTGTGCGGCCTTCTCTTCGAGCTTCATCCGCGACAATAGATCCTTGACGCGTTTTGCCGAGGTCAGGTTAGCGTTCTTGTATGCGGGCACACTCTTCGGCCCGCCTTTGGCAACTGGAGACTGCTTCTTCATGTCGAGGAACCTCAGATGGCGTATCGCGGCCAATTATAACGATTATGTCAACTGGCATGGTCATTCGGCAAGAGCAACACTAGCAGTGATACCCATCACGAATCTGCGTAAGAAGAACATTCAACTCAGGATTGCCGAGTGAGTTCTGCTGATAGACTGATCGGGTGTCCGCACCCGCCTCAGAGCCGCTCGACTGGAAGCCCGTCCCACTAGCCGGCCCTGTCACGCTCCGCGGCCGGACCGTCACGCTGGAGCCGCTGAACGCCGAGCGCCACGCCGCCGCTCTCTGG
>PLPA01000255.1 GCA_003159355.1 Acidobacteriaceae bacterium | reverse complement strand
ACCGGCTCCAGGTCGTCGCCCATCGCCACGCGGCGGCCGTTGAAGTAGAGAATCTGCGGCATCGGCCCGTTGGCATAGGCGTGAAACTGGAACCAGATGCGCGCGCCGGTCAGGTCGTAGCCGCCAAGCGTGGCCGGTACCTGATAACTTTGGCGAAACCAGAGCGCCTCTTTGGGCGCCTTGCTCTTCAGCGCGATGGGCTGCCAGCCGCTCTCGTCGAGGCCGACGGCCTCGCCATGGGCCAGGTCGCCGGCATGGAGCTTCCATGCGCCATCGGGCAGCTCGCGCAGCAAGGAGAGCCGGTCGAGGACGGCGCGGGCGTCGGCGGGCAGCGGGGCGGCAATCTTCGCGGCTTCAGCGGCGCTCTGGCCCAGGAGGCGGCTTGTAAAAAGCGTGGCAACAAAGACAAACAGGCAGGCAAAACGAACGAAACGCAACTTCAAAGCGGAATGCATCGCGGAGAAATCCTCCCCGTCATAGTAAGACATGGGAGCACATTCTGGCGCGTATGAGTTTCCGCTGGTATTACTCCTTCTTCTCCGCGTTGCGCGCCCGCACCTTGAACCAGATGGGCGTGCCTTTGAAGCCGAAGGCCTCGCGGATTTGATTCTCCAAAAAGCGCTCGAAGCTGAAGTGCAGCTTGATGTCGCGGTCGGTGAAGAGAACGAAGGTAGGCGGGGCAACAGCGGCCTGCGTCATGTAGAAGATGCGCACGCGCTTGGACATCGGCACCGGCGCGCGCTGAAAGTCGATCTTGTCGAGGAAACGGTTCATCTGCCCGGTGGTGACGCGCTTGCGGCGCTCGGCGGCCACGGAGACGACCTCGTGCAGCACGCGCAACATTTTCTTGCCTTCGGTGCCTACCCCTTCGAGCGCGGAGAGGAAGATCACCGGCGCGTAATTGAGGTACTTGAGCACGGTGCGCAGTTGCTGCTCGAAGATTTCGCGGTCGGCGGGCGGCTTGCCGTCTTGTCGGCCCGTGGTCACCAGGTCCCATTTGTTCACCACGATGATGACGCTGCGCCCGCTCTCGTGGGCATAGCCGCCGATGGTGGCGTCGGCCGCCGTCACGCCATCGACCGCGTCGATGATCAGCAGGGCCACGTCCGCGGCTTCCAGGTGGCGGCGAGCCATCACTACGCTCATCTTTTCGGCCATCAGGTGGGTCTTGCCCTTGCGGCGGATGCCGGCCGTATCCACAAAGCGCAGTTGCTGGCCCTCGAACTCGACCACCTCGTCCACCGCATCGCGAGTAGTACCGGCGATCGGCGAAACAATGGCGCGCGAAGTTCCGGTCAGCGCATTCAGCAGCGTGGATTTGCCCACATTGGGCCGCCCGATGATGGCCACCGAAGTCTCGTGCTGCTCAAACTCGCCGTGAGTGCGATGAAGGGGATGGGCGTCCGGCGAGTCTTCTACGTCCTCGTTGCCCGTCTCGGCTTCTTCAACAGCCTCGGCCTCTTCCGCAGCCAGAATTTCTTCCTCGGTCGGCACAGCTTCTGCCGGCGCGGGCAGCACTTCGGCAATCGCCTCGAGCAGGTCGCCGATGCCCAGCCCGTGCTCGGAGCTGATGGGATAGACGTTGCGAATGCCCAACTGGCGAAAGTTCTCCGCCTCCAGCGCCATCGCCTCGCCCTCGACCTTGTTCACGGCGAGAAAGAGTGGCTTGCCGCCGCGGATCATCATGCGCACCAGATCGTAATCCGGGCTGGCCAGCTCGGTGCGCGCGTCCACCACGAGTACCAGCGCATCGGCCTCCTCCAGCGCCACCATCGCCTGGGCGTAGATCTCGGAGGGAATCAGCTCCGCGTCGTCGGGCACCATGCCGCCGGTGTCCACCAGGCGAAAGTTTCGGCCCATCCACTCGTACTCGCCATAAATGCGGTCGCGGGTGATGCCCGGCTCGTCGCCAACGATGGAGCGGCGGCTCTTGGTGAGCCGGTTGAAGAGCGTGGACTTGCCCACGTTGGGGCGGCCCACAATGGCCACCAGCGGAAGCGCGCCCGCGCGCGATTTGGTTGGCACGACCGACTTATGATACTTCGACAAAACTTGTCTCCAATCGCTGTTCATACGGCGCAAGCGGTCTATCTCAATCCCAAATTCGCTTCACGCTACACGTATCGAAAAACCAGTCACTACACTGGGGGCTATGTAAGCGGATGGCCCTTGAACTCATGCGAGTCATTTCTTCACGGGCTCGGCCCCCGGAGGATTCAACGGCGCGAGGGGCCGAATCGGCACAATCTTCGCAACCGGCCGCTTGCCGCGCAGAATGATTACTTCCTGCCCCGCCTCTGCCTCTCTTAGCAGCCGCGAAAGATGAGTCCGCGCCTCATAGGTGGTGTACACCATAACTTAGTATCTCACCTCGGTCAAGTGCAGCACCGCGCCAGCTTCACCATGAGAGTCTTCTCATCTTTTAGGCAGAATCCCGGCGCTGAAATTGTCCTCCCGCACCTCAGGAGGGAATGATGCACATTCACGGGAACTCCATGGCCGTCAACGCGGCCAACTTTTACTCCGCCGCGCAGGGCGAGAGAGCCGCCGCCAACCTAGATCCGGAGTTTGTCTAAGGCTGAGGAACGCACAATCCAAGCCAAAGCCGCCGGTGCTGCCAACCGGAACAAGCGCATATCACTATGATGGGAAGAGCGCCCGCTCCCGATGCCGCCCACCGACAGCCCAACCCGCGCCCTGCCCACGCTGCACGAGTTCTTCGCGCCCGGCGGCATCCTGGCGCGCTCGTCGCTGCCTTATGAGTACCGCCCCGGCCAACTGGAGATGGCCAAGGCCGTCGAGCGCGCCCTCTCCGAACGCCGCCACCTGATCGTTGAGGCCGGCACTGGCACCGGCAAGACGCTGGCTTACCTGCTGCCCGCCCTGCGCACTGGCCAGCGCGTGATCATCTCCACCGGCACCAAGGCCCTGCAGGATCAGCTCTACTTTCGCGACGTGCCCTTTCTGGAAACGCTGGTCGGCGAGCTGCGCGTCTGCTACATGAAGGGCCGCGCCAACTATCTCTGCCGCCACAAGCTCACGGCGCTGCGCAGCCAGCCGATTTTGTCTGGATTAGAAGAGATCGATCAATACCGCCAGATCTCCGAGTGGGAGCAGACTACCGAATCCGGCGACCGCGCGGAGTTATCCGGAATGCCGGAGTCGAGCGCCTTGTGGCAGAAGCTCGATGCTAGGACCGAGGCTTGCCTGGGGTCAACTTGTCCTGATTACCGCCGCTGCTTTATTACCGAGATGCGGCGCAAGGCGCTTGAGTCGGACATTATCATCGTGAATCATCATTTGTTTTTCGCCGACGTTGCCGTCAAGCGCGAGGCCGCTGGTGCGCCCGACGCGGGCATTTTGCCCGAGGCCGCGGCGGTGGTCTTCGACGAGGCTCATGAGTTAGAGGATGTCGCTTCGAGTTACTTCGGACTTTCGGTCAGCAACATTCGCTTTGAGGAGCTGGCGCGCGACACCGATGTGCTTTTGCGCGGCAAGGAAGGCGCGGAAAGCCTGCCCGCGCTCACTCAGCAGCTGCGCGACCGCGCGCGCATATTCTTTGCCGGCTTGCCTTTGGCCGGCGATGGACGGCAGCCGTTTATCGGGCGTGAGGAGTTTCTCGAAACTCAGGGCGACTTATACATGGCCGTGCGCGCCACGCTGCAGCGCCTGGAAGCGGAGATGGGCGGACTGAAAGCCGACGAAGCGCCGGGACTCAGGAAGCGCGTCGCCCGCCTGCGCTCCGAGCTGGAGTTTCTGCTCGAATCCAGCGCCAGTAACATGGTTTTTTGGATGGAGCGGCGCATCTCCGCCGGGGGTTCTTCGGATAGGTCCGCCGCGCGCGGTGCTTTCCGCGCACAGTCGCGGACGACCTTTTTGCAGGCCACGCCCATCGATGTTTCTGAGCTGCTTTTTGAGTTAGTCTTCGATCAGATTCCCACCGTGGTGTTGACCTCGGCCACGCTCACTGTGCAGGGCGGATTCGAGCATATCCGCAAGCGGCTGGGCTTGAGCGAGGCGCGCGAGTTAGTGGTGCCCTCTCATTTCAAGTATGGCGAACAGGCGCTGCTCTATCTGCCACCGGAGATGCCCGACCCGCGCGACGCCGGCTTTCCTGAAGCCGCGGCGCGCTGCATCCAGCGCGTGCTGGAGATCACTCAGGGACGCGCCTTTTGCCTTTTCACGAGTTATGCGCAGATGCGCGACTTATACGAGCGCCTGCTGCCGGTGCTGGACTTTCCCATCCTGCTGCACGGCAGCGCTCCGCGCAAAGCTCTGCTGGAACAATTCCGCGAAACGCCCAACGCGGTCCTCTTCGGCACTTCGAGCTTCTGGCAGGGCGTGGACGTGCAGGGCGAAGCACTGAGTTGCGTCATCATCGACCGGCTGCCGTTCGCCGTGCCCAGCGACCCGGTAGTCTCTGCGCGCATGAAGGCCATTGAAGAGAATGGCGGAAAACCCTTCTTCGACTATCAAGTCCCTACCGCAGTTCTAACTCTTAAACAGGGCTTTGGCCGCCTGATCCGCTCGCTCGAAGATCGCGGTCTGTTAGTCCTGCTCGATCCGCGCGTGCGGACCAAACGCTACGGCCAGACCTTCCTCGCCAGTTTGCCGCCGTATCGCATGACCGCAACGATTACGGACGTGGAAGAGTTTTTCGATGACAAACACCGATCACGATAAGGATATGGTGCTCCTCATGAACAAAACTGGTTGAGATTTGGGTCTTCTCTATCTTCTCGCAAAGACCCGCGAGAACTGGTAACAATTTAGCAAGTTAGCCACCGCTTCGCGGTGATAGCAAGTTAGCGGGTTCCTTGCTTGTGTGACACGCAAACACGAACTGGCTGCTCTAGAATCGCAGCATGCACTGATCGGCGTGTGATACTACAACAAAAAAATTAAGGGCTGCTTCCGATCCGGGAGCAGCCCTTGGTCTTTTTGTGCGGGAGATTACTTAGCGCGGATGGAGTAGGCCACGCCGAAGGAGAAGATGGGGTAGACCTGCAAAGGATTCAGGTCCTTCCTCCAAGTGGTGAGCTGGGTATTCAGTTGTGATTGTGCCAGGGCTCCAACCGAGTTGGGTGTAGTGTCCGTCATGAGGTCGCATGTGAGTGCTGTCTGGCCAGGGAGTTGTGTGCAGATACCGCCCTTCAGAGTCATATCCAGGGTAGGCACGCCAGTGAAAGCCGCGCCGATCTCAAAGGGGAAGGAGAGATGCCCGAAGAGCAAGTCCTTGCGCTTGCGGGGAATCATATTGCCCCAGCCGGTGGTGAGGGTGAAGGCCTGCTTGTGGGCGTTCAGGCCCAGGTTCGCGGTCACGGTGAGGGGGGTGCCCGCTTCTGAATAGAAATCCTGACCGTTCAGAGAGAAGCTGGTTCCGACTGCGGGGCTGGCGGTGGCCGAAATCCCGTTCTGGTTATAGAAGAGCATTCCGGGGCTCACGCGAAAGCCCATCCGGGGTATGGGGTAATAGTCCAGCGAGACGCCGGCCGTGGCCATGTTCACCTTGCCAGTCAGGTCGAAGCCGTTGGTGGAGATATTGTTGGCGGTGTAATTGAAGAAGTTGCCGGAGCCGCGCAGGTTCAGATAGCGGTTCACGTTGGTTGCAGCCTGCAGATTGACGCCCATCAGCGACATACCGCCGCCAAAGGCGACTGCGGAAAACGGTTTGAGTTGAACCTCTGCCTTCCGGGCCTTCCTGGCGGCTATCTGTGCAGCCTTGGCGTCGGCGGCGGCTTTGGCGGGGTTGGCTGCGGGTTTGGCGGGGGTGGTGGCGGCAGACTTCACGGCGGCCGGGCTATTGGGCGTGCTGGGCGACTGGCCGGGGAGGGTCGAAGTCGCGGCGAGAAGGAGAAGTGGCAGAAAAACTGCGGCTGGCTTCACGAAATTTGTCCTCCATTGGAAAGTCATCAACCTGACAATTTGACTGATCTCTGCTCATGGTGTCTGGAATCGGGGAAGCGTTACAGCTGGAGTCATCAGACGATGCAACACCGCCCTCAAACGGGGCGTTCGAGAAATGTTACCACGAGTTGACAGCCATGCAACATTAATTTTTGCGGAGCTGGAGAAAAAAATGAGCAACGGGAGTTATCCCGCGAACAGCACAGGCCGGAGCCGGAAAAACCTATTTGTTCTCGTTGCCAGTGAGGCGGAAGGTGATGGTGCCCCAGAAAGAGCGGGCGCGCATCTGCACCGGCAGGTGGCGCTCGTCGTCGGTGTACCAGATCCAGATGTTGCCGCGATTCTTGACCACGCCGGTGTCGGCAGTGGGCTGGACGCGCAGGGTTTTGAAGACGCCGAGCGGGGTTTTGATCACCTCGCGGCCTTCCACCTTCATCGTCACGGGCACAATGTGCATCGCGTCCACCACCGGAATCACAAAGTTGTGGCCCAGCGCAATGGGCTGCGACGCAGCGTAGTAGACGCCGGTGAGCAGGTCGGTGACGCAGCCGGGAACGGGCGTTTCCATCAGCTTGCTCTGCCCGGTGACGAGGTTCTTTTCGTTGAGGACGGAGCGCTTCTGGGCGTAGTCGATGTGCAGCGTCGAGCTGACCTGGCGGCGGCCCTCGACGGTCTGCTTGTTGAAGTCGTCGGTGCAGCCCCCGGCGCGGTCAAAGCTGGACTGGAAGCGGTCGCTGAGGTGATAGATGAGGTTGATGGCGCCGCTGGTGTCCGCGCTGGCGGTGAGGTTCTCGCGTGCGCCGTCTGCCTCAAACCGCACCACCGCAGTCCCGGCGGTAAAGACCCGCCAATCAACCTCGTAGGTGAGGGTCTGCTTGAGCGGAAAGCTGAAGCCGGGGCGCGGGGGCGGAAGCGGGGGCGTCTGCTGAGCGTGAATCACGGCGGCCAGGGCGAGCGCGCCAAGAATGGTTATTGCGATTGAGCGCGTCTTCACCGGCGGGCTGGCTCCTTGCTGAATGAATTGCTGGTTCGAGAGCCGCTCATCGCGGCAGATTCATATGCGCGGCAAGCAGCGGCCGCAGGAGGAGCAGGCAGAGATAGAGCAGCATTGCCCCCATCCCTGCATTGTACTCGCGGTGATGAAGATAGAGTGAAAAGGAAAAACTTCCCGCTCCAGCGCCGGGGTGGCTGGCCGGGGTCAGGCGCGGAATCAGCCTCGGCACGCGCCGGCAATAGTCGTCGAAGCCGGGGAAGCTCGAGCGCAGAAAGCGCTCTTCCGAGGCGATTACCGGCACGTAAATCACCGCAAAGCCCACAATCAGCGCCAGCGCCACCGGCCAACTGAGCAGCGCCACGGCAAAGCCTGCGGCGATCAGCATGGAGCCCAGGTAGAGCGGATTGCGGGTGTGCGCGTAGGGGCCGGTCACCGCCAATTCGCGGTTCTTCTTCACAGTGCCGGAAGCGTAGCCGCGCAGCCATAACCCAGGCACAACCAGCGCCAGGCTCCAGGCCACGGCCTGCGGATGGGGTGCGTGCCGGACGAGTTCAAAAAGATAGAGCGCCGCCGTCAGAAAGCCCAGCGGGACGCGGATGCGCCGGGCTGCTTGCTGCCAGCGAGCGATCCAGTCGGGTTGGGACGAGGCGGGTTGAGAGTTCGAGGGCTGGGTCATAGCGAAGTTTAGGGCTGTCTAAGGATAAAGCAACGCAGCGGCCGCGCGCAGCACATCTTCGGGCTGGATGGTCAGCAGGCCCGCCTCTGGAGTTTGATAGCGGGTGTGGTCGCGGCGGCTTTGGGGGCTGCGCAGAACTTTGAATTGAGTCCCGAACGGTCCGTTGCGGGCTGGATCGGTGGGACCGTAGATGCCCACCACCGGCCGGCCAAGTGCGCAGGCCAGGTGGAGCGGGCCGGTGTCGCCGGCAATGGCCAAGGCCAGGCGGCGAGTGAGAGCAATCAGTTGGGCGAGCGAGCAGGCGAGCGGTGTGGCCGCGCCTCCGGTTTGGCTGGCGATGACCTCCGCCAGCGGCTCCTCGCCGGGACCGGCATTGACCAGCACGCGGCAGCCGCGCTCAACGAGCCCTTGCGCCACGGCGGCATAGCGCTCCGCGGGCCAGCGCTTGGCGCCCCATCCGGCGCCGGGATTGATGAGCACGGCGGGGCGGCTCTCAGCAGGCGGCAGGATCTCGTCGGCCCAGGCCTCGGCGGCGG
>PLPA01000289.1 GCA_003159355.1 Acidobacteriaceae bacterium | reverse complement strand
GAATCTCTCCGGGCGCACCATATTTTAGCTTGCAATATGAATCGTAGAGTTGATCGGATCACCAGAGGCTCAGTTGAAGCTGGAATTCAAGGCGGCGGCCATTGCCTCCGCCTTGAATCGAGCGCCGTCGACGATCAGCCGAGATGAGTTCCCGCCGCCGCTCATGCGTTCCTGTCTGATTAGAACCCGGCGTGGGCCGCGCTTACTTCCAACTGGGCAACCTGCATTGCCGCCAGGCTTACCGGCTCTCCATAGTGGACGGCCACCATCGCGGCAGCCTTGCCTTCATTCATATAGGGCCGGACCGAGGCCAGCTTGATCGTCGATTGAGAGGCCATCCGCGCCACGGCGGCCTTGCTGGAGATGGACGTAACCAGCGCCAACATCGCGCTGACGATTGTCGCCACGGCATTGATCACGTTCAGTACCTGTTGCTGGCTGGCGGGGTTGGAGATCCTGGCCGCCTGCAGCAGCGATGCGTTCACCTGCTGCTGGAAGTCCACCACGGCAGTTTGCAGTTGCTGGAGAACCGGGGCCGTCGGATTGGCTAGGTACGCCTTGGCCTGGGCCACCAGCACATTGGAGGCCGCGTCGAAGCCCACCGTGGCCGCGGTAAAGATCGGCGCGTCGAGCGGATCGAGCAGCGTCGCTGTCGAATCCACAGTGGCCACCGCGGATTTCAGCGTTGGCGTCCAGTTCACAATGTTCTGCGCCACGCTTGTTCCCGAGCAGCCGGCCGTGAAAGGCAGCAACAGGGCAATCAGCGCCCAGACGCCGAGCTTGGCGGTGGAGTTGGTGGAGTTGGCGGAGTTGCCATTGGAAGAACTGGCCGGATCACGGGCCAGCAGGCCGAGCAGCGCGGTGGCCAGGCCGCTCACCAGCGTAACCACGGTGCCGCTGCCGGCCGCGCCCAGCGTGATGCCCTGCTGCGAAAACACGCTGGCGATGGTGATGACCCCAATCAACAGCCCGGCGGCCGAGGTCTTGGGTGAGTTCCAGATATTCGAAAAGGGATTCATGCGGAAAGCTCCTCGCAAAGAAAAAGGCGGCCTCGGCCGCCTTGGTTACCATGAGATTTGAAAGGCACGGGAGGCTTAAACCGCTTCCGCGCAAAAAACAAATCGAGACCAGCGGCGGGCAGTGTTCAGTGCCCGCCACTGGTCTCGATTTGTCGCATCTCTCCGATTTCGAGCGCTACCGTGGTTGCGGCTCTAACTCGCGGCGGAGAGCCGCTAAAGGGA
This sequence comes from Acidobacteriaceae bacterium, assembly GCA_003159355.1. GTDB lineage: Bacteria > Acidobacteriota > Terriglobia > Terriglobales > Acidobacteriaceae > Telmatobacter. The sequence goes on along the minus strand of PLPA01000289.1, from coordinate 6,529 downwards.
AGACCAGAGACAGCCCCAAGCCCCGGAACCATCCGCTGGGGGAGGGCGTACACATTCGCCGGGCTCGGCACTTCCGACTCTGGTCTGGCTACTTCTTAGCCTAGGCGCTCTTTACATAATTTTCGGCAAAGATCGGAAAAACTTTAGTGTGAATACGATTTTTCAGAATTCGGCTTCCTACACGGGCTGTTTCCCAAAAATTTATTTTCCCACCGTGACCGATGTGGCGATGGAAATGCATGAGTGGCCTGTAGCGATCAGTCAGGGCCGCTCGCGGTGAGGAAGGCAAACCCGTGCGGCCAGAAGAGCTGGCGCCAGGTTCACCGCCGCTGAAAGCCACGCGGTCCGCCAGAATCCGAAGACCGGGATGAGGTAGGCGCTCAGCAGTAGAGCGCCCGCGCAACCGCCCAGCAGATCGATGGCGTAGAGCCAGCCGAGCTTTCGCCCTCCGCTGCCGCCGTAGAGGTGCGTCGCCAGGGGAAACTGGCAGCCGCCCAGGATGCCCGAGAGCGCGGCGAGCGCTGGGAAGACGCACTGCGCGGCCAGCCAGATTGCCGCCATCCCGGAGAGCTTGGCGAGCAGGCTGACTACGAGCATCAAAAGAGGTGCGGCGAGCGCAAGCATAAATTGCGTGAAGGCGACAGCGCGGCAAGCAGGACGATGATCGCGGCGAATGTGGCGCAACCCTAGCCAGCTTCCAGCCGCCATGCCGGCCATGAACAGTGCGATTAGAATGGCGAGTTGGCGGTAGAGGAAGCCGTAGATGGATTGGAAGGCGAGCAGCAGAATGATCTCCAGCGCCATCAGCGTGAAGCCGGTCGCGGCCATGCAGCCGGCGGCGGCGAAGCGGGTACGGCGTTCGCGAGCGGGCGCAAACGCGAGCAGCGCCGCCACGGAAAACAGAACGATGAGAGTGCCGCCGAGCACGGCGGAGAAGCGCACGCGCGCGGCCGAGCGCAGCCAGTCGGCATAGGCGGGCTTGAACTGAGCGCTCCACAGAACCGTGTTGTAGTAGTAGGCGATGGGCGAGAAGTCGCGATTGACTTGCGTCGCGGCCAGCGGCTGCAATTCGCCGCGCACTTGTTCCATGCGGTCGGGCATCATGCGGAAGGGAATGAAGTATTCGCGCACATAGCGCGTCTTCAAATGGCGCGCGAGCAGCCGCGCAACCAGCACTCGCGGATCGTCCGAGAGAAGACCGGAGCGCGTTGCGGCGAAGAAGTGAATCGTCTCTCCGGGAATCGCGACGACGGATGGAAAGACTTCATGCAGTGTGCGATTGATGCAGCGCAGGAACTCCGCCAGATCTGGGCTGATGGCCTCCTCCGACGAGCGCAGTTGCAAGGCGAGCAGCCCGTCCGGTGCAAGATGATCGCGCGCGGAGCGAAAGAATTCGGCGGTGTAGAAGCGGTTCAACTGCGCGGTCTGCGGGTCAGGAAGGCTGACAATGATTACATCGAAGCTGTCGCGTGTCGCATTGAGAAAAGCGCGGCCATCGGCGTAGTGCAAATGCACGCGGGGATCAAGAGGCGCAGAGTCCGCGGGAAGAAAATCACGCGCCATGCGAAGGAGCGCGGGGTCCAGCTCGACCAGGTCGATGCGCTCTACGGTGGGATGCTTGAGCGCCTGCGGGACGCTGCCGCCGGCGCCACCGCCGATGAGCAGAACTCTCTTCGGCGCGGGATGCTCCAGCAGCGCGTAGTGAACCGATTCTTCGGCGGCGCTTTCATCCGGCGAGCTGGCCAGGATGAGGCCGTTTTCATAGAGGCTGCGATTGTTGCCGGTTGCGATGACCGTCAGGTTGCCGTAGATCGAATCCGTCGATGCGAGCAGGTGAAAGCCGCGCCACTCCTGCGCCTGCGCCAGCCTTTCCATGCGCGGCGCAACTTCGATGAGAAGAAATACTGCGAGCAGCGTGGTAGCAGCTGATGCGGCCGCAATCTGTTTGCGGCTCATGCGCAACCAGAGGACGGCTGCCATCAGCAAATTCATAAGCAGCACAAGGCCGGCAATCTGGAAGGGCGAAAGAAAACGCAGCAGCACCAGGCTGGCGACGATTCCTCCCACGGCGGAGCCAGCCGCTTCCAGCAGGTAAGCCGAGCTGCTGGCTCTGCGCGCGTCAACGGCGGATTCGATGCTCATCATGCGCGCGGCGGCTACAAAAAGCGCGCCCGCAGTCACGCAGAAGAGGCTCAGGCAGATGAGCGATGCAAGCAGCACCGGGAGCGGGCCGACCAGCTCGCCGGGCACGGTTTGAAAGAGGCTCTTGCTCCAGCGCAATGCCCAAACTGTGAGCGGCAGGCTGATGCCGAGCAGACATTCGAGCACGGCCACCGCGCGGCGCGCATGGCGTTCACGCTGCGCAAGAGTGCTGCACACGAGGCTGCCGATCGCGGTCCAGAAGAGCCATGTGGCGAGCAGAATGCCCAGCGAGATTTCGTTGCCGTTGAAGACTGCCATCATCTCGCGCATGAGGACGATCTGGCCGAGGACGGCGCTGCATCCAATCAGCATCAGAGCCGCCTGGACGGCTGTTGCAGAGCCTTCGTTCTTGTCATCCGCGACGGAGTTGATCTGTTTTCTCATCCGAGCGCAATTATTCATCCGGCTGCCGTGGAATGCAAATCTGCATCGCTTACATTGCTTACATTCAACATTGCCGGCGGGTTCGAGGTTTTTCTCCCTTTCGCTAATACACGTGGGGATTGGTTACCCATTTAGCAAGTTAGCCACCGCTTCGCGGTGATAGCGAGTTAGCAAGTTAGCGGATGATTCGACAGTCTTTCTTTCAGGATCTTTCATTCTTCTCTGGACGTAACGCGACCTGGCGCGTTTGGCTGCTCAGGAAGACAACAGCAAGGGAGGGGCACCCAAATGTATCTCAATTGTCGTGAATCTGGCTCTGTATGCGGCATACACGGGCAGGGTGATGTGTATCACTGCCGGTCGTTGTTAACGAAGCCGAAAATGAGTGGTTTCAGGGATACCTTTTGTTTGCCTGATGGGAGTGGCAATGGCGAATGNNTGAATCACTACGGCTATCGCACGGCGGCTTACAAAGGCACTGGCTGTACGGGCTGCGGAATCTGCTTTATGGCGTGCCCCGAGCCGGGGGCGATTACCGTCTTGAGACTAGTGAATCGAGCACGTGGCGTGGAACAGAGCATGGTGGGAGCAAGCGAATGCGCAAGCAATTGATGAAGGGAAACGAAGCGATTGTGAGGAGCGCGATCCTCGCCGGATGCCGCGCGTTCTACGGCTATCCGATCACGCCGGCCAGCGAGATTGCCGAGGCTGCGGCGCTTTATATGCCGCGGGCCGGCGGGGTCTTCCTGCAGGCGGAGAGCGAGGTCGCGGCAATCAATATGATCTACGGCGCGGCGGGGGCGGGCGTGCGCGCAATGACGGCGTCGAGCGGGCCGGGGATCAGCTTGATGCAGGAAGGCATCAGCTACATGGCGGGCGCGGAGCTGCCCTGCGTAATTGCCGACATCACCCGCGGAGGGCCGGGATTGGGCAACATTGCCGCCGAGCAGGGCGACTATCACCAGGTGGTGAAGGGCGGCGGCCACGGCAACTACCGGACCATCGTGCTGGCGCCGCATTCGGTGCAGGAGATGGCAGACCTGACCACGCTGGCCTTCGAGCTGGCAGACCGTTATCGCAATCCGGTGATGCTGCTGGCGGATGGATTCATCGGACAGATGATGGAGCCGGTCGAGTTTTCGCAGACGGCCGTTGAGCCGCGGACGCCGGACTATGCCGTAACGGGCACTCAAGGCACGCGCGGCAATCTGATCTCCTCGCTGCATCTGGACATTGATGAGATGGAGGCGCATCAGGGCCGCATGGAAGCGAAGTATCGCCACGCCGAGGAGCATGAAACGCGCGCCGAGGAATGGCGCACCAGTGATGCGGAGATTGTGCTCACAGGCTACGGAATCATGGGCCGCATTCTGAAGGCGGTGGCGGCGGAGGCGCGCGCGGACGGGCTCAAGGTCGGCGTGCTGCGTCCCATCACGCTCTTCCCGTTTCCCAAGTTGCATTTCCAGCGGCTGGCCAAAAGCGCGCGCGTCTTCGTGGTTGTGGAGATGAGCAACGGCCAGATGCTGGAAGATGTTCGGCTGGCGCTCAACGGCGCGCGGCCTGTGGAGTTTTTGAGCCGCGTGGGCGGCAATGTGCCGTCGCACGGCGAGGTGCTTGAATATGTGCGAAAGCTGGCGCGGCAAATCCTGCCGGCCATGGTGACGGAAGAGGAGTTGGTGGCGAATGTCTAGCGAGATGGTTGCGGAATACGAGGTTTCGCACGGCAAGGCGAAGGCCTTCTACGAGCGCTATGAGCGCAAGGATGAGTTGCAGCACCAGACGCACTTCTGCCCTGGCTGCGGGCACGGCCAGACGCACAAGATGCTGGCCAAGGCCATCGATGAACTGGGCATTCAGGACCGCACGATCCTGGTTGGCCCAGTCGGCTGCGGAGTCTTCACTTACTACTACTACGATGTGGGCAATATCTCGGCGGCGCATGGCCGCGCGACAGCAGTGGCTACAGGGGTGAAGCGGAGCAGGCCGGAGAGCATCGTGATCGACTACCAGGGCGACGGAGACCTGGCGGCCATCGGCTCGGCGGAGATTCTGCACGCGGCCAATCGCGGCGAGCACATCACGGTGATCTTCGTGAACAACGCCATTTACAGCATGACCGGCGGACAATTGGCGCCGACAACGCTGCTGGGGCAGAAGACCGCGACCTCTCCGGAGGGACGCAGCGCGGCCAACGAAGGCTATCCGCTGCACGTCTGCGAGCTGCTGGCTACACTCGAAGCTCCGGTTTACATCGAGCGCGTGGGCCTGGGAGACAACAAGCAGATTATGCAGGCCGCGCGCGCCATCAAGAAGGCCATGGAGAACCAGGTGCGCGGGCTGGGCTTCTCGCTGATCGAAGTGCTCTCGCCCTGTCCGACGCTCTTCAAGATGACTCCGGTCGAGGCGCAGCACTGGGTGCGCGATGTNNGAGGCGCAGCACTGGGTGCGCGACGTGATGGAGAAGACCTTTCCGCTGGGTGTCTTTCGCGATCGCACCAAAGAGGCGCAGCCGCGAGCGTTGCCCGAGGCGGCTCCGGCGCTGGATCGGATTCCGCAGATTCTTGGCGTCGCCAACGAGGATCTGCCGGAGGGCAATCCGGGCGTACAGGATGAGACTGCTGCTGATCTGAATCTTGCCGTGCGCGTGGCGGGCTTTGGCGGGCAGGGAGTTTTGCTGCTGGGCGAGGTGCTGGCCGAAGCCGGTCTGGACGCTGGCCTGGAAGTTTCCTGGCTGCCTTCGTATGGACCGGAGATGCGTTCAGGCACATCGAATTGTCATGTGCGCCTGTCCAGGCGCGTCATCGATTCACCGATGGTGACCAAACCCAATGTGCTGGTGGCGATGAATGAACCGGCGCTGCGGAAATTTGTGAAGAGCGTGCCCGCGGGCGGATGGATTCTGTACAACGGCGAGGAGTTTCCGGCCGATTGCGAGCAGCCGGGAGTGCAGGTGCTGGCGCGTCCCTTCACGGAAATCGCCGATGCGCTGGGCAATGCTCGCGCGGGCAACATGGTGATGCTGGGCGCGCTGCTGGAGATGACCGGTGTGTTGCGGGACGTCAACATTGACGCGGCGCTCAAGAGGCTGGTGAAAAATCCACGCTGGACGGAGTTGAACCGGCGCGCGCTTGAGCGGGGCCGTGAATTGATGAGAGAGTCGCGCTTATAGTGGCTTTTCCCTCAAGAAAAAGTCACTATAAGCGGACCTGTTCGACTCCAGGCGCATCCGGAAAACTCTCTGAATGCGCGCCATCAACTCTGATGGCGCGATCGACCAGCCTCATGCCCGGTCAATGCCGCGGCGCCCATATGCGGAACTCGCCGCTCATATGCATGAAGCTCATCAGGTAAAGCATGCCGTCGTAATAGCGGTCCTGGCCAGAGGGGATTGGCGTCTTCCACAAGGCTTCGGTGAACTGCTTTGCGCGAGCCTGGTCAGTGGCCGCGAGCCCTGCGGCCGCATTGACGCTCACCAGCCCGGCGGGATGGTCCTTGTTCACTCCAGGCGTGCCAAGATCTTTGCCGTCCAGCGTGTAGATCGGCCCATAGCTGTCCATTCCTTGCGAGGCGAAGAATTTCTGGATGCGGTCGCTCAACTCCTGCTCCGCGGGCGCCTTGCGCCACCAAGACCAATCCACTGACCAGTTGCTGGATGTGCGCCACGCATCGTAGGCGAAGACGCCCGACTGCGGATATCCGGTGACGTGCGGCGTGCCGTCGAAGTTGGCGTAGTTGGGAGCAAGGCCGGTCTGGGGATTCGTGGTCTTCACAAAAAAGGCGCGGCTCACGTCGGCGGCGCGCGCCCAGAAGGCGCGGTCCTCCACCGGACCCCAGCGCGCCCATAGCTCGTAGAAGGCGGGCAGGTGGTAGGAGGGATCGGTGAAGGGCTGCGGCATGATCCCGGGCACAAAGAGAATCATCGCGTTCTCCTCGCTCACCTCCG
>PLPA01000287.1 GCA_003159355.1 Acidobacteriaceae bacterium | reverse complement strand
ATCATCGCCGACGGCCACCATCGCTACGAAACCGCGCTGAATTATTCCAAAGAGCACGCGCCCGCCGCGCCCGCCAAGACCGAGTCCAGCACCAGCCAGGTGCCGCAGCCGGCCTATCCTGAGGCCGCGGTGATGATGACCTTCGTGAACATGGACTCCGGCGGCCTGGTGATTCTGCCCACCCACCGCGTGGTTCATAGCCTGGCCAACTTCGACCCCGCCGCCTTTGCGCGCGCCGCCGAAGAGTTTTTTACCGTCGAAGCACTGCGCACGGCGGAGGCCTCGGACTACATTGGCACACTGACAAGCCAGAAGGGAACGGCGTTTGTCGCCGTCACGCGCGCCGGGGCGTTTTTGCTGCGCGCGAAACCTGAGCCGGTAGCCGCCGCGCTGGCCAACCTGCCCGAGCGCCAGCGCCAGCTTGATCTGAGCTGCCTGCACTCCATCGTGCTCGACCGGCTGCTGGGCCTGGACGCGGAGAAGGTGCGCGAGCAGACCAACCTCCGCTATCTGCGCGACGCCGCCGAGGCCGTCGAACAGGTGCGCAGCGGCGAGGCCGATGTCGCCTTCCTGACCAATCCCGTTTCCATGGAGCAACTCAAGGAAGTAGCCTTTGCCGGCGACGTAATGCCGCAAAAATCCACTGACTTCTATCCCAAGCTGCTCAGCGGCTTGACCATTTATGCGCTGGAGTAAGTACAAATTTGGATGCTATGCGGACAGAATCAATCGCCAGTGAAAATTCGCCCACTGCCTTAGCCGAGAATGTCACACCACGGTCGCCTTGGCGTGTAAGCGAGGTTGAAGCCCTGCCGGGTTTTCGGCTGCGGGTCGCGTTTGCGGACGGCCTCACCGGGATGGTCGATCTGTCCGGCATGGTGCATTCGCCGAAGGCCGGTGTATTCGCCGCGCTTGCCGATCCGTCTCTCTTTGCGCAGGTCAGGCTTGATTACGGCGCCGTGGCGTGGCCCGGCGAGTTAGATCTTGCTCCCGATGCGATGCACGCCGCAATCCGGGAGCATCAGGTGTGGTCACTTTAGAAGCGGGGTACGATTTTTGCCCGTATGGCTCGGAATTCGGCCATTTTTCGCACCCCGCAATCGGGTGCTCCATGGGTGTCTGCTGGTTTGCGCATTCGCGACCGTCGCGATAGTCTGCCAACTGGCCGCCGCGCAGCCCGTTCCCCCCGCTCCGCAGGCTCGTTTTGTAGTCGTGCTCGACGCGGCCCACGGCGGCGACGACGCGGGCGGACGCCTCGCCAACAATCAGCTCGAAAAGTCCTTCACCCTGGCGCTCAGCGTGCGGCTGCGGTCGCTGCTCGGGGCGCGCGGCATCCAGGTGGTGACCACCCGCGAATCCGACGCGGCGGTCGAGCCGGAGAAGCGCTCGGAGATCGCGAACCACGCTCAAGCCCAGGCCTGCCTGAGCCTGCACGTGTCCGAAAACGGCCTGGGCGTTCATCTCTTTGCTTCGTCGCTCTCGCCCGCTCAGCCCACGCATTTCGCCCCATGGAAGACCGCGCAGGCCGCCTGGGTGACGCGCTCGCTGGCGCTGGAAGGGGTGCTCAACTCCGCGCTACAGCACGCCGGGATGAGCGTGACTCTGGGCCGCACGTCTCTGCCAGTCGTGGACAGTATGGCCTGCCCTGCCGTGGCCGTCGAAATTGCGCCGGAGATGGGTCCGGACAAGAAAGCCGCCGCCGGCCTCGACGATCCTGACTACCAGGCCCGCGTGGCCGAGGCGCTGGCCGCCGCGCTCGTGGAGTGGCGTTCGGAGGCTCATCAACCATGATTCCTCGCCACCAAAAGCTGCTCTTCGGCATTTTGCTGCTGGCCTCGCTGGTCATGAGCGTTACGCTCTGGCAGTTGCGTGAGCGCGCCCACCAGCGGCTGATTGCCGGCCAGGACTCGGCGCCCACCAGCGCCCCGGAAGTTGCGGCCGCCGAGCAGGCAACCCTTTTGGTCGCCAGTGACATCGATGGTTCCATGCGGACGCAGTTTCACTCCCTGCCGCTGCCCGACGATCCCGGCTCCCGCGCTCGCGCCGTGCTGGGCAAGCTGCTCGACCTTTATGCCGCTCCCGATGCCGCCCACTCCGTCCCCGGCGGCGGAAGCTCCGTGCTCCAGGTCTTTTTGCTGCCTGTTCCGGAGAGTGCAGCCGCCGCATCCGTCAAGCCGAAATCCGCTGAGTCAAGCTCCGCTGAGTTCAGGGCCAATAAACCCAGCGCAGCGCCGCGGGAGCAACCGCAAACCGGCCCGCAACTGGCCGTCGTCAACCTGACCGGCAGCTTTGCCGACAGCCATCCTTCGGGGATCGCGACCGAAACCCTCACCCTACTCTCCATCTGCGGCACCCTGCACGCCAACCAGCCCCGCATCACCCAGGTTCGCTTCCTGGTGAACGGCCAGACCCGCTCCACCCTCGCCGGCCACGCCGACCTGACCCGCGCATACCTGGCCGGCGACGCCGCGCCGGCCGAAGGAATGCAGCCATGAGTAAACTTGGATCGAAAATGGGAACGACCACCTCCACCATTGGCGTCTTCGATTCAGGCTTTGGCGGGCTCACCGTGCTGCGGGCGCTGGTAGCCCGGCTGCCCCAGGCGCGCTTTGCCTTCCTGGGCGACACGGCCCGCCTGCCCTACGGCTCCAAATCTCGCCGCACCATCGCTCGCTACGCCGTCCAGAGCGCGCAGTTCCTGGTGCGCGAGCAAGGCGCGGAGTTCCTGGTGATCGCCTGTAATACAGCCAGCGCGCTGGCTCTGGACGCCATTCAGGACGCGGTTCCGGTTCCCGTGTTGGGGGTGATCGAGCCGGGCGCGGATGCCGCCCGCGCCGCCTCGCGCACCGGCGACGTGCTGGTCATCGCCACCGGCGCCACCGTCGAGAGCCACGCCTACGCCGCCGCCTGCCGCGCACGGGGACTGCGCGCGCTGGAAATGGCCTGCCCGCTGCTCGTCCCGCTGGTCGAGGAAGGATGGACCGATCACCCTGTCACCGCCGAGGTCATCCGGATTTATCTGAACGAACTCAACGCCGAAGCCGCCGCCCAGGGCATGAATCCCGACGCGCTGGTCCTTGGCTGCACACACTACCCGCTGCTGCGCCCGCTGATCGAACGCTCTGTGCCGGCAGGAATGCGCGTCATCGACTCCGCCGAAGCCGCCGCCGAGGCTGCCGCGCTCCTCTGCAACACTCCGCGCCCTGGCGATGAGGCTCCGTGCCCCATCCTTTCCGCGTCCTTTGCGGAAAGGGTGGGAAACGATAAACCTCCTGCGAACGCCAACCCGCCGCTCGCCGAAATCCGCTGCTTCGCCACCGATTCAGTCGAGAAATTTGAGCGCCTCGGCTCCCGTTTTCTCAACCAGCCCACCGGAAAGGTCGAGTTGATTGACCTCGGTGGCTGATACTCTATTAAAGTAGGTCCGCTTCCCCAAGACACGGACCCTGGAGGAAAGAAGCAAGAATGATCAATCTGGCGGGAAAGACAGCCGTCGTTTTCGGGCTGGCCAACAAGCGTTCCATCGCCTGGGGCATCGCCCAAAAACTGCACGAGGCCGGCGCAACCCTGGCCATCTGCTATCAAAACGAGCGCATGAAGCTCGAGGCGCAGAGCCTCATCGACGAGTTGCCGGGGGCCAGCGGCTACCAATGCGATGTCTCCAACGACGCCGAAATCGAAGCCGTCTTCGCCACCTTCAAAGAGAAATTCGGCAAGCTCGATATTCTCGTCCACGCCATCGCCTACGCGCCCGCCGAGGAGCTGCGCGGCCAGTTCATCGACACCACGCGCGAAGGCTTCCGCATCGCCAACGACGTCAGCGTTTATTCGCTGATCGCCGTCACGCGCGGCGCGGCCCCGCTGATGACCGAGGGCGGCAGCATCATGACTCTGAGTTACTACGCCGCCGAAAAGGTTGTTCCTAACTACAACGTAATGGCTGTGGCCAANNGGCGACCTCAGCGAGATGATGCGCTCCCACGCCAATCGCGCTCCGCTAGGCCGTAACATCGACCAGTCGGAGGTCGGCGGAGCGGCGCTCTTCCTGGCCAGCGACTTATCCAGCGCCATCACCGGCGAGATCATGTATGTCGATTGCGGCTATAACATCATGGGGTTCTGAAGCCGGGCGGGATTTGGATCAAAGTGCGAAAGGTAAGTCCTTGAGGGTGCAGAGAATCCATTCCGGCTCGGAGCCGGCTGCTGCTGGCACCCTTCAGGGTTCCAGCGCGATGCTCCCTGACCCAGTCGCTTAAGGTCTGCTCGACCACTCCCAGTCTGCGTGCAATTGCCGCCTGACTAAGGAAAAGGACTGAATATAGTTCCGCCGCAAAACAGAAAAGCCGGAGCAATGCTCCGGCTTTTCTATTTGGTATGGGTTTCTCAGTCGATGCTCTGCTCCACCCGCAGATCGCGGCTCGATGTGCCCACGCTCACCGTGCGCTTGCCGGTTGCGGTAACCCATTTGCCGTCTTTGGTGGACCAGTACTGCAACTGGCGCGGAGCTACATGGAGGGTTACGGTTTTGGCCTCTCCGGCAGTCAAGTGGAGGCGGTCGAAGGCAACCAGCGCCCGAACCGGGAACTGCACGCCCGGCGGAATCTCGCTGGGCGCGCCCAGATAGACCTGCGGCACTTCGTCCGAGGCCACGCTGCCGGTATTCTTGATCGTCACCATTACATCAAGTCCGCCGTCCTTGGCTTTGTCCACCTTCAGGCCGGAGTAGGCGAAGGTGGTGTAGCTGAGGCCGTGGCCGAAGGCGAAGAGAGGATCGATCTTCTCCTTGTCGAACCAGCGGTAGCCCACGTTGACGCCTTCGCTATAGGTGGTTTTGCCGTCCACGCCCTTGGTGGAGCGTTCAGGGTACTTGGGGTCGGTGGCGGCGTAGTCTTCCAGCCGCTTGCCCCAGGTGACAGGCAGACGGCCGGCTGGGCTGGTCTTGCCCGCCAGCAGGTTGGCCGTGGACCAACCGCCCTCATCGCCGGGCCACCACATCTGCAGCACCGCCTTCACCTTGCCGAGCCAGGGCAGGGCAACGGGCTGGCTGGTGTTCAGCACAACGATGGTGTTCGGATTCACCGCTGCAACTTCCTCCACCAGTTTGTCCTGATCGCCGGGCAGGCCGAAGACCGGCGAAAGGCGCGTCCACACAAAGACCACGGCCACCTTGGCGCTCTTGGCGGCGGCGATGGCGGCCTCGTGGTCGGCCTTGCGCTGTTCGGGGGTATACCAGTTGAGGCGCACCTGGACGGGCGAATTGGAGCTGTCTGGGCTGGTGCTGATTTCGATTGCATGGGGTCCAGCGGTTAACTCCACGGCGCGGCGCAGATTGTCGAGGCCGTCGGTGGTGGGCACAACATTGTCCTGGTTGGCTTGCAGAATGTCGCCATGCACGCCGCCCTGGTATGCGCCGGTCGCGGCCAGCCGCTTGCCGTCGAGAGAGATATTAGCGTTGGTGCCCATGGCCTGGAGATAAAGCCAGTAGTTTCCCGCATGGGGCGGAGTGAGTGTGCCCTTCCAGGTAACAGTCGAGTTAGCCGGCAGGGCGTTGTTGCCAGTGAAGTTGATCTGCGCGTCGGTTTGCTCGGCGCCCGAGCCGTTGCGCAGCAGGCCGGGCTTGCCGTCGTGGCTGAGCGCGCCGGCGGGAACCGGTGTGCCAGTCATGTCGTCGTTCACGGCGAAGTTGATCTTGGCGTTGCTGGTGACCTTCCTGAGAGCCTCAATCGGTCCAACTTGCCGCTGCGGCAGGCCGACGGCGCGTTCGCCGTTGATGCCGATCGAGTCCACCTGCCCGGCGGTCGGTCCGATCAGAACCACAGAGTCCAGATCGGCGGTCTTCAGCGGCAGCGCGCCGCCTTCGTTCTTCAACAGCACCGCGGCCTCTTCGCCGGTCTTCTCGATGATTGCGGCGTTGGCCTCGATGGCCTGCGTGGTGACTTCGTGCTTCGACTGGCCGTCGAGGTAGCCGAAGTGGATGATCTCATAGAGCACGCGCCCGGCGGCGCGGGTGATGGCCGCCTCGTTCACGGTGCCGTCCTTGAGGGCGTCGGCCATCTTCTTGGGGTCCAGCTTTGTGCCGAAGTCGCCGGGGCCGCCCCGCTCGGGAGCCGGTTCCTCGGGAATGTGCCCGCCGAACATGGACATTATCCCTGCCATCGCGGCTTCAGCGGCCGGGCGTGGCGGCGGAGGAGGAGGCAGGGGCTGCAAATCAAAGAAGGAGGGAAGCGAGAAACCGCCGCCGCCCGGCTTCGGCTCGCCCGGCATCTCCATGTCGAGTCCGGCATTGATGAAGTTGACGGCGTGGACCGCGCCCCAGTCGGAGGTGACGAAGCCCTTGAAACCGATCTCGTCGCGCAGAATTTTCGTCAGCGTGGAGTCGTTGCCGCAGGCAAAGGTTCCGTTGATGCGATTGTAGGAGCACATGATGGACGAGACATCCGCCCTGTGGATGGCCGCGTCGAAGGGCGCCACATAGATCTCGTGCAGCGCTTGGTCGTCCACGAAGATGTTGCCGCTGTTCGAGTCGTAGGCCACATAGTGCTTGATCTGCGCCATGACGTGCTGCGACTGGATGCCTTCAACCTCGGCAACCCCCATCTCGGAGGTCAGGAACGGGTCTTCGCCGAAGGTGTTATAGCCGCGGCCGAACTGGAGGTCACGGTCGATGTTGACAAAGGGTTGCAGCGAGACGTCGATGCCCAGCGCGCGGTCTTCGCGGCCAATCACCACGCCATTCTGCTCGGCGGTCCTGGTGCTGAATGTCGCGGCCACGCCCATGGTGGCCGTCTCGCCCTGCGACGGATGGCGCGTCAGCACCCCCGGAGGCCCATCGGCAAAGCGCAGCCCCGGTATGCCCAGCCGAGGAACGCCGGCAAGATAGCCGGCCTGCCCTTGGTAGACCGCCGGATCTTCCTGTGTGCCGTGGATCAGTACCATCTTCTCGCTGAGCGTCATCTGGCTCAGCAGCTTGTCAACCCGCGCGTCGCCGGTGACCACCGGCACGCTCTGCCCCAGCGCCAAACCCGCGCTCAGAGCCAGAACAAAACCCAGCACGGCCGAAATGGCCGCGCGCAGTGCTCTTATGTCTTGCATGAAATTCACCTTTTTTGGCCCCCTGCCATATCTCTGGACGGATGAGCCGGTCTTGAAGATTCGGAATTCACAATCGTGGTCACTGCCGGCTTGCATACTACAGATTAGCCAGCCCTTTTCAACAGCAAATAGTGTAGATCAAAATACTTCGCGCATCTGACCATTTTGAGGCGAGGGCCGGCTGCCGTTCGCTTTCAGGCGGGCAAGGGCAGTTCTGCGTCGAGGCCGGCGGCGATCAGATCGGCGCGCAGCCGTTCGACGGTGGAATACTGAATAGCCTGCATCCCCAGCGCCCGCGCGGCTTCCACGTTCTCCCGCCTGTCGTCGATGAAGAGCGTCTCTTGGGGCCTGCTTCCCAGTTCATCGAGCGTGTGGCGATAGATGGCCGGGTCGGGCTTGACGACGCCAAACTGACAGCTCCACACCAGCATGTCGAAGCGGTGAATCCAGTCGAACTCGCGTTCCACGCTTTCCAGCACACTGTCGCCCATATTGGAGAGGATGGCGGTCTTCAGCCCGCGCTCTTTGATCTGGAGCTGCCAGGCCACCATGGCGGGGTTTTCCACGGTCCACAACCGCACATCCCAGCGGTTCAGCTCCTCGGCCATCGCCCAATTCGCCGGCATCCCCGCACTCAGCAGAAACGCCTGCCAGAAGCCGATGCCGCTCAAATGGCCCTCGTCGTAGGCGCGGCGGTCGGTCCAGTAGAGCGGCTCGAAGCGCTCCTGGGGCATTCCGGTGATGCGCAGCAGGGCAGCCCACGCCTCGGGGTCCGGAGCACCGGTCAGTACCATGCCATAGTCGAAGACAACCGCGCGTAAAGCCAATCTTCCTCCGGGGTACGCCCGCGTGTGGGTAAAGGACGCCTGCTTCTATTGTGCCTGATGCCACTGAGGCCGGAGGGGCGCGCATTCCTGGCGGCAGATTGAGATGCGAAGTACTCGCACCCAGTTTGCGAAAACCGGTAACTTTTAGCTCACGATTGATTTTGGTCGATCCACCCCGCCAAAACAAGCGCTACTTCTCTTCGGCGTTGTCCTTCTGTTGCTCCGCGTGGATTGTCTGGACGATGGAGGTCATCAGATCGTCCAGTGTCCGGCCCGGCGCCAGCGTGCAGCCGCTGAAGGTGTCGGTATCGACCTGCTGTTTGGCGCAGGTCAACAGCACGCCATGCAAATCCATCACCGTGAAGTTCAATACCGTGTTGGAGGGAACGGGTTTGGGAGGCGCGGTGTTGAGATTGCCAGCCGAAATAGCCTTGAGGGGCGGCATTGTACCTGTGGAGGCGGCCATCTGTGCGGCAGAGGAGGCAAGGATGACGGTGAGGGTCAGAAGCGTCGCAGCTCTTTTCATAATCACCTTTCGTCTTTCTTGTGCCAGGATTCAGGTGGTAGTTGGGCTATCGGCTGAATGTGCAATTTTGATCACCGGGAGCTGGCCTGGGGCATGGGGACCGCCTTAGACTTCGCTCCGGATGAGCGGCGAAAAGTGAGCAATATTGAACACCAGAGTCGCATAGAAACAGACAATATGCAATTGAAAAATAAAGAGATATTGCTTTGGCGAGGGTGCCGGATTAGCGGAAACTATAGTTTATGAAGATTGCATCATATAAACTTGACAATATCTCACTCAATTTGACATCCTAGGAGAGTCGGAAATTCTCTAAAGGCAGGTTCAACCATGGCAAAGATTATCGGCATCGATCTGGGAACGACCAACTCGTGCGTCGCGGTTCTCGAAGGCGGCGAACCCAAAGTCATTGCGAATGAAGAGGGTGCGCGCACTACGCCCTCGGTTGTCGGCTTCTCCAAAAGCGGCGAGCGCCTCGTCGGCCAGGTGGCCAAGCGCCAGGCCATCACCAACCCGGAGAACACCATCTTCTCCATCAAGCGCTTCATGGGCCGGCGCTACAACGAAGTGAACGACGAAATGAAGATGGTGCCCTTCAAGGTGATCGCACAGGGCGACCACGTGGGCGTGATGGCGCAAGGCAAGGAGTACACCCCGCCGGAGATTTCGGCGATGATCCTGCAAAAGCTCAAGAAGTCTGCCGAAGCCTATCTGGGCGAGACGGTCACCGAGGCGGTGATCACCGTTCCGGCCTACTTCAACGACGCGCAGCGCCAGGCGACCAAGGACGCGGGCAAGAT
>PLPA01000035.1 GCA_003159355.1 Acidobacteriaceae bacterium | reverse complement strand
GGGGGCGAGGTGAGCGCGTGGGAGCTACGCCACCAGATGACGCACGTTTTGCTTTTGCTGCGGCTGCCATTCCTGTTTGCGGGATGCGCGCTGGGCGGATGCATCTGGTGGGTGACGCGGCGGCTCTACGGCAACCTGGGGGGCTACACGGCGCTGTCGCTTTACTGCTTTTGCCCGGCGATTTTGCAAGCCTGCCTTTCTCCCAATGCTGAAGTGCTGGCGGCGCTGGGAGTGTATGGAGGCGTATACACCTGCATCGGGGTGGCGCACGCGATGCAGGGACCGCGGCGCAAATGGCGGCCGCGCATCGTGCTTCTGACGGTGATCTTCGGCGTGGCGGCGGCCTCGCACATTGCGGCGCTGCCGGTGACGGCGCTACTGGGGCTGGCGCTGATGCTGTGGGTAGCGGAAGGGCACAGGAGCCAGGCGCTGCCGGTGGTGCTGGCAGCCGCGGCGGGGGCGCTGTTGCTGGTGTTTGCCTGCTACGGGTTTTCGCCGGACGCATTCAGTTATGTGTTCCGGTCGGCGGCTGGATTCATGTGGGTTTCGACGGAACCGGCGATGCGGTTTTTCTCCTCGCTGGGCAACGCCGGAATTACGGTAGCAGGCGGCGCCGCGCTGGCGCTCTACCTGGGGCTGCGCAAGCCGCGCTACTTCGGCAATACCGCTCCGCTGATTTGCGCATTGGTTTTGATGCTGCTGATCACGACGGGGGTTCCGGGAAGTCCGTGGGTGTGGTCGCTGCCGTTTGTGTTTACATTCGTGGGCGGCGTGTTCGCGGATGGATACGAGGGTCCGCGGAGGAAGCTGGCCCTGGCCGCGGGGGGAGCTATTGTGGTATTGCAGGTGGTGCTTTGCTGGTTGAGTTTGCCGGGGCTGTTTTAGGTGTGAATGCGCAGAGCGGGCGAAAAAATGGGTGTTGCCGGCGGCGCTGGCGGGAGTGAAAAAGCGGCAAAAATCAAGCCGCAAACGCGGCGCGCGACTTGATTGTCGGCGGGCTGCGAAAGCGGCCTGGCGAGATACCTGTAAGACATTGTAAATTAATGACTTATTTATCCGACGAAGCCTTGCTGGATGGCCGCTCGAAGGGATAAAATGAAAGCACAGCCCGCGGACCCCGGCCCCGCATTTTCCGGACCTTTTTCTGCCGCCTTCCGACGCGCTTAGAAAACCTCTATGGCAGACGACCAGAACCCCCAGCTCCCACTCGATGGCGGCGTGCCGCCCAGCAGCGGCACCAACCTGATTCCGATCAATATCGAAGAGGAGATGCGCCGCTCCTATCTCGACTACTCGATGAGCGTCATCATCGGGCGCGCGCTGCCCAGCGCTCTGGACGGCTTGAAGCCGGTGCATCGCCGCGTGCTCTACACGCTCAACGAGATGGGCCTGCAGCACAACAAAAAATACACCAAGTGCGCCAAGGTGGTCGGCCAGGCGATGGGCGTTTATCATCCCCACGGCGACTCGGCCATCTATGACACATTGGTGCGCATGGCGCAGCCCTTTTCGCTGCGCTATCCGCTGGTCGACGGCCAGGGCAACTTCGGCTCGGTGGACGGCGATCCGCCCGCCGCCATGCGCTACACCGAGTGCCGCATGATGCGCATTGCCGGTGAGTTGATGGCCGACATCGAGATGGAGACCGTGGACTTCGTGCCCAACTACGACGAGTCCACCGTCGAGCCCACCGTGCTGCCCACGCGTATTCCCAATCTGATCGTCAACGGCTCGAGCGGCATCGCGGTCGGCATGGCCACCAACATTCCGCCGCACAATCTGACCGAAGTCGTCAACGCTGCCATCGAGCTGATTCAGAATCCAGAGGCGGCGCAGAACCGCGAGGCTGCGCTGGCCATCGTGCTCAAGCACGTGCAAGGCCCAGACTTCCCCACCGGCGGCTTCCTCTACGGCAAGTCCGGCATTCCGCAGGCCTACCGCACCGGCCGCGGCCGCTTCCTGATGCGCGCCAGAACGGCTCTGGAAAGCCTAACCAAGGAAAAGCAGGCGATCATCGTCACCGAGATTCCTTATCAGGTGAACAAGTCCAAGCTGATCGAGCGCATCGCCGAGCTGGTCACAGACAAGATCGTCGATGACATCAGCGATGTGCGCGACGAGAGCGACCGCGACGGCATGAGGATCGTCATCGAGCTCAAGCGCGGCGCGCAGCCGGAGATTGTGCTTAACCAGCTCTACAAGAACACGCAGATGCAGGAAAGTTTCTCGATGATCTTTCTCGCGGTGCTCAACGGGCAGCCGCGCGAGCTGGGACTCGATCAGGCGATTCGCTGCTTCATCGATCACCGCATCGATGTTGTGCAGCGCCGCACCGTCTTCCTGCTGAAGAAGGACCGCGCGCGCGAGCACATCCTTGAAGGCCTGAAGATCGCGCTCGACAATCTCGACACCGTCATTCGCCTCATCCGCGCCTCGGGTTCGCGCGTTGAAGCCCGCGAGAATCTCTATGCCTGGAGCAAGGGCAAAGACATTATCCTCAACCTGGACCGCGAGCGCCTGCCACACGAAGAGAAGGGCCTCACGCTGCGCCAGATCGACGCGATTCTCGAATTGCAACTCTATCGCCTCACGCAGCTCTCCATCGACGAACTGCTCAACGAACTCAAGCAGGTGCGCGAGCGCATCGCCGAATACGAAGCGATCCTGGCCAGTGAAACCAAGCTGCGCGCGGTGATCGTCAAGGAACTCGAAGAAGTCCGCGACAAGTACGGCGACGCGCGTCGCACGCAGATCGTCGACGAGAGCGCCGAGTTGCAACTGGAAGACCTGATCGCCGACGAGCAGGTCGCGGTCACGGTCAGCCACCAGGGCTACCTCAAGCGCACGCCCATCAGCATCTATCGCCAGCAGCGCCGAGGGGGCACCGGGCGCATGGGCATGAA
>PLPA01000023.1 GCA_003159355.1 Acidobacteriaceae bacterium | reverse complement strand
GCCCGCCGGTTGTCACTCGTCCAATTGTGTAACGACGCTGGGCGGCGGCTTCAACGAACCCATTGGTGTTGCCGTGGACAGCGCCGGCAACGTCTATGTCACAGATGAAGGCAACAGTGCGGTGAAGGAGATCATGCTGAAGAGCGTGAACTTCTATTCCGAGCCGGTGGGCAGCACCAGCGCGGCCAGCACACTGACCTTTACGTTTACCGCTGGAGGAACCATCAAAGCCCCGGCTGTGCTGACGCAGGGTGCGGCAAATCTCGATTTCCTCGATGCGAGCACCGGCACATGCACCACAAATGGAACCAGCCACAGCTACAGCGCGGGCGATACCTGCACCGTGAACGTGACCTTCAAGCCGCAATACGCCGGCACGCGCTACGGAGCGGTCGAACTGCTGAACTCCTCCGGCGCGGTGATCGCCACGGCCAACATCTATGGCACAGGCGCCGGCCCGCAGGTGGCCTTCACGCCGTCCACGCAAACGGCGCGGGGCGTCGTCTTTTACGAACCCACTGATGTTACCGTGGACGGCGCCGGCAATGTCTATGTCGCAGATTCCGCCAACAGTACGGTGGTGGAGATGCCAGCCGGTTGCGCTTCGTCCAGCTGTGTAACGACGCTGGGCGGCGGCTTTCGATACACCCAAGGTGTTGCCGTGGACGGCGCCGGCAAGGTCTATGTCGCAGATTACGGCAACAGTGCGGTGAATGAGATGCCCGCCGGTTGCGCTTCGTCCAGTTGTGTAACGGCGCTGGGCGGCGGCTTCGACAATCCTTGGGGTATTGCCGTGGACGGCGTCGGCAACGTCTATGTCGCAGATTACGGCAACAGTGCGGTGAAGGAGATGCCAGCCGGTTGCGCTTCGTCCAGTTGTGTAACGACGCTGGGCGGCGGCTTCAACGAACCCATTGGTGTTGCCGTGGACGGCGCCGGCAATGTCTATGTCGCAGATTTCCTCCACAGTGCGGTGAAGGAGATGCCCGCCGGTTGCGCTTCGTCCAATTGTGTAACGACACTGGGCGGCGGCTTCGACAATCCTTGGGGTATTGCCGTGGACGGCGCCGGCAACGTTTATGTCGCAGATGCCGGCGGCAATTATGTGGTGGAGATCAACCGTTCCACTTCGCCCGATCTGAGCTATGCCACGGCAACGCCTGCGGGCATGGAAGACAGCGTCGACCGGACCCAGACCGTGACGATTGCGAATATCGGCAACACCACGCTGACCTTCTCCGAGACATCGAGCGCGGGCGCATACAACCCCAGTGTCGGCGCAAATTTTTTATGGGGCAGCGCCTCGACCTGCACACAGGCCACGAGCAGCGCTACCGCCTCGTTGCAGCCGGGCGCAAGCTGCACCGTCGCCATCGACTTCTCGCCCCTCTCCTCGACAATAGCCGGCAGCGTTTCCAGCAGCGTAACGCTGACCGATAACGCGTATCCCACGACGCAGACCATCGGCCTGAACGGAACCGTCGCCTCAGCGCTGACCGCGACGCAGGCTATCGCTTCGGAAGTGCTGACCTACAACACTGCGGCTTCCTTTACGCCGGTGACCGGCTTGGGCGGCACGGGAACACTGACGTACAGCGTCTCGCCGGCGTTGCCGTCCGGGTTGAGCTTCAACACATCCACCGGCGCAATCGGCGACACGCCCATGACGGCGAGTTCCGCAACGACTTACTATGTGACGGTAACCGACGCCGTAGGCTTTTCGAACAGCAACAGCTTCTTGCTTACCGTGAATCCGGCCAGCCAGACGTTGAGCTTTACGTCGGGCACGGTGCCGACCAGTGCAGCCTATAACGCAACGTTCACCCCGGCGGCAACCTCGACCAGCGGACTGGCGGCGGCTATCACCGTCAGCGGTGGTTGCTCGATTTCTTCTGGCGTCGTGACGATGACCAGCGGTACAACTGCCTGCGTGGTCAAGGCAGATCAATCGGGCAACAGCAACTACAACGCCGCTACGGAGATCATGCAATCTGTGACGGCTTCGACGATCAACCAGACACTGAGCTTCTCTACCGGCACGGTTCCAGCCAGCTCAGCCTACAACGCGACCTTCACTCCGGCGGCAACCGCGACCAGCGGACTGGCGGCTGCGATTACTGTCAGCGGCGGTTGCTCCATCAGCGCGGGCGTAGTGACCATGACCAGCGGCACAACCGCCTGCGTGGTCAAGGCCGATCAGGCAGGTAACAACAACTACAATGCGGCTACGGAGATCTCGCAGACGGTTACGGCTTCTACGATTAACCAGACGCTGAGCTTTACCTCGGGCACGGTTCCGGCAAGCGCGGCCTTCAACTCGACATTCTCTCCGGCAGCGACCTCGACCAGCGGCTTGGCGGCGACGATCACCGTCAGCGGTGGTTGCTCGATTTCTTCTGGCGTAGTGACCATGACCAGCGGCACAACCGCCTGCGCGGTCATGGCCGATCAAGCGGGTAACACCAACTACAGCGCTGCTACGGAGATCAGGCAGACGGCGACGGCTATGCTGGCCAACCAGACGCTGAGCTTTACCTCGGGCACGGTTCCGGCAAGCGCGGCCTACAACGCGACCTTCACTCCGGGGGCGACCTCGACCAGCGGACTGACAGCGGCGATCACCGTCAGCGGTGGTTGCTCGATCAGCGCGGGCGTAGTGACGATGACGAGCGGCACGACGGCTTGCGTGGTCAAGGCCGATCAGGCAGGCAACGGCAACTACGGCGCGGCTGCGGAGATTACGCAATCGGTAACAGCTTCGCTTGCCTCGCAGGCTACGCTGACAGTGACGGGCTTGCCGACAGCGGCGCAGGCCTACGGTACAACGTTCACTGTGGGCACGAGCGGTGGCAGCGGCACGGGCACGGTGAGCTTTACCGCGAGCGGAGCCTGCTCGGTAAACTCGACATCGGGTCTGGTGACCATGACCAGCGGAACCGGCTCTTGTTCGGTCTACGCCACTAAGGCTAGCGACAGCAACTATAGAAGTGCGACCTCGGCGACTGTTTCCGTGAATGCAGCACTGGCCATGCCCACAATCTCGTGGTCAACGCCCACAGCGATCACCTACGGTACGGCTCTCAGCACAACGCAACTCGACGCCGCATTAAGCGTGGCCGGTAGCTGCACATACTCGCCTGGCGCGGGAATCGTGCTCCAGGCGGGCACGCAGAAACTGACCGCAAACTGCACGCCAACGAATACGACCGATTATTGTACGCCGCCGCCTGCCTCGGTCTCTCTGACCGTGACTCCGGAGACGACGACAACCATTTTGAACACACCAACGCCCGTCTCCGCTCTCAGCAATACGGTTACGCTGACAGCGACCGTCAGCGCGAGTTATGGTGTGCCGACCGGCTCGGTCAGCTTCTACGACGGCTCGACGTTGCTGGGCGCTGCAGGGGTGAACACGAGCGGAGTGGCGACCTTTTACGTCTCGTCACTCGCCACGGGCGCGCATTCGATCACGGCCTCTTATGGCGGAGACACGAACAATAGCACATCGGCTACCAGCGGCGCGCTGAGCGAAACCGTGGTGGACTTCACCATCACCAGCAACGGCAGCACGGCGCAGACCGTTATGCCCGGCGCGGCGGGAACATACACCTATAACTTGACGCTGACTTCTGGAATGACTCTGCCCGTCGCTGCCACAGTGACTCTATCCGGGTTGCCCACGGGAGCCACAGCTTCTCTGACCGGTGCCGGATGGACTGAGTTGACCGGCAACAGTTGGCAACTGCCCGCCAACACCGCCGTCGGCGCTGTCACACTCTCCATTACCGCGCCAAGCACAACGGCCAACCATCGCAACGATCCGAGCACTGGACGCAAAGCGGCGCCCTTCGCTCTGGGCTTGTTGCTTCTGCCCTTCGTGGGTCGTTTGCGCCGCGCGGGCAAGCGCCTGGGCAGGCGTGGAATGCTGCTACTTATGTTCATAACAAGTGCGTTGGTTACGGTCGGCATGAGTGGCTGCGGCGGCAGCTTCTTCGCGCAATCACAGCAGAGCTACAACGTGACGATTACCGTAACAGCCGGATCGCTTACGCACGCAAGCAACGTGACTCTGACCGTGGAGTAACGCCCGAAGGGGCAGCAAGGGATCGACAGAATGAATCTGCGACTGTTTCTTTCACTGGGAATTCTGGGGGCTGTCGGCCTCCAGGTTCTCGCCGCGCAAAACGTTCCGACTCAGGCCACGCATTCCCCGGCATCCTCGTTGGATTTGACCTTAACCTACAACGCTCAATCAACCAATATCGACACCTCAAATCGCTTCTGGATGCAAGGCGGCAGCGCTCAATTGCATGGCCAGTTCTGGCGCGGGCTGGGAGTTGTGGCTGATGTGGCTGAGCTTCACACCGCCAATATGCACAACTCCGGCGCGGGACTGGATCTGGTTACTGCATCCTTTGGCCCGCGTTACACGTGGCAACTGCCCAAAAGAAAGATCGACGTTTACGGGCAATTTCTCGCCGGAGAAGCCTGGGGAATGCACAGCACCTTTCCCGCCAGTAACGGCGTTCAGAGCAGTACATACAATGCCGCTTTGATGGCTGGAGGCGGTGCGAACGTGCACCTGAATCGCTATCTCAGTTGGCGCGCTGTCGAGGCCAACTGGCTCTATACCCATCTGCCCAATGCCACCAATCAATCGGAGAATAGCCTGCGTTTTGGAAGCGGTCTGGTAATTCGCATCCCCTGAAGTTTTGTGAAAATGGGACAGGAATTTATTTGGCATCACTATTGTCCAAGACAGGAAAATCGGTAGTAGGTCAGGTAT
This sequence comes from Acidobacteriaceae bacterium, assembly GCA_003159355.1. Taxonomy (GTDB): domain Bacteria; phylum Acidobacteriota; class Terriglobia; order Terriglobales; family Acidobacteriaceae; genus Telmatobacter. Next base: position 1,972 of record PLPA01000023.1, on the reverse strand, counting down.
AGAGGTAAGGCTGCGCCGTTCTGATAGGTTGGGTTTGTCTAGAACTCAGCGTCAGAGGAGGACGCAGCCTTGTCCACAGTATGCAGCATTTTCTCTCAAGTGTTGAAGTTGATTCCCCGCGCGGAATTCGATTCCGCTGTCCGCAAGCATGATGCCGAGCGCAACGCCAAGGGTTTTACCTGCTGGGGCCAACTGGTGGCCATGCTGTTCTGCCAGTTGGGTTCGGTCACGAGCCTGCGCGACATCACCAACGGCTTGGCCGCCAGCGAAGGCAAGCTGCGGCATCTGGGCCTGCTCGCGGCGCCCAAGCGCTCCACGTTGGCCTATGCCAACGCACACCGTCCCAGCGCACTCTTCGAGGATCTCTTCTATCGAACGCTGGAGATTGCTCGCAGTCAGGCCCAACAGTCGGGCGTCCGGCACAAGTTCCGCTTCAAGAACAAGCTGCTGTCGATTGACGCCACCACTATCGAACTGTGCGCCTCTGTCTTCGATTGGGCGCAGTTCCGCCGCACCAAGGGAGCCGTCAAGCTGCATCTAATGCTCGATCACGATGGCCTGCTGCCCTGCTACATGGTCATCACCGACGGCAAGCAGCACGAAGTCACCGTCACCCGCCAGTGGGAGTTCGCGCCCGGTACCATCCTGGTCTTTGATCGCGGCTATACCGACTACAACTGGTTCGAGCGGCTGACCCAGCAGGGCGTTTACTTCGTCACCCGCCTGAAGACGAACGCGGACATCATCGAAGCCGAGGATCGAAATCTTCCCCTGCGTAAGGGACTGGTGAGCGATAAGGTCATCTGCATGACGCAGCAGGCCGCGAAGAACGACAACCCGCCCATGATGCGCCGCATAGAGTTCTTCGACGAAGAGCAGCAGCGCGCCCTGGTCTTCCTGACCAACAACATGAAGCTGGCCGCCGCCACGGTTGCCGAAATCTACAAGAACCGCTGGCAGATCGAGCTATTTTTTAAGGCCCTGAAACAGTCCTGCAAAGTGAAGACCTTCGTCGGCACCTCGGCCAACGCGCTCAAGACGCAGATCTGGACGGCGCTGATCGCCATGCTGCTGGTCAAGATCCTGCATATGAAATCGACCTTCGGCTGGCACTTGTCCAACTTCATGGTTCTGCTGCGCCAGCAACTGTTCGTCTACCGCAACCTGTGGAAGTGGATCGACGATCCCTTCCAGGCACCGGAAATGCCACCCACACCACAACTGGAACTGGCCTTCGGCTGACTTGGACAGCAGAATCACTCGACTCAAGCTATGGCGCACAATGACAGAACGGTATCGGAGTCCATCTTAGTCATCATGGAGTGACCGGCTCCCTGCGCTGGCCGTGGGTTAAGCTGTGAGCCAAGCAGGATCACAGGTCAGAGCCACAAGCGGAGAGGAACCGGTCATGAAAAACAAGGTACGATTTTTGGGCTTGGATGTCCACGCCGAAACGATTGCTGTCGCCATTGCCGAGCCGGATGGTGAGGTGCGCAGCCTGGGGACGATAGCCAACCGCGCTGAGTCGATCCGCAAGCTGGTCAAGAAGTTGGGGTCTGCTGAGCAGTTGAAAGCGTGTTACGAAGCTGGTCCAACCGGGTACGTACTCTACTGGCAGTTGGCCGAGTTGGGTGTCGCGTGCGAGGTGATTGCGCCGACGCTGGTTCCGATGAAGGCCGGTGACCGGGTGAAGACGGATCGGCGCGATGCCGAGCGATTGGCGCGCAGTTACCGGTCCGGAGATCTGACTGCGGTGTGGGTTCCGGACGAAGGTTCGGAGTCGCTGCGCGATCTGGCGCGGGCGCGCGAAGCGGCCAAGCAGGATCAGTTGCGGGCACGCCATCGTCTGAGCAAGTTTCTGCTGCGCATGGGGCAGCGGCCTGCGGTGGGGATGAAGGCCTGGACGGCCCCTTACATGGCCTGGGTGCGGCAGGTTCACTTTACGCAGGTGGCGCGCGAGGCCACGATGCTG
>PLPA01000195.1:25147-25348 GCA_003159355.1 Acidobacteriaceae bacterium | reverse complement strand
GGCGACCACCGGCAGCCGATCCAACGTGGACTCGAAGAGTTCGAGGGCCTGGCGGCCCACTACCAAGCTGGTGACCCGGCCGACCACATAGAGCATCACCAGGGTGAGCACAATGGCCAGAAACGATTGCAGCATTGGCTGGCTAAGCCACCCCTCAGGGAAGATCACGGCAAACAACTTGATCACCGGCAAGCCCGCCTT
>PLPA01000195.1:10038-25129 GCA_003159355.1 Acidobacteriaceae bacterium | reverse complement strand
TTCTCCTGGCTACGAGGATAGCCGATCCGGGCCGCGGCGGTCTGTATGAAAAGCAACAAACTCAAGAGCGTCGGCGATCCTGTGAAATGGGCGGGCAAATCGCAGGTCGGTTTTCTAGAACATTTTCCTAGGTCTGTAATGGCATCCCACCCTAGATCACCCNNGCCGCAAAAACAAAAACGCGGCTTTTTCGCAGGCGCATTTTATGGTTTATATGGGTCTGTCTGCACAAAAGCGAACAGGTATTCGTGCTATCAATATGTTTTTTACTTATATAAAGTACGATTTGACGGGTCTTGCTTTCTTTCCCCATCTCGCATCCTGAGATATTGCCAGCCGTATTTGCGGAGGACTACCATTTTACTAGGTTCACCCGGGCCGGCTCTGAACGCCCCGGAGTGTTGTTTGTATGCATTGTTTCCTACGTTCACAGATCTTCCCCAACGCGTTGCGCTTTCCAGCGCACGGAGACGGAGCGTCTCGTCATGGCATGGTATGCCTACTGTATCGGTGAAAAACAAGCATTTCCTGAATCGGCCAGTCATCGCAAACCCACCCCGATGGAATCGGTCCTCGGAGTCAGCGGCAACCAGGTTTTTGTTTATCCCGCCAACGACCTTGTTGTCATTGTCAGCGAGCACAACCCCCAGGAAGCCCTCGACCAGAAATCCGGCGTGGACCACGCGCGGGTGATTGCCGACTGCTTTCAGCACTCCACGGTGCTGCCCTTTCGCTTCGGCACCGTCTTCAACGACGACGAGAGCCTGCGCCGGTCGATCCGCGCCAACCACCGCCAGTTCCTCGACCACATCGACAAGCTGCGCGGCAAAACCGAGATGCACCTGAAAGTTCTGGTGGAGTGCTGTGCCCACGCTCCCAGCAAGAACCTCTCCGCGGATGGACTGAGCCGGGAGTATTTCACCCACCTGCGCGAGAACGCCGGGCGGCAGCGCGAGCGGCAGACCCGCGCCCGCGCCGTCAGCTTCCAGATGCACCGGCTCTTTCTGCCCCTGGACGAAGAGGTCAGTTGCCGGTTGACGGAGAGCGGCAAGATGCTGCTGGACATCGCGCACCTGATCGACCGCAAGTGCGTGGAGCGTTACCTGAGCAAGTACTCGACCATTTGCGCCGCGATGCGGGAGTACCAGATGCAGCTCTCCGGCCCTTGGCCACCCTACCACTTTGTCCACCGGCTCACTTGCGGCGTTCATTCCAGCCCGCAGCAGCCGGCGGCCGATGCCGTTCCCGCGGCCCTGCTGGCTGCCGCCCCGGTGATCCGCATTCCGCAGCCGGTCTCCGCGCTGGCCTGAGGCGGCACAGACGCGAAAAGGCCATCCCGCGGGATGGCCTTTTTCGGATGGGTTGGCGGCGGGAGCGCTGCTCCGGCCAGGTTTACTTGAAGGAAGCGATGGCGCCGGCCTCGTCGTCCTTGATGTCGAAGACGGTGTACAGCTTGGTCAACTGCAGCAGATCGTGAACCTTCTTGGTCAGATTCAGCAGTTTGACATCGGCTTGCTGATTCTTGGCTGTGGTAAAGGCGCTCACCAGCTCGCCCAGCCCGGAGCTATCGATGTAGTTCACATCCGCCAGGTTCAGCAGGATGTTCTTTTGTCCCTTGCTGATCAGGCCGCGAATGGCATCGCGCAACTGCACACTGCCCTCGCCCAAGGTGATTCGCCCGCTAAGGTCCAGAACAGTTACGCCGTTCACTTCACGGGAAGCAATTGTCAGTGCCATGGAAACTCCTCCTTGTGGTGCAATTAGAATAACATTCCTGCGGTTGCCAAAGCGCCCTGACCGCGGCGCTTCATGAATTTTTGCCAGCCGGCGCCAGATGTTTGACCAGCGTCAACTCGGTTCCGGGATTCAGTTGTCGAAAATGTACCTCATCCATAAAGGATCGCATGAGGAAGATGCCGCGCCCCGAGCCGCGCAGCAGGTTTTCTGGAGCCAGCGGATCAGGAAGGGTATCCGGGTCCAGCCCCTTGCCTTGGTCGGAGATGATGATCACCAGCGCCGCGCCGTTGTTCTCAAAGCTGGCGAATATTTGCTTGGTGAGGTCGAATTCGTTGCCGTGCAGAACGGCGTTCACTGCGCCCTCGCGCGCCGCTACCGCCACGTGGAAGCACTCGTCCTCGTCCAGGCCTGCCTCGGAAGCCAGTTTTTCCGCCACCGCCTCGATCTCGTCGACGCTCTCCACCGCCGATTTCAGCGTCAGACTCAGCCGCCCCGCCTTCGCTTCGCTCACCGGCCTGGTCTCCGTCTTCTCCGGAACTCACCCGGAAGCAAATCGTCCGCCGTGCGCAGCAGACTAAAAGGCAGTTTCATCGCTGACAAGCAACTCTGTCAAGCAGCGCGCTATAGCACGCGCCGCTCCCCGCCTCTCGCGGAGGGTAGGCGCTCGTCGCTGTTCAACTCGCTGGAGTGGAATTCGAGCGCCTTTGGCGCGCGCCTTCCATTTCGTAAACGGTCCGAGCTGGCCTGCTATGCAATTTATTGAGGCAAATAGACCATGGGGCTGCATCCAATCCCCATATGCTCTGCCAAGGAGTCAAGATTGATGACAGCCGCACGAAGTGTTGATTCGACGACCGAAAGGCGCCTGAACCACCTTCAGAGACGCGGGGGCCGTCTGATTTTGGAACTGGCCGGCGTTTTTGCCGCTTGCGTGCTGGCGGGCGAAGTGGGGCTGTCCGTCCCTTTTCCCAGCGGCACTGTCTCCCCCGTGTGGCCGGCGGCGGGGGTCGCGTTGGCCGCCATGCTTCTGTTCGGCTATCGCATCTGGCCGGCCATCGCCATGGCTGCATTTATCGTTAATTACTTTACCGGCATCCCGCATCTGGCCGCGGCCGGAACCGCTTTGGGCAGCACGGCTGGTCCGCTCTTCGGCGCGTGGCTGCTGCGGCAACTGCCCGATTTTCGGCCTTCCCTCACCCGGCTTCGCGATGTGCTGGGACTGAGTATTTGCGGCGCTGTCTGCGGCACTCTGGTCAGCGCGAGCATCGGCACGGGGGTTTTGGTTCTCACCGGCGGGTATACCTGGTCTGGTTTAGCGCCAGAGTGGCTGAAGTGGTGGTGGGGCGACGCCACGGGCGTGTTGATCGTAACCCCGCTGGTGCTGACCTTCATGGGGCTGCTGCCGGTCCTCAAAAAGCGGCGGGTCGAGCTGGCGTGCCTGCTGCTGGGAACTGCCGCGAGCGCGTCGCTAATCTTTGGTTACCGGCTGGGATCGATGCATGCCGGCGTCTTTGCGTTCGGCGTCTTCCCTTTCGTGCTGTGGGGGGCGATTCGGTTCGAGGTGCCGGGCTCGGCAATCGCCAGCTTTGTGATCTCTTCCATTGCCGTTTGGGGAACGGCTCATGGCTTCGGGCTCGTCGTTTATGGCAACGTCGAGCAGAACGCCATGCTGCTCCAGGCATTTATCGTTGTCACCTCGGCCTCGGGCATGGTGCTGGCCGCCGTGATCGCGGAGAGAGCGGACCTTATACGCAAGCAGAGCATCCTGGAAGCGCTGGAGCACAGCGAGAAGAATTATCGCGGCATCGTCGAGACCGCCTACGAAGGCATCTGGAAGCTGAATGCCGAGCTTGAGACAACCCTGGTCAATCGCCGCATGGCTGAACTGCTCGGCTATAGCGTCGAGGAGATGCAGGGCAGGCCGCTCTTTGATTTCATGTTCGAGAGCGACATCGAAGAGAAGAAATCCGAGATGGAACGGCGGCGACGGGGCGTCAGCGAACAGATTGAAACCCGCTATCGCAAGAAGAATGGGGAAGCCTTATGGGCGCGGGTGACGACCTCGCCGATTCTCGGTGTGGACGGCAGCTTTGAAGGCGCGCTGGCCATGGTCAGCGATAGGTCCGAACAGATGCGCGCCGAATCGGAGCGGCGCCGGTCGCAGGAGATGATCAGCCTGCTCTCCCGTGCCGTGGAGCAGACCGCCGACAGCATCGTGATCACCGACCGCCAGGGCACNNAGCCTGCATGACAGGGCCTTCTACAACCGGCTCTGGGGCCAGATTCTGCAAGGCGATGATTTCCGCGGGACGCTGGTGGACCGCAAAAAGTCCGGGGAACTGTATTGGGTGGAGCAGACCATCAGCCCGATCAAGGACAGCGCGGGCGTGATCTCGCATTATGTTTCCGTGTGCAAGGACATTACGGTGCTGCGCAAAGAGCAAGAGCGGGAACTCCAGTTGCAAATGGCGCGCAACGTACAGCAGCGCTTCTACACCGGCGCGGCTACGGGCGCCGCCGGCCTTGATATCGCGTGCGCCATCTACCCCGACAAGGAAGCGTGTGGCGACTACCTGGACGCCTTCACCATGCCGGACGGACGCACCTGCATCGGCATCGGCGACGTGAGCGGGCACGGCCTGGATTCCGCGCTGGTGATGGCGCTAACCCGCGCCTATGTGCGCTCCTTCGCCCAGGTCGAGGCGGATTTGGCGAAGATCCTGAGCCGCGTCAACCATATGCTGCTTGCCGACCTGGAGGAGGCCCGCTTCGTCACCATGCTGCTGGTTTGCCTGGATGGAGCGAATGGCAGCCTGTCGTATGCCAACGCGGGGCACGTTCCGGGATTTCTGATGAAAGACTCCGGCGAGATCGATCATGTGCTGGAAAGTTCCGGCCCACCGCTGGGTCTTTTTACGGATACCAGCTTTGCCACCACGACAGTTCCTTTGGCCTCGCGGCATCTCCTGGTTCTGTTGACGGACGGCACGACGGAGATGGCAACTCTGGAGGATGAGGAGTTCGGCGCGGACGGAGTTCTCGGTTACGTGCGCGACCACAGCCAGGATTCCGCGCTCGAACTGGTGCATGGCATCTACCGCGCCGCGCGCAGCTTCGCCGGCGACCATCCTCAGCAAGACGATGCTACGGGGGTTGTTGTCAGAGTTGCGTGAAAGTCGCCATGAGGCCATGGGGAAATCTCTGAGCATCCTATGTTAGATAGCAGAGCGCAAAGCCTGTCGCCGTCAGTTGTTCCTGAAAGCGTGAGCTTGGTCTCGCGCTCCGTGAATGACGTGAATGATTTGGATCATGCTACGCCTCTTGCGGTAATAAATCAGATAGTCGCCTGCCAGAAAGCGAAAGACGCCGGGAGCAAGTTCGTCGCACTTCCGGCCCACAAAGGGATAATCGCCCAACAAGGCAAAGCGCCCCTCGATGGAATCGATAAGCTTGTCCGCAATATCAACGCCGGCACGTTGAGCCCAGTAGACAAAAATCTGATCCAGCTCCCGCTCGGCCATTTTGGTGACATGAAATTGCATTATTTTGCTTCAGCTTCCGCAAGCAACTTACGCCCCCTGGCCTTCACTCCTGCAGAGAGCTTGGCCAGCCCGGCGCGGCCTTCGTACACGGTATATTCACCGCGTTCGATCTCGCCAATGCCTTCCAAAACGCGCTGGCGAATGCGATCGGTCTGAAGGGCCGTAAAATCAGTCAGCACGTCCTCGACGGTAGGGGCGGCGATGCGCAGGGCGCGCTCATCAGCCTCTTCCATGCGGCGCAGAGCCTCGCGCACCACCTCGCTGGCATTGTTGTAGCGTCCGCTCTTGACCCTGGCCCGCACGTACCCGGCAAGGTGGTCGGTGATCGAGACGTTCATCTGATCCATGAGAATCTCCTCCGGCCTGGAAGCCGCATCCGTTATCAACAGCGTATCGCCGGGCGAATCGGATGTCAAGCATTGACATGGTTGTGGAGTGAGAATCAAAAACAAGAGCACCAAGTACCCGGCAGCACAATCACTTACGGATAATTCCATTCTGGGGCAGAGAGGTTTGAACCTATATTATGGCCGCCGTGCTGGCGCAGAAGTTCTGCCACGTCCTGGTGGCCCTTGACCACCGCCCAATGCAAAGGCGTCACACCATTATTGGACATGGCATCAACGTTAGCCCCGTTGGCCAGCAGCAACTCCGCCACATCTTTGTAGCCTTTATCAGCCGCCCAGTGCAAAGGCGTATCGCCCTTGTCATCCTTGGCATTGACGTTGGCCTTGTTCGCCAGCAGCAGTTCCGCCACGTCCTTGTAGCCCTTAATCGCAGCCCAGTTCAAAGGTGTATAACCGTTATCGTCCTTGGCATTAACGTCGGCCCTGTTAGCCAGCAGCAATTCTGCCATGTCCTTGTGGCCGTTAAACGCCGCACAGTGCAAAGGCGTCTCACCGCCGTCATCCCTGGCATTGACATCGGCCCCTTTGGCCAGCATCAACTCCGCCATGTCCTTGTAGTCCTTAATCGCGGCCCAGTGCAAAGGCGTCGTGCCCTTGCCGGTTTTGGTATTGACGCCAAACTTATCTGGCAGAAGCCATCCCAACACCCATTGCAAAGGCGTCGTGCCTTTGTGGGCCTTGGCATTGACGTCGGCTCCGTTGGTCAGCAGCAACTCTGCCATGTCCTTGTGGTCCTGAGAAACCGCCGAGTGCAAGGGCGTGTTGCCGTATTTGTCTATGGCATTGACATCGGCCTTGTGGGTGAGCAGCAACTCGGCCAAGTCCAGGTGATCGCCATAAGCCGCCCGATGCAAAGGCGTCGAACCCTCGTCGGTCTTGGCGTTGACATCGGCTTTATTGGAGAGCAGAAACTCCGCTACGTCCTTGTGGTCGTAAGCCGCCGCCCAATGCAAAGCCGTTGAACCTTTCTTGTTCTTGCTGAAGACCAGATTCGGACGGCCCCTGAGCAGCGCCTGGACCTTGGTCAGGTCGCCCTTGGCGGCAGCGGCGCGAAATTCATATCCTGCATCCTTCCTGTGGCAGGCGGAGAACAGGCACATACAACCCAGCGTGATGAGCGTGACGGCTACGCAGCGGAAAACAACTGCGGCGCTGAACCGAATCATCAATGAGCGCATCTTTCAGGCTCCTTGTAACTCCCACAGAGTATATCCGAACTCTTACAAAGTTGGCATTCATCTGGATACGCATTATTTTTGGATGCAGAGGTGAGGCGCAGCCCGCCCCCGAAGCGATACACTCACCTCATGAGTCCCCGCACCACAACCCGCATCAGTCTGACGGCGCTGCTCGGCACTCCGGTCACCGATGCCCAGGGTCATCTGCGCGGGCGGCTCAAGGACATCGCCGTGGCCACCGGCGAGGATGCGGGCAAGGTGGCCGGCCTGGTGCTCAAGACCCGCTCCGGGCTGTGCATCGTGCCCTCGCACCAGGTGATGGAGACGCCCGCCGGCTCTCTGGAGCTGCGCTCTAGCGGCGCGCTGGTTCCGCTGGAGGATCAGGGCAACTACCTCTACCTGCAGCAGGACCTGATCGACCGCCAGATCATCGACATTCACGGCCGCAAGGTGGTGCGCGTGAACGACGTGGATTTGGAGTGGATGGGCCAGGGCGCGGCGCACCTGCTGCGCGTCTGCGAGGTCGAGGTGGGGATGCGGGGCGCCATTCGCCGCGTCTTCAAGGGCCTGCTGCCGCGCGCCACTTTGGAGAAGCTCTCGCGCAAGTTCACAGCCCGCTGCATTCCCTGGGAGTTTGTCGACGTCATCGAGGTCGATCCGGCGCGCCGCGTCAAGCTGCGCATCGAGTATGAACGCCTGGGGGCGATGCACCCCTCCGATCTGGCCGACATTCTGGAAGACCTGGCTCCCGCCGAACGCGCGGTGATCTTCACCTCGCTGGACGAAGAGGTGGCCGCTGAGACCCTGGAAGAGGTTGAGCCCAAGCTGCAAAAGGCACTGCTGGAAAAGCTGGGCGAAGAAAGAATCGCCGACATCGTCGAAGAGATGGACCCCGGCGCCGCCGCCGACCTGCTGGCCGAACTCTCCGAGGAGCAGTCGGACGCCATCCTCGAAGAGATGGAGCCGGAGGAGCGGCAGGAGGTCTCGGATCTGCTCGAATTCGACGAGAACTCGGCCGCCGGCTGCATGACCACCGACTTCGTCTCCNNGCGTGCTGCGCGGAGCCGTTCCGCTGGCCCGGCTGGTGATGGCCCAGCCCGAGGCGCGCCTTGCCCTGCTGGCCGAAGCGCGCGTCCTCTCCTGCCCCATCGGCCTGCATCAGAACGAGCTGGCTGAGTTCTTCGACAAGTACAACCTGCACGCCCTGGCCGTGGTGGATGCGCAGAACCGCATGGTCGGTGTCGTCCAGGCCGATCACGTGATCAGCTTCCTGCGGGACAAGCTCTAGGGAATCCCGGCTCAAGCGAGTGAACAGAAGAGTACAGACATCAGCCTCGCCATCAACCCAGCCGCCCGCGCGAATATAAATTTCAGGCAATAAACCATTCATTCTGTGCAGGATTGCTCACATATAGTACTTTTTGTGGCCTTCGTCTCGAAGAAAAGATCGGCAAAAATCCAAATCTGTGAAAGAATCCAGAGATGATGCAGTTTCCCAAAATCATTCAGGGCGGCATGGGCGTGGGCGTCTCGAACTGGCGTCTGGCCAATGTGGTCTCCAAACTCGGTCAGCTCGGCGTTGTCTCCGGCACAGCGCTCGATTCGCTCTTTGTCCGCCGCCTTGGCGATGGAGATCCCGGCGGTCATGTGCGCCGGGGCCTGGACGCCTTCCCCTTCCCGGAGATGGCCCAGCGCATCTGGGAGGAGTACTACATCCCCGGCGGCAAGGCAGCGAACGTTCCTTATGCGCTGCCGCCGATGCACCAGCGCCGCGATATGCGCAAGGTGGTCGAGCTGTGCATTGTGAGCAACTTCGTCGAGGTCTATCTGGCCCGCGAGGGCCACAAGAATCCTGTCGGCATCAATTTCCTGGAGAAGGTGCAGATGCCGCACCTTGCTTCGATCTTCGGCGCCATGCTGGCCGGCGTCGGCTATGTGCTGATGGGCGCGGGCATTCCGCTGCACATTCCCGGCGTGCTGGACGCCTTGGCCGGCCTCCGCCCAGCCCAGTACCATCTGGCGGTCACCGGCGCCTCACAGGATCAGGACACGGCGATGAACTTCGATCCCGCCGACTACGTGCAAGGTCCGCTTCCGCTGCTCGACCGGCCGAGCTTCCTGGCCATCGTCTCGTCAAACACGCTGGCCACGACCATGCTGCGCAGGGCTACCGGACGCGTGGATGGCCTGGTCATCGAGACTCCTATCGCCGGCGGTCACAATGCGCCTCCGCGCGGCAAGCTGCTGCTGAACGCCAATGGTGAGCCGATCTACGGCGAGCGCGACCAGGTTGATATAGCCGGTCTGCGCGCGCTGGGAGTTCCCTTCTGGATGGCTGGGGGCTATGGCAATGCACGGAGCGTGCGCTCGGCGCTGGATCAGGGCGCCGCGGGCGTGCAGGTGGGCACGGCATTTGCCTTCAGCGAAGAGTCCGGCATGAGACCTGATCTGAAGAATGAGCTTTTGGCCCAGGCGGTCTCGGGCTCCGGTGTGGTCTTCACCGATCCGCTGGCCTCGCCGACTGGCTTCCCATTCAAGGTGGCGATCCTGCAAGGCTCGTACTCCGATGCGGCAGTCGCCGAAGCGCGGACACGGGTTTGCGACATCGGCTTGCTGCGGGAATCCTACGCCACGCCGAACGGCAAGATCGGCTATCGCTGCTCCGCCGAGCCGGTGGCCAACTACGTAGCCAAGGGCGGCAAGGTGGAGGATACGGTGGGACGCAAGTGCCTGTGCAACGCGCTGATGGCCAACATTGGGCACCAGCAGACGCGCAAAGATGGCTCCCTCGAGCCGCCACTGGTCACCGTGGGCGACGATCTGAATACCGTCGCGCAGTTCTTGGCACCCGGCCGCACATCCTATAGCGCCGCCGACGTGATCAAGTCACTGCTGAGCCTGACTGCGGATGCCGTCGTCGAAGAGCAGGATGAGCCGGTTTATGCCACCGCATAGATCCGCATAGGCAAAGCATTTCCAAGCTGGTCAAAGGGGTGGATCATTCCGCAAGGAATCATCCACCCCTTTTAGTTTTGGGAGCTCGACGGACAAAGAAATCCCTGATGAAGTCGATGTTTTGCAGTAACTCTTAAGATCTCCTGGCCGAAGGCGTCTGCCCCACTGCAGGTGGCTTGCGCTCCTTCAGGTTGTGGCTGTCGCTGGCCTTCAACGTCATGCCGTAGATGGACTTGAACTGCTCGATCTCCTTCAGCGTTTGCGCGGAAAAGGGAACGAGCTTGCCCTCGAAGGCGTGCAGCACAATGCCTTCCAGCAGGTCGCCCAGGGTCATCTCCTTCAGCTCGGCGACGGCCTTGAGCACCTTCAACAAGTGTTTTTCCATGCGCACGCCTGTCTGGACGCGCTCGACGACGACGGGTTCGCGATTCTTCTGTTCTTCCGGCATAATGCCCCTTGGTACAGAAGTACCAATGTACCATGGTACTAAAACTCTGACAGCCCGTTTTGCAGGCTTCTCCACGGGATCGAGGCTGCCGGGGTTTCGGCCCCCCGCCCCCGCCTGTTATGGTCAGTGAGGAAACTCATGAATCCTCCATAGGAACCCGCGAGCATGGCGAAGCGTTGGCGAATCCGGATACTGCTATTTATGGCTGTTCTTGGCCCCGGATTCATTACCGCCAACGTCGATAACGACTCTGGCGGCATCCTCACCTATTCGCAGGCCGGCGCGCAGTACGGCTACACACTGCTGTGGACCATCATTCCCATTACCATTGCGCTGATCGTGGTGCAGGAGATGTGCGCCCGCATGGGCGTGGTCACCGGCAAGGGCCTGAGCGACCTGATCCGCGAGGAGTTTGGCCTGCGCCTCACCTTTGTGCTGATGGTGCTGCTGGTGGTGGTCAACTACACCAACGTGGTCACGGAGTTCATCGGCATCGCCGGATCTCTTCATTTATTCCACGTCACCAAGTTCATCAGTGTGCCTTTTTGCGCGGCGCTGGTCTGGTACATGGTGGTGAAGGGCAGCTACAAGAGCACGGAAAAAATCTTCATCATCGCTTCGCTGGTTTACATCTGCTACATCTTTGCTGGGGTGCTCTCGCAGCCCAGTTGGCANNCAGTTCTACCTGCAATCGTCGATTGTGGAGAAAGGCATTCGCGTGAAAGACTACGCAGCCTCGCGGCTGGACGTAATCGTCGGCAGCCTCTTCACTGACATTGTCGCCTGGTTCATCATCGTAGCCTGCGCGGCCACGCTCTACGTGCATGGCATGGGATCTATCCAGGTGGCCAGCGACGCCGCCGAAGCGATGCGCCCGCTGGCCGGCGACTACGCCTTTCTGCTCTTCGCCTTCGGGCTCTTCAACGCCTCGATCTTCGCGGCTTCGATTCTGCCGATTTCGACTGCCTACACGGTTTGCGAGGGCCTGGGCGTCGAGTCCGGCGTGGACAAGCACTTCAACGAAGCGCCGTTCTTCTACTGGCTCTACACGCTGCTGATTGTGGGCGGCGCGGCCACTGTGCTCTTGCTGCCCGATGCGCAACTGATCAACGTCGCGATTCTCTCGCAGGTTCTAAACGGCGTATTGCTGCCGGTGGTCATCATCCTGATGCTGATGCTGATCAACCGCCAGGACCTGATGGGCGAGCACAAGAACTCGCGCTTGTGGAATGTGATTGCCTGGGCCACCAGCATCATTGTCATCGGCATGACGCTGGTGATGCTGTGGGGCATGATTCCGGGGCATTGACCACCTGCGGGGGGCCAGCGGCCTTCGGCTCGGAGTACGAACGGATTCATCCCGGGTCTCAAAGTCGAGACCCTGGGGTACTCGCTCTCGGCTTCGCGACTCCACCATCTTCTAGTGAGAGTCGTCTTGCGTGGTAATATAGTCACAAAAGAGGAGCGCCAAATGCTCGAACAGTCCATCCAATCGACAGACATGGCTCTTGCAAATGTTTTTCAGGATTTCTACTGTGTCCCAGATTACCAGCGTGAATATGTATGGGGGGAAGATGATCCGAAGGGCCAGAGGGGGGACGAGGTTGAGCAGTTTATCGGCGATATTTGGGCAGAGTACCAGAGTTCCAACGGTCATTCGAGTCCCGAATATTTTATAGGGACCGTCGTAGTTTGCCGTGGCCAAGAAGCAGTTTTTGATCTAATCGATGGCCAACAGAGAATTACTACAGCTTTTTTGATGTTGTGCGCGATCCGAGACGAGTTGAAGGAAAACGGCGAAACCAGTCTTGAGTACCTGCTGCCCCAGATTTCCGCAGTTACAGCCGACTCGCAGGGAAAAATCATACATCGGGTCCGACTCGAACTTCAATATGAAGATAGCCAGGGAGTTCTCGATCATTATGCCAAGGGGGCCTGGGAAGCGGCCCCCAGGGATGGCACGCGTTCAATCTCGAACATCGCTGGGGCATATGCGACCATCCGCGAGTTTCTGAAGACAAACTGCAAAGGCGATCCGGAATTGATCCGTCGTTTCTATGGATATTTCATTAACAAGGTCAAACTAATCAGGATCGAGACGTCGAGCCTTGCAAAGGCATTGAAGATTTTCGAGACGGTCAATGATCGTGGTGTTGGTCTTGATGCCATGGACCTTCTCAAAAACCTTCTTTTCATGCACGCCGATTCAGAGGACTTTGCCAAGCTCAAGAGCGTTTGGAAACAAGCCACAGATGCGATTTTCCATTCGAGGGAAAAGCCTCTTCGATTTTTGAGGTATTTTATTTTTGCTGACTTCAACGTTTCGGAGTCAAAGCTGCAAGAGGACGCGATTTACAACTGGTTTCTCAAGAACGAGCCTCAGACTGGACACTCTACAAACCCGATTAAGTTTGCTGAGCGCCTCCTTGGGGCTGCCAAAACCTATGCTGGATTTGTGGAGGGTCACGGCCCCAGTGGTCAGCACGAGGAGGGAATAACCAATACTCGCTGCCTCGGGGGAAGCGCAGTAAGGCAGCACTACATAATGCTGCTGGCCGGTAGGCATCTGAACAGCACAAACTTCAGTTCACTCGCAATCGAACTGGAGAATTTGATGTTTGCCTATCTCGTGACAAATACCCTAACAAAGGAATACGAGAGTTCGATCATTGAGTGGTCGAAAAAACTCCGCAGCTTGAACGATGACCAATTTGAAGGGTTCCGTAACGACTTTTTCGTCGGAGCGAAGAAAGGAATTGCAGAAAAGTTTGGTCAAGAGTTCGGGAAACTCACACTGTGGAATACGAGAGCGTTTCGTATTCGCTACGCACTAGCCAAACTGACGCAGGTTATCGATGTCCGAGCGTATGGCGATACTGGCGGACACGGAATACTGGCTAACTATGTGAACGGCAAGAATGATATTGAGCATATCCTCCCTGCGAATCCGAGCGAGGCGGCGCTGGCTGAGTTCGGCGAGGTTCCTGTCGAATCTGACTTTTGTCAGCGCCTTGGAAATTTGATGCTCGTCGAGAAGACGATCAATCAGATTATTGGGAACAAGCCATATTCAGAAAAAGCCGAGGTCTATCCTCAATCCCAGTATCTGCTTGTGAAATGCCAGGCATCCACCCCGGTCTTTGGCGTTGCGGATCACATCAGTAAAGTGGTTACGACGGTCCCTTCGTTCGGAAAATGGGACAAAAATGCTATTGATGATCGTCGCGACTATATGGTCGAACTTGCTAGAGAAGTGTGGGAAGTTCCCTTGTGAATGTCATTCTTGTCCAGGACAGCATTCTAGGTTAATCCGCAGAGTTGATTTCAGAGGACATAGGCATCTTTTCCCGCCGGGTGCCGAGTGTGCCAGGTCCGGACTCCCGGACCTTGGAGGTATCGTAGCCGCTCTTCACGCCACAGCCAGCCGCTTAAGCTGAATCCTCCCAGCGGGAATCTGCGCAAGATCGTAGTGGGCCTGCTGCGTAATCCAGCTTTGGGCGCTGCCGCCAAAGACCTGGGAGAGCCGTATGGCCATCTCCGGCGAGATGCCGCGTCTGCCGTTGACCAGTTCAGAGAGAGTGGTGCGCGTAACGCCCAGGGCTTGCGCCGCTTGCGTGATCGTGATGCCGAGCGGCTCGATGCACTCGCTGAGTACAACGCTGCCCGGATGAGGCGGATTCTTTATCGGCATGGGGAAACCTCCTTAAAAGCCGTTTCAGTCCTTTGTGGCGGAAGGATTGAATCATAAGCAATCGTAACGCGTAACGTAACGGAGGTCAAGTGGATTCGTTGCCGGCTCCGGACGAGGTTCGCGGTTTTCCAGGTCCCAAAAGCGGGAGCTGGAGCACCCAGAGATACCCAGAACCTGCCTCCTGCGGCTGTGCAAAAAGCCGGCGAAACCCCTAAGAAAATCCCAATTATGCACTGCTATTTCAGGAAAATCCAAGAAGAGTAATTGCGGGCTCTCTTATCCACAAAAACCCCTCTTTCCCCCGTTGACCCTGCCCTCCAGGGAACCGTAGAGTTTGAAGCGGAGGGCAAGTTTTCCGCCGCGCTATAGGCGTTGGCGGTGGTTTGCCCGACCAATAGGCGTTGGCGGTGGTTTGCCCGACCAAGAGGATGCTTCGTTTTCTACCCTTCGCAAAGAGCGCGAAGGATGGGGCACGGAGTTCATGCTGATGAAATATTTTAGCCCCAACCACCCGGAGAAACGATGCTCAAACTAAAGAAGATCCACATACTCGGCTTCAAGAGCTTTTGCGACCGCACGGAGTTGACCGTGGCGGGAACGGGGATTGCCGTGGTGGTGGGGCCGAATGGGTGCGGCAAGTCGAACATTCTGGACGGGGTGAGCTGGGTGCTGGGCGAGCAGAGCGCTAAAACCTTGCGCGGCACGCACATGCAGGATGTGATCTTTGCCGGAACGCGGGAGCGCAAGGCTCTGGGCATGGCCGAGGTGACGCTGACCATGGTCGATCCGGAGGCTTACGAGGGACCGATTCCCGTGGAACCGCTGGTGCTGGTGGACCACGACGGCCCCACCGACTGGGACGAGGAGGCGGTGCGGCGCGAGCGGGCCAATGAAGCCGAGGAGATTATCGCCCAGGAGCAGCCGGGTCAAGCGCTCGACGAAGACTCATCGGAAGAGCCGCAATCAATGAGCAGCGGCGAGGGACCGCAGGCGGTGGTGCTGAAGATTCGCCGGCGCAAGTTCCAGCGCACGCCGCAAAAGGGCGAGGTGGTGGTGACGCGGCGCCTCTTCCGCACCGGCGAGAGCGAGTACCTGCTGAACGGCAAGCTCTGCCGGCTGCGCGACATCCAGGA
>PLPA01000195.1:0-9965 GCA_003159355.1 Acidobacteriaceae bacterium | reverse complement strand
CGGCAGATGAACAGCCTGAAGCGGCAGGCGGCCAAGGCGGAGCGTTTTGCGGCAGTGCGCGACGAGCTGCGCGGGCGTCTGCGCGTGGTGCTGGCCAGCCGCATGGCGCTGATGGACGCGGATCAGGCGCGGCTGGAGACGGAGATCGCCGCGCTGACGGAGCGGATCAACGGCTCGGCAGCGGAGATTGAGGCGGAGGAGGCCGAGCAGCACGCGCTNNGCGGCGCGGGAGCGCGCCAATACGGAGCGCGTGGCCGAGCTGGAGACGCGCATTGCGGCGGCAGGCGCCGAGTTGGAGCAGACGCGGACTCAACTGGCGGGGATTGCCGAGGAGCGAACGCAGCAAGGCTCGTTCATGGCGACGGCGGCCGAAGAGGCGCGCGCCTTTCGTCAGCAGGTGGAGGCGCGCCAGCAGGAGGCGCGCACGGCTGCTGAAGAGGTCTTCGCGGCGGAGCGGCAGTTGGAGGCCAGCCGCCGGCAGGTGATGCATTTGCTGACGCTGGCCGGCAACGCGCGCAACCACATGGCGCAGGGCGAGGAGAGTTTGGCCTCTCTGGAGCGCGAGGCGGCGCGGCTGGAAGCCGAGATGAGCCAAGCCAAGGCAGAGCTGGAGAATCTGGGCGCGCAGAGCGGAGAGGCGCGGCTGCGGTACGAATCCGCGGCGGAGACGCTGAAGCGGCTGGAGAGCGAGATTGCGGCGCTGCGCGAGGCGCTGCAAGCCCATCGGACGAACGAAGCCGCGGTGCGCGCGCGCACAAATCAGTTAAGCGGAGAAACGGCCAAGGTGACCGGGCGGCGCGACTCGCTGCTATCGCTGATTCGCAACCACAGCTACTCCACCGACACCGTCCGGCGGCTGCTGAAGCCGGGCGCGCTGGCGCAGGGCATGGCGCCGGTGGGCACACTGGCGGACTTCATCGAAGTGAGCGGCGAGCATGAGGATGTGGTAGACGAGTTCCTGCGCGAGGAGCTGAATTATGTGGTGGTGAAGAGCTGGGTGGCGGCCGAGCAGGGTGTTCAGTTGCTCAAGTCGGGCGTGGATGGCCGCGCCACGTTTCTGATTCACTCGGCAGATCAACCCGCGCTTTTTGAGGAGAGTAACGAGACGATCAGCGCCCCCGGCGCGACCCCGCTGAAGGACTCGATCCGGGTGCTGAACGGCTTTGAACTGTCGTTGGAGTCGATTCTGCCCAAGATCAAGTACAGCTACCTGGTGGAAGACTCCGGCGAGGCGCTACGCCTGGCCGGGCGCTACGCGCACGCATTTTTTCTGACACCGGAGGGCGAGTGCTTCCACAACGCCACGGTGACCGGCGGCAAACCTTCCAGCGAAGGCCCGCTGGCGTTGAAGCGCGAGTTGCGCGAAGCCGAGAACCGTCTGGGCAAATTGGAGATCGAGCTGGCGCAAGCGGAGACCGAAGCCGCGGCGCTGGTTGCGGCCATCGCGGAGCAGGCCGCGCAACTGGAGGCGCTGAGCGAGCAGCGCAGGCTGGCCGAGCGCGACACCGCCAACCAGGGCGCGGCACTGAAGCAGATGGAAGGTGAGACGCAGCGCGTTGAGAGGCGGCTGGAGGAGTGGACGACGCAGGCCGCTCGCAATAAGGACGCCCGCGAGGCCAAGAGCGTCAACATCAGCCAGAAGCGCGAGGAGATGCTGCGACTGGAAGCCGAGCACCGCACGGCCGAGGCAGCTCTCGATCAGTTGCAGGCGGAACTGGCCTTGCTGCGGCAGACGCGCGAGAGCTTGCAACAGGAGGCGGCGCAGGTGACCGCGGAGCTGGCTGGGTTGGAAGAGCGGCGGCGCGGCGCCGAGGTTGCCTTCCAGCGCATCGACCGTCTCCATGCCGACCTGGAGCGCCGTGTTCAAACCATTGCCCAGCAGCGGACTGCGGCAGATGCGGAGCGCGAGCAGCGTGTCCGCGAGAGCGCCGAACTGACCCAGCGCGAGCAGGAGCTGGCATCGGCGCGCGCCGAGGCGCTGGCACTGGCGCAGACGCTGGCCGGCCAGGCGCAGGTTTTGCGCCTGCAACTGGCGACCATGGAGACGCAACTCAAGAGCGGACGGGCCGCGGTGGATGAATTACGCGAGCAGCGCGCCAGCCGCTCCAGTGAAGGCTCCAAGCTGCTCTCCGACCTCGAACACGTGGAGGCAAGCTGCCTGGCCGAGGTCAATGCGGAGGCCGCCGCGTTGCGCGCCGATGAACAGATCGCGCGTGTGGCCGGCGAGGAGTTGGTCGCGGAAGAGGAGAGCTGCCGGGGCTTGCGTCAAAGGATCGAGCAGATGGGTCCGGTGAACATGATGGCCCTGGACGAGTACAAGGAGACCGTCGAGCGCCACGGCTTCCTGGGAGCGCAGCGCACGGACCTGATGGAGTCGATCGAGAACACCCAGCAGACCATCAAGGAGATCGATCTGATCTCACGCACCAAGTTCGACGAGGCCTTTGCCCGGATCAACGAGAATTTCGCGCAGGTATTCTCGCGGCTTTTCCAGGGCGGGCAGGCCTTTCTGCGCCTCACCGACGTGGAGAACCAGGACGAGAGCGGCCTGGAGATCGTGGCCTCGCCGCCGGGCAAGAAGCTGCAGAATGTGCTGCTGCTCTCGGGCGGAGAAAAGTCGCTGACCGCGCTGGCGCTGCTGGTGGCCATCTTCCAGTTCCAGCCCAGCCCCTTCTGCGCGCTCGATGAAGTGGACGCGGCGCTGGATGAGACCAACGTCGGACGCCTCGCCGATCTGCTGCATTCGCTGAGCCGGGAGACGCAGTTCCTGCTGGTCACCCACTCCAAGCGCATGATGCAAACGGCCGACATGATCTACGGCGTCACCATGCAGGAGCCCGGCGTCTCCAAGGTGATCAGCTTGCGCCTGGGCGGCCGCGAGCAGCATCGCGCCACGGCATAACTCCGTGCAGTCAGAGCCAGGAAGATCGCCTGACCCGGCGCGGTCTCAGAACTTCCCGAGTAGTTTAGTATTATTAGTGTCAAGATATAGTTTGAAGCACGAATAGAGGCCTAAGTGGCAGATTTGGAATTTGTGCAAACCCAGGCTCAAGATGACAGCGGAATCGCGCGGCCGGCGGCGCTCCAGCGCAGCGCGGTCATGCTGGGCATCGTCTGTCCCATGGCGAACGAGGGAGACAAGGCGGTCGCCTTTTGCCAGGCTGTGCTGGAGCAGTGTCCGGGCATTCGCAAGGTTACCTTCTTCGCGGTTTTTGATCGCGTCACGAAGGACGAGAGCCTCGACAATATGCGCGCACTGGAGCGGCGCGAGCCGCGCTTGCGCGTAGTCTGGGCTCCGGAAGACCGCTGCGTGGTAGACGCCTATCTGCGCGGCTACAAAGAAGCGCTGGATGCCGGATGCGACTGGATTCTGGAAATTGATGCCGGATTCAGCCATCAGCCCAGCGATATTCCGCAGTTTTTTTGTGCCATGGAACAAGGAATGGATTGCGTCTTCGGAAGCCGCTTTATCGGCCGTTTCGAGAAGAGCTCGCTCAAGCGCCGCTTTGTCAGTTGGGGCGGAACCGCGCTGGCGAACCTGCTGCTGGGCACGCGGCAGACAGATATGACCAGCGGATTCGAGTTATTTTCACGTAAGACGCTGGCGATGGTCATTGGCCGTGGGATTCAGTCCAGGGCGCATTTCTTTCAGACCGAGATCAAGACTTATTGCAGAAAATTGAAGTTTGTCGAGGTGCCGATCACTTACCGCGCGGCAAGCCCGCGTCTTGGCTCCTCCGCGCTCAAGGAAGCCTTCCGGCAGCTCTGGCGCCTCTTTCAACTTCGTCTCAAGGAGCAATTGTGAAGGATTCATCGTTTGAAGGCCCTGTCAGTGTAATCGTTACTTCCATCGCCGCGCCGAATTCGGAGATGCGGGATTTAGCCAGTCAGTGCAAGGCGCGCGGTTATTCGTTTTACGTGATAGGCGACGTGCCCAGCCCGGCTGATTTCTCTATCGATGGGTGCGAGTTCTATAGCCTGGAGCGGCAGCGGGCAGCGGGTTTTAAGTTAGCGGAAATACTGCCCACGCGGCATTACTCGCGGAAAAACATCGGCTATTTGCTGGCGATCCAAAATCGGCCGAGTATGATGCTTGAGACCGATGATGACAATCAGCCTTTGCCGGAGTTCTGGAACGCAAGAACTCAGCGGCTGAGTGCGCCGGCGCTCTCCGCGAACGGATGGACAAACGTCTATGGGTACTTTACCGAGGCCAATATCTGGCCGCGAGGATTGCCCCTGGATGCGATTCAGAAGCCGCTGCCGGAGTTTGAGAAGTTGCCGGAGGCTGAGTTAGACTGTCCGATTCAGCAAGGACTGGCGAATGAAGACCCGGATGTGGACGCGATTTACCGGCTGCTGCTGCCGCTCCCGATCTGCTTCAGAACGGACCGGCGGCTGGCTCTGGGGCGCGGGACGTGGTGCCCATTCAATAGCCAGAATACGGCTTGGTTCCCAGCAGCATATCCGCTGATGTATCTGCCTTCTTACTGTTCTTTTCGCATGACGGATATCTGGCGCAGCTTTGTGGCGCAGCGCATTGCCTGGGAGAACGGTTGGAGTGTGCTCTTCAAGGGGCCGGATGTATATCAGCAGCGCAACGAGCATAATTTGATGAAGGATTTTTCCGATGAGATTTCTGGGTATTTGAACAATCGCAAAATCGGAACTCAATTGGATGCGCTGAAGTTGGAAGCAGGGCCGGAGAATCTGGGAGCTAATCTAATCCGCTGTTACGAGGAGCTGGTTCGGCTGGAGCTGGTCGGCGGCAAAGAGATGGATTTGGTAAAAGCCTGGGTGATGGACTTGGAAAGCTTCTGAAGAAGCAGGAGTGTTGCAAGGGCGCGGCTTTGGAATCTCAAATTGAATCGGGATTCATTGGGGAAATGTCTTCCAGGAGTGTAGGCGATCCCCTTCGGCTGCGCGTAAAATACATCCACAGATAGAAGATGGCTACCATCAGCAGAATCAGCGAGGCGGGCCGTATCAGCAGAACAGTCAGTATCTTTTCCAGTATCCCGGCTGTGCCGATATGCAGGTTCTTCGCAAGAATGCTGAGAATCGCCAACGGAATATCCGCGGTAAAGACAAGCCCCGCGGTAGTGATCAGCAGCGCGGGCCACCGGGCCGGGCCGCCTTCAGCCCACAGCATGGCGCAGGCGGGGATGGCGAGCAGCAAGAGTTTCGCATCCCATGGCCGATGATAGGTCACCAGCATGGTGAGTGCCGTAACAGCCGCGAGCGCAAGCCAGGCATTCGGTAGCGAAAAGCGCGCCCGCAGCGTGCGCGCCGCAACAGCCAGCAGAAGTGCTCCACAGAGCAGATAGCTGATGGGATTGTAAAAGCTTGGATCGTCCCGGAAGATGCTGATAGCCGCTTGCAGATCGACCACCGTGCTGGCGCTGCCGCCGTTGAGGGAAGATGGGCCCGGTTCATTGATGCCGCCGGGAGCGTTGATGGCCGACAGATTGGATTGCCAGTCCGACATCCAATGCGGCGCAACGTGCGAAAGCCACAGGAAAGCCGTCAAGCCCAGCACGGCGGTAATCAGAAGGGATTGCAACGCGCGCTTCCGATTGACTCCGCCTGCCAGCAGAAAATATAGCCAGACCAGTCCCGCGTCATGGGGCTTGATGGCCAGGCTGACCGCAAGGCAAAGGATGCCGGCCCATAGAAACCGCTCCTCAAAGAAACACCAGACGGCCACCACGCACAGGCTGACAGCGATTCCGGCTGTATTACCGGTGCAAAAGATCTCCTCGCAGTTGGCCAGCAGGAAGCAGATCAAAATGAGGGTGACGTTGGGCGCATAGCGCGCGCCTAGATTCCACATCAGCAGGGCGGCAAGGATCAGAACGCCTGCGGTTAGGGTCATCCACAACACGTGGGCGGGTCCCCAGGGGAGCAGTGCAAAGGGAGCCGTGAAGATGAGTGTGGTGGGCATGTTTACAAATAACGTCACGGCCTGGCGAGCCTGAATGGTCTCCGACGGACGTTCGCCGCCATCGCTCCGGTAAACCGCCTCCAGCTCGCTTACATTGTAAGGGTTGTGGTGCTGAATCAGGCAGCGCGTCCCGTAGTAAACTGCCCGGAAATCCACCCACCCGTTCCCGGTCTGCCCCACGGCGGAACCCCACAGAATGGAAATCCCGCTGGCCAGCAGAATCCAAACCAGAGCATTGCGCCGCGTCGTGGTCATCTTCCGCCTCTCTCTGGCTCGCGCCGCAGATACGCCCACAGATAGAAGATGCCCATCGCCAGCAAGATGAGCGGAGTGGGCCGCAGCAGCACAGCGGTCAGTGTCTCCGCGGAGAGCCCCGCTGTGGCTACGTGTCTGTTGCCAACGGCGACGCTGATTATTTCCAGTGGAATATCCGAGGTGAAGACAATTCCCGCGGTATTCACCAGAAGGGCAATCCAGCGGAGCGGGCCGCCCTCGGCCCACAGCATGGCGCAGGCCGGAACCGTGAGCAGCAAGAGCTTCGCATCGTAGCACCGATGATAGGTGACGAGCATGGTGAGAGGCACGACCGCCGCGAGCGCCAGCCAAGCACCGCGCCGCGAGATGCGCGCCCGGAGAGTGTGAATTGCGCCAATCAGCAGAAGCGTTCCGCAGACAAGATAGCTGACCGAATTGTAGAAGCGCGGATCGTTCCGGAAGGCACTAATGGTGGATTGAAGGTTGATGATCATGCTCGGGCAGCTTCCGCTAATCGCGGAGTCAGGCCCTAGATCGAGGGGACCGCCCGGCGCAGAAGCCGCCTGAAGATTGGAGCGCAGTTCCTGCATCCAATGCGGCGCAACACTAGTGACCCACAGGACTGCCGGCAAACTCAAAGCAACGGTAAGCGCCAGGGTTTGCAGCGCGCGCTTCCGATAGACCCCGCCCGCCAGCAAAAAATAGAGCCAGACCAAGCCTGAGTCATGGGGCTTGATCGCGAGGCTGACCGCCAGGAACAAAATGCCGGCCGGCACAAACCGTTCCTCAAGAAAGCACCAGGCGGCCATCACGCAAAGGCCTACGGCGATTGCGGCGGGATTGCCTGATTTCATCAGAATTTCGCTGTTGGCAAGAACGAAGCAAATCAGGAAGAGGGATATGCCTGGAGAAGAGTCACCCGCCAGGTTCCACATCAGGAAAGCGGCAAGGAAAAGGCTCCCGGCGATGAATGCCATCCAAAAAATGTGCGCAGGCCCCCACGGCAGCATCGCGAAGGGTACGGAAATTATAAAAGAGGTCGGCAAGTACATATTCAGCGAAAGGATATCCGGGAGAACGCCCGAAGAGACTCCTCCATCCGCCAGATAAACACGCAGAGGCTCACCTGTCTTGTAGGGATCGCTGTGTTGAAGCAGGCATCGCGCGTAGTAGTAGATCCCCCTGAAATCGAAGAGCCCGTAAGGCGAGACGCGCTCGATGGAAGAGCCCCAGAATACAGAGATTCCGCAGCACAACAGCAGCCAAACCAGAGCAGTCCGCCGCCTCCTTGTCATGTCCATGCTTGGTTTCATACTACAAGAATACCCGCCGCCTGGGACCGGAGGCAGGTTCGAGAGGGGTATGAGTGCGACCAGAAAAGAGGGTCTAAAAAGCATGGGAGAGAACGTAGCGGCAATAGTGATGCCCCACGAATCTCTCCCGTACAGCTACAAGGGGAACAGTGATGGGACCGATTCCGTGCCTGGCCGGAGATCATCTAGACGGTGGCGCTGAACTGCGTGGCTAGATTGCTGAAGGCCGTGGAGACGACGTTTGCCACCGCACGGTTAGATACGGTGATCAATAACGCGATTAGGGAAATGACCAAGGCATATTCAACAATATCCTGGCCATCCACTTGCGACATCCAGCATTGCAGTCGGAAGACTAATCTGTGAAATCCGGGCCACATCGGATTGCCTCATCGTGATTCGGACTCACCCGAACCTTAGCCGGAGAGAATACGTCTTCTCGCCAAATCTGGCGGACGCATCTCTCCTGCGAAGGCGCTGGGATGGATTTGTCCTGACGGTATATTGACAGGAGTTAGACGGTGGCCGCGAATTGGGTGGCGATGTTCGAGAACGCGGTGCTGATAGCGGAGGCCAAAGCTCTCATGGCAACGGTGGCGCCGAGGGCGATCAATGCAAGAACCAAGGCATATTCAACCAGATCCTGGCCTTCTTCGCGGTCCATCAGGTCCTGGAACTTCACATACATCTTGAGAAGCATGGTATTCATTTGTGTTCTCCCCGTAAGTTGATTTTCCCAGCCGAGGCCGGGGCACTCTGTCTGGTGCAAGTCTAGTGCCATTCAGAAAAAATAGTAATATCCTTATATAACAATAACTTACTAAAATATTTGGCCAAAAAGACACATCCAGGTGTAAACAATTGTATACAGTTCGACCCGGGCCTCCCGACCCTGTATACAGGACACTTAAGTACCAAACCGAAAGATGAAGGTTATCGAAGACCGCATTGAATTCGCGTTGGGCGTTCGCCTCACAAGAACCTGATCCCGCGCAGCGCAGTGATCCCTCGGAGGAAGTAAAATAGCGTCCATGGCAACCAATATATATGTCTCCACAAACCGGGAAGCAGGCCGCAATATTCTCGCGCTGCCGCGCGCCACCGAGCGGCGTCTGCACATCCATACATCCAGCGAAATCCAGCAGCCCTGGTGTCAGAAATGAAGATCAACGGAGAACTGCTCACACGGCAAAAAATTCTCAGTACTGCCGCAGTACTGCCATTCGTCACCGTTTGCGGCATGACAGCGGGGTTTACCGCGGGTGTACTCTGCGTTGCATTGATCTCAGTCAACGGTCCCGCCACCCGCGACTACATCTTCTTCTGGGCCACCGGCCAGCAACTGGCACACCATGCCAATCCCTATGATGAAGCCGCCATGACGCGGATTGAGCGCTCGGTGGGGATGCCCGCGACGAATCGAATTGGCTTCATGAGAAACCCTCCCTGGGCGCTTCCGCTGGTCTATCCGCTGGGGTTCCTCAGTCCGCGGGTGGGCTGGCTGCTATGGTCCTTGTTCATGCTCGCGTGCCTTGCAGTTTCCGTTCGCCTGCTCTGGATCCTGTACGGCCGGCCGAGGAATTCCCGGTACTTGATCGGGCTTTCCTTCGGACCGGCTCTGCTTTGCCTGCTCTATGGGCAAACTTCTCTGCTTCTGCTGCTCGGGTTGACGCTGTTTTTGCGCCTGCATCGCACACAGCCCTTTTTGGCTGGAAGCGCACTTGGGCTTTGCGCGCTGAAGCCTCATCTGTTTTTGCCCTTCGGCGTCGTGCTGCTGGCCTGGGTGCTGGTTTCCCGGAGCTACAAGCTGGTGGCCGGCGCCGCGGCCGCCATGGCCGCGAGCAGTGCGATTGCATTCCTGATTGACCCGCAGGCGTGGGCCCAGTACGCGCAGATGGCGCGCGCCTCTGGAATCGAGAGGGAATACATTCCGTGCCTGAGCTATCTGCTGCGCAGTTGGCTCGGCGCAAACTCGATGAGCCTGCAATTTCTGCCGGCCGCTTTGGGCTGCGCCTGGGCGCTGAGCTATTATTGGCCTCGACGCCAGGCCTGGGATTGGACGAAGAACGGCAGCCCGCTGCTGCTGGTTTCGCTCCTGGTGGCGCCCTATTCGTGGATTTACGATCAGGGCATGGTGATCCCTGCGCTGTTGCAAGGCGCCTTTCTTACCCGCTCCCGCAACCTGTTGGTCGCTCTTGCGTTCTTGAGCGCCATGGTGGAAATCGCGCTCTATGGCAGCATTGCGCAACCTACAGTTTTACTTTATTGGACGCTTTGGACGGCGCCCGCGTGGCTGGTTTGGTATCTCATTGCGTGCAACTGGGACACATGGAGCTCGGATTGGCCAGTGTTCAGAACGATAAGGCGGTTCCGGGCCGCGGATGCGGTGAAGGAGCCTTCCGGCAAGCAGGATTGCCTATGAATGGTTCCCATCCGCCGCCGTTACGGGGGTA
>PLPA01000283.1 GCA_003159355.1 Acidobacteriaceae bacterium | reverse complement strand
TCCGTCCCGGTAAAACTCTCCGGAGAATATTCAAAGATCCAATCCGTTCCCGGATAAGATGCCGCTATCTCTTGCAGCATCCGCGCGCCCTGGACGGCAATTTGCTTCACTCCCTCGCGATCCATCTTGAAGACAATCTCGCGCTGCGCCGTCGAGGTGGAGTTATAGAGGTGAACGATGGCGCGTGGCGCGCCTTGCAGCGCCTCGAAGGTGCGACGAATCAACGGCTCGCGCGCCTGCGTCAGCACCTGCACGGTGACATCCGGTGGGATGCGCCCCTTATCAATCAGTTCACGGCAAAAATCATAATCGGTCTGCGAGGCGGCGGGAAATCCCACTTCGATTTCCTTGAAACCCAACTTAACCAGCAGATCGAACATTCTGTTCTTGCGCTCCGCATCCATTGGATCGATCAGCGCCTGATTGCCGTCGCGCAGGTCCACGCTGCACCAGATTGGCGCCTTGTCGAGGATTTTGCCGGGCCATCGGCGATCGTTCAACCGGACGGCTGGAGTCGGAGAGTACTTGGTTTTCGGATGATTCAATGTCGGTCCTTTTTCGCTTTCTCGCGGATCGGCTGCGTTAAAAGGTAATCTCATTCTTCTTGGATGCTGTGGCCGGATGGAAGACGCGCCCCCCAACGAAAGAGGCTTCCGGCTCATACAGAACAATTTTAGAGGAATGGAGCGCGGGTGACTCCAGATTTCGCCATTGGGTGTTGGTGCAATCTCCGGTTAGCCGGTCGTTCGTCCGGAACTCGGGAGCTTGGTGGGTCTATCGGCACATCCTTCCGACCAGTCCTAGTGAATGCGATTGATCCATGAGGCTATTTCCTCTGGCGTGCCTTTCTTTTGTACTTCTCTCAGAATCGCAGCGCTGAAATCGGGATGAATTTTGAGAGGGACAAAACCGTACCATCGGTATTTGTCCAACAAGGAAAGAGCGTCACAGAAAGAAGTAACGGGCTTGCTTATGTTGACAAGGTCTCCCAATCCGCACAGGTCCTCCTCATCAAGCAAATAATTAAACGTGGTCTCGTCGGTATTTGTCCAAAACCTCCATTTGCCGGCAGCATCCCTATCCCCGAACAGGGTCAGGGTCCCGCCTTCCGTGCCAACCTCTACTATGGTTTGCGGAGCCGTGTGTTCGTCGTGGTCTGCCTCGGGGTCTTCGCTGTTCCTCGTGACTGAGGGTAGCCGCACGCCAAGCATCTCCGCCAGTTCACCAATTTGACTCATTGCACTTTCGAGGATTTTGTACTTCTCCGCGCCCGGAGTCAAAAGGATCGGCACCATCACAAGCCGACCGTTCTGGGAATCGTAGCAACGCTGAGGTGAAGTCTTTCGTAGCTCACGGAGTTGGGCACGGATCTCAGGCATCTGCGCTTCATTAAGGAAGGTCACCCATATCGGTGAAACCCCTTTGCGGTACCACGCCACGACGTCGAATCCCATCCATGCACGGTAATTGCCGAACTCGACGTATGCGCCTGAGGAATATCGAAGATGCGAGGTACGAGGGTCACCACGACTGCACAGGTGCATGCTTACGGCCTCGCCGGCGATGGCACGCGAAAGATCATGGAAATTCATGATCCGTAACGCCATGTGCTGGTCAGTGATCTCGTTTTCTTTTAGCGGTAGGATCTCTTCTTCGTCCATCATGTTGCACAACCCCCGAAGCTGAGCAATGTCGTTTCGACGATCAATCTCTCCATCTAACGGTGCAGCCTGAGAAAGGGCATCAAGGAGCGATCTCCACGACGTCGTCGCTATGTGATGCCCTTCTCCGAGTCGACCAGTCGTCATCGCTGCACGCCTTTGAACGTCGCCGACTGGGATGTGATCAGCTTCGCATTGACGAACGATCTCAAGCCAGATTAAGGGTACGCGAGCTTCTGGAACCACAAACAGCAAAGCAGCGGGAACTTTAGTCTGACGAAGCTGACGAACGTAAGTCCGAGGCTGGTGCCTGGTCAGGTCAGCCCAGAACTTGTTTTCCACGATCAGTCTGAGCTCTCCCTTGACATCGTGGCACGTTATGTCCGGGACGCACTCTTCCAATCCGCCCCGCTGTGGTTCGAAGAGCAAGTCTTCCGGGCAATCAAACCCGATTTGGCGAACGAATTCTGTAAATGCATGGGACGCGGCAGGAGAGGTCCGCAGGATGAAGCACAACGCCTCTGTGGCCAGATTCTCTTGCTGACTGCCAAAGCGATTTGCGAGGTGTCCAAGCACGGTCTCGGATATCATGGGTCTCAGCTTATAGCTCCCCTCGATCTGTCACCAAGAATTATACAAGGCGATCACTGTGCCGAGGCAGCGTGGGATGAGCGGATGGCCAATATCACCGTGAGTTTGTGGAAGGCATGGCGTATCAGACCCAAACCTAGGCACTCTACGTGTCGGGCTCCGTTAAGAGATATTTGATTCCCGCCTGGATCGTCGTCGATTCGGAAACCACACCACTACTCCCCATTGAGAACTGGCAGCCCACCAAGCCCATACCGCCGAAACCTGTCCACTGTTCCCTGTTCACTGTTTTCTACCCCGACGGTGTAGCCGCCACCGTCACGGGGCGCGCCACCAGCGACGGACGCACCAGCTCCGTTGGCCAGATATAAACCGCCAGCCTCCGCGTGTAGTGCAGTACCGGCTCCTGCTCCGGCAATTGAATGCCGAGCACCGCAGCCAGATCGTTTTGCTCGATCTCCGCCTCGGCCTCTTCGAGCGGCCAGGTGATGTGGTGCAGATTGGCGCGAATGGGCTGGCCGTCGCGGTTGCTGGAAAAGAGGCTGTAGCGCTCCATCAGGAAGTGTTCCAGAGAGCCCTCGCCGCTCTCCGCCAGCCGCCGCGACGGACCCAGCCCGCGGTAGCGCGCCTTGAAGATCACCGGCCGGCCGGCAAAGCGCCTGCGGCTATAAAACGAATACTCCCGCTCGGTCCGCTGCTCCATGCGCATCTCGGCCCAGTGGTAGGGGAGGCGATAGGCGGCACGCCCCACCGCAACCGCCAGCAGGTTACTGGCATCCAGCGAGAGACAGACCACCCCCGGCGTTCCGGTCCGCTCCTCGCGGACATAGGTGCGCAAACTCAGATCGGGAAAGCCGCTCGTCCCCGGAACCGGCGGAATGCCGCGCATCTTGATGCGGTCCATCCAGAAGGGCATCATTCCCAGCCACGCGGAACCCTGGAAGGTGTCTACCTGCAAACCCTCTGGAATCAGCGTAGCAAGCACCGAGGCCGGCACCGGCCAATGGGCAAAGAGCAGATCGTTCCAGCGCTGCTTGATCAGCCAGCGGCCCGGCGGCAAGGGCCGTGGCTTGTGCGACGTGCGTACCAGATACTCCAGCATGGCTGGGCTGCTCCTGATTTGCCTTGTACCGACTTGCCCTGTTTTGCCGCTCACGCTTCGGCTAATTGAATAGACGCCGCGAGCGGGACCAAGGATGCACAACTCAATCCACCCTAATGTCGTATTCTGTTCGCGAGCACACACGAATGTCCAGTGAATCTTTGATGCCTCCCGGCGCCCGCAATCAGACCGAAGTCTTCGCCGTGCACGGCGCCGACCCCGAAGTGCTGGCCTATGCCATGGCCAAGTACTCCCGCTCCGCTCTCTCCATGCGCGAGTCGCTGGCCGAAATCAGCCGCCAGCGCGCCGAGCAGTTCCTCAACACCTTCTATTTTCAATACGGCCACCGCTCCATCGCCGACCTGGCCCATGTGGCGATGGCCATCGAGCGGCTCAGCCTGCTGGCCGCCATTGTGCTGGTGGATGAGCAGAGGTGGGACGGCCAGGAACGATCAACACGCTACCAGAACTTCCTCAAATCCGGCTGGTATTTTCCTGATTTCGGCGAGGATTCCGGCGCGGCGCAGCTTTATTCCGATACCATTACGAGCCTTTTTTCCGCCTACCAGCGCACCACCGCGGCGGTTCTGGAGGCCCTGCGGCGGCGCGTTCCCTGCCCGGAGGCGATGAAGCCGGAGGCCTACGAGCGAACACTCAAGGCGCGCGCCTTCGACGTGGCCCGCTACCTGCTTCCGCTGGCCACCAACACTTCGCTCGGCCAGATCACGAACGCGCGGACGCTGGAGACTCAGGTCTCGCGGCTGCTCTCCCACCCCGCGGCCGAGGTGCGCGACCTGGGAACCAAGCTGCGCGAAGCCGCCATCGGCCCCGCATGGAATGTGAATGCCCAGGCCGGAGAGGTCCGCAGCGCTCCCACGCTGGTCAAGTACGCCCAGCCCAACGACTACGAGATCCAGACCCGCGCCGAACTCGCTCTCGCCGCCACCGAAATTCTCAATGGCCTGCCCTACGCAGTGGCGCCGGTGGTCGATCTGGTGGAGCTCACCGAGA
This sequence comes from Acidobacteriaceae bacterium, assembly GCA_003159355.1. GTDB lineage: Bacteria > Acidobacteriota > Terriglobia > Terriglobales > Acidobacteriaceae > Telmatobacter. Next base: position 78,815 of record PLPA01000283.1, on the reverse strand, counting down.
GCCTGGAAGTTGAACTGGCTGCTACGCTGCTCTACTCGGCCAGCCATCACCCCTACCGGCAGATTCGCGACCTGGTCGCCGGGCTTCCAGCCTCTCGCATTGCGGAGATCGTGGAGCTAGGATTACGCCACCGCGGCAAGCACGATGAAGCACTCCGTGCTTTTCACGCTGGAGCTTCGCTCCGGTTTGACATTCTGATGGACATTGGCGGCTTCCGCGACATGCACCGCCATCGCCGCTGCACGCAGATCATCCAGCCGTTCACGGCGCTGCACGGCTACGAGACGCCCACGTCAGGCGACCTTGGCCCTGACGTAAACATCCTCGCCGAAGCCGGCGTCCTGGCCGAATTTCAATCCGCCGTTGCCCTGGCCCACGCCGCCAGCGCGCGGGTCGCGGCCAGCGCGGCTCCTGAAGCCGCCCAGTCGGCGCTCTACCTGCTGCCGCTGGCTACGCGTATTCGCTCGCTCTTCAAGATGGACTTCGCCGAAGCCCAATACATCATCGAACTGCGCTCTGGGCCCGCCGGCCACTTCAGCTATCGCCGCGTCGCCTGGGAGATGTTTTTGGCCCTGAAGCGCCAGCACCCGGCGCTGGCCCAGCAGATTCGCGTCACCGACTTCACCCAGCCCATCAACCTGCTGCAGCGGTAGCCGGTTCGCCGCGCTGCTAGAATCACTTGAGAGCCATCATGAGCGTTAGCGCCCTTTATCCCGGCACCTTCGACCCGCCGACCAACGGTCACATCGACCTGATCCAGCGCGGCGCCAAACTCTTTGACCACCTCATCGTCGCCATCCTCAACAATCCGGGGAAAGATCCGCTCTTCACCGTCGAGGAGCGCGTCGAGATGCTGAAGGAATCGACCAGCGCTCTGGGCAACGTCTCGGTGGCTACCTTCGATGGGCTGATGGTGGAGTTTGCGCGCCAGCAAGGCGTCTCGGCGATTCTGCGAGGCATCCGCGCCATCAGCGACTACGAGTACGAGTTCCAGATGGCGCTGATGAACCGACGGCTGGCCCCAGAGATCGAGACCGTCTTCCTGCAACCCGCCGGCCGCTACTCCTTTGTCAGTTCGCGCATGCTGAAGGAAGTCTTCAGCTTCGGCGGTGACGTGAGCGGCCTGGTCCCGCCCAACGTGCTCAAGCGCCTGCGCGGGCGCATCGGGGCGAGTTAGATGCACTCTGCTTTCTCTTTGGTTTTTTCAGGTCGAAAAGTCACTCCCCTTTTTTGCGTTGGAGAATTGAGGCAGAAACGGCAAGAGAGGGGGATTCATTGATAGATAAACTATTTATTTACAGTATCTTGAAAATCTACGCTGCGGAAATACTCCCAAAAGTACACCCTTCGAGAATTGATTAGACCCCTAGTGCTGCTATGGCGAATGGAGCACACCAATAGCAAATACGGTCATTGTTGCCGTGCTGTGCTCACTCGGTTGCAGCCTTATCATGATCTGCGCCGGACCGGGTTCAACTCCAGATTTGAGTGCACAAAGCTATTTCGGTTTGCAATTTCTTCAAAATAGGCGGAATAACCGGTCATGTAGAATTGTGGAAGGGAATGGAGATCATCCTCAATCTCGTCTGGGCGCTGCTGGCTCTTCTCTTCATGGGGCTCTGGCTGCGTCATGCGCCTCGCAACGGCGCCAGCACGCGGATGCAAGCCGTCGCGCTCTTGATGACCATCGTGATCTTTTTTCCCGTGATCTCGGTGACCGACGACCTGCAAATGGCTCTAAACCCAGCCGAGGCCGACGCTTACTACCTGTGTACGCGCCGCGATCACGCCGCAGTCAGCCCGCACTCCATCTTGCCCGCCGTTGCAACCCTTCCTCCGCCGGTATTCGCCGAGCTTTCCTTCGGCTTCCTAGGCTTTGCCGCGCCCAGCCAGCTTCCCACCCCGCTGGTGAAGATTCCCGCCATGGCTTCCATTCAGAACCGCCCGCCGCCCGCCGCCTGATCCTTCGCCGCGCTCTTCCTACATCTTTTGGCCTCTCTTCTTCTGTGTCCGCCGTACAAACCACGGCGCAAAGGCTGCGTATGAAGCGAATCTTCCCTTTCCTGCCGATTTCCGTGGCGGCCGTGCTGCTCTTGCTTGCGCCGGGTCTCAGTTCCGCGCAGCAGAGTCTTGCCTTGACCTGGGATCAGGTAAAGGCGAAGTTTGAAGCCGCCAACCCCGCGCTGCGGGCCGACGCCCTCGGCGTGGACGAGATGAAGGCCGCCGAGATTACCGCCTTCCTGCGCCCCAATCCCACGGCTTCCTTCACCATGGACCAGCTTTATCCTTTCGGCGCGCACTACGACCCCAACGTTCCCGGCGTGCGCAATCGTCCGCTGAGCAATGCGCTCACCACCGGCTCGGTCAGCTACCTCTACGAGCGCGAACACAAGCGCGATTTGCGGCTCGAAAGCGCCAAGGAGGGCACGCAGATCGCCGGCTTACAGCATCAGGATCTGGAGCGCAATCTTCTCTTCAATCTGCGCGCGGCCTTCGTCGATACTCTGCAAGCCAAGGCGGTGCTGGATCTGGCCCGGGCCGACCTCGAATACTACGACAAGATCATCGCCATCAGCCGCAATCGTCTTCGCGCCGGCGACATCGCGCAGATCGATCTGGACCGCATCGAGCTGCTGCGCGTCCAATATGAAGTGGAGATTCAGAACGCCATTGTCAACCTGCGCACCTCCAAGATTCAGCTTCTGCAACTGCTCAACGAACGCACGCCGGTGGAGCAGTTCGATGTGACCGGCCCCTTCGACTTCTCCGACGATCTGAAGCCGCTGGAAGACTTCCGGCAGGTAGCCCTCGACGAGCGTCCCGACCTGAGAGCCGCGCTGGAGTCCATCCAGCAGGCCCAGACCAACCGCAAGCTGGCCCAGGCCAACGGCTCCGCCGATCCCACCTTCGCCGTCGATTCGGGAGCCAATCCTCCGCTCGATCCCTATGTCGGCTTCAACATTTCCATTCCCGTGCGCATCTTCAACCGCAACCAGGGCGAGAAGCAGCGCACCCAGATCGACATTAGCCGCAATCAGCAATTGACCGAAGCCGTTCGCGCCGAGGTCTTCAGCGACGTGGACTCGGCCTACGTCGAAGTGGAGAGCAACATCGCGCTGCTCCGGCCCTACAAGGCGCAATACAAGGCACAGGCTCTGCGCGTGCGCGACACGGTGACCTATTCCTATGAGCACGGCGGCGCATCGCTGATGGACTTCCTCAACGCGCAGAGCGACTACCGGGCCGTCCAACTGGCCTATCTGCAACTGATCGGCTCCTATCTGACCGCTGCCGGACAACTGAATTTAGCCGTGGGACGCGAGGTAATCCAATGAAATCATCTTTCCGTATGAGTGATTCTCCTAGAATTGCGCGGACTCTCGTTCTGGTCACAGTCTTCGGCCTCGCTCTCTCCGGCTGCAAATCCAAAGAAGAAGGCAGCGGCGCGCCGCCGCAGACCCAGGTCATTCAAGTGGCCGACATGAACCTGCTCACCATCGACGCCAAGGATGTGGCCAAGTTTCCGTTGACCTCAGCCACTCAAATCGAGACCGCTTCCGAGTTGACCGCGACCGGCTCGGTTTTTCCCGATGTCTCCCGCGAGATTCCGGTGATTTCGCTGGCCAATGGCCGCGTGGTCGACATCAAGACCCGTCTCGATGACAACGTCAAAAAAGGCCAGCTACTTCTGAAAGTGCAAAGTCCGGACATCACCAACGCCTTCAATGCCTATCTGAAAGCAGCCAACGACGAGCATTTGGCTGATATGGCTTATCTGCGCGCCGAAGACCTCTTGAAGCATGGCGCCATTTCGCAGGCCCAACTCGAACAGGCCGAGGATTCGGAGAAAAACGCCAAGGCCGACCTGACCGCCGCAGAAGAACAGTTGACGACTCTCGGTGTCAATAAAAACCACCCCAGCAGCGTCGTGAATGTTTACGCGCCGATCTCAGGCGTCATCGTGGCCCAAAACGTGACCAATGCAAGTGCGGCGGGTGTGAGCCTCTCAGGTTCTGCCACGGCCTTCACCATCGCCGACCTCTCCAGGGTATGGATTATCTGCGATGTCTACGAAAACGACATTCCCAAGCTGCAACTCGGCCAGGAAGCAAAAATCAAATTCAATGCCTTCCCCGACCGCCCGCTCACCGGCCACATCAGCGACATTGGCCCCATCCTCGATCCGTCGCTGCGCACGGCCAAGGTTCGTATTGAGGTTGCCAACCCCGGCTTCCTCAGGCTGGGCATGTTTGCCACCGCCACGTTTACCAGCAAGAGCAAAGAGATCCACGCCGTGGTGCCCGCCGAGGCCGTTCTTCATCTCCATGATCGCGACTGGGTCTTCCTGCCAGTTGGGGGGAATCAGTTCAAGCGCACCGAAGTTCACGCAGGCAAGATGGCTGATGGAAACCGCCAGGAGATTCTATCCGGCATTCAGCCCGGTCAGCAGGTCGCCGGCAACGCATTGCTCTTGGAAACAGCGGGGAACCAGTAGATGATTCGCGCATTCGTCGATTTCGCGCTCAGGAACCGCTGGATGGTCATCGGGGGACTTGTTGTCCTCACCGCGTGGGGCATTATCTCGTTCCGCAACCTGCCGATCGAGGCCTACCCGGATGTGGCCAACAACTATGTTCAGGTCATTACTCAGTGGCCGGGGCGTAGTGCTGAAGAGATCGAGCGCCAGGTCACCGTTCCGGTCGAGATTCAGATGGCCGGCATTCCTCACCTTACGCATCTTCGCTCGACGACGCTGGCCGGCCTATCGAGCCTCATGCTCATCTTCGACGACAACTCCACTAGCGACGTCAATCGGGAACACGTTCTCGAACGCCTCAGCCAGGTTAATCTGCCCGCCAATCTCGTTCCTCAAATGGGCACCGACTGGAGCCCTGTCGGCCAAATCTACTGGTATACCCTGGAAAGCACCAACCCCGCCTTCGACGTGATGGAGAAGAAGTCGTTGGAAGACTGGACGCTGGAGAAGTCCTTCAAGGGCGTCCAAGGGGTGGTCGACGTTTCCAGTTTTGGCGGACCCACCAAGGAGTACCAGATCAAGCTTGATCCCGATAAGCTGGTCTCGCACGGATTGAGTATTGCCCAGGTCGAGCAGCAGATCGCCGCCAACAACAGCAACGGCGGAGGCAGTTTCATCGAGCAAGGCGCGCAGCAAATCAACGTGCAATCCGCCGGCCTCTTCACCAGCGTGCAGGACATCGAGAACACCGTCGTCAAGACCACGAACGGCACGGCCATCAAAATCAAGGATATCGCCACTGTCGCGCAAGGTCCCAAGATTCGCCTCGGACAGATCGGCAAAGCCATTCACCGCGTCGACGGAAAGATCGTCGATAATCCCGACACCGTGGAAGGCATCGTCCTGTTGCAGAAGGGCGACGACTCCGATCCGGTCCTCGACGGCATTCACGCCAAAGTCAAGGAACTGAACGAACACGTCCTGCCCAAGGGCGTAAAGATCGTTCCCTTTCTCGACCGCTCTGACCTGGTGCGCTATACGGTGGACACCGTCGAGCGCAACCTGACCGAGGGAATGATTCTGGTTGTGATCGTTCTCTTTCTCTTTCTCGGCAATGTGCGCGGCGCCATCATTGTTGCGCTCACAATTCCCGTCGCGCTGATGTTCGCCTCCATTTGCCTGGATCTCAGCCACATCCCCGCAAACCTGCTCTCTCTGGGCGCATTGGACTTCGGGATGGTCGTTGACGGCTCTGTCGTCATGATCGAAAACATGGTGCGTCATCTCAACATCAAAGGCGATACTCGGTCGCCAATGCAGAAAATTAGCAACGCGGCCCACGAGGTGCTGCGCCCAGTCTTCTTCGCGCGCGGCATCATCATCACCGCTTACCTGCCCATCTTCACCTTGCAAGCCGTCGAGGGCCGTCTCTTCAAGCCCATGGCCTGGACGGTCACCTTTGCCCTGATCGGCGCACTTCTCTTTGCCATCCTTGTCGCTCCGGTGCTGGCAAGCCTATTCTTCCGCAAGGATGCAAACGAGTGGGAAAACCCACTTCTGCTTTGGCTTACCGGGCACTATCGCACGGCTGTCCGCTCCGCGATTCTCCACCGCAAACGCACCGTTGGAATCGCAACTGCCCTCTTTGCCATCGCTGTCTATCTCACTTTGGGCGGCCCCATCGGATCGGAGTTCCTTCCCCACCTTGATGAAGGCTCCATCTGGGTGCGCGGCACACTGCCTCCCAGCGAAGGCCCCACCGCCAGCATTGACTTCACCAACAAGGCGCGCCTGGTGATGGCCTCGTTCCCTGAAGTTACGCAGGTCGTGAGCCAGACCGGCCGCCCCGACGACGGCACGGACACCGCCGGCTTCTTCAACACCGAATACTTTGTTGATCTCAAGCCCAAGAAGCAATGGCGGCCCGTCTTCCATCAAGACAAGGAAGCGTTGATCGCAGCCATCGACGCAGAGCTATCAAAGTTCCCCGGAGTGATCTGGAATTACTCTCAGCCCATCTCCGACAACATGGAAGAGGCCGTCTCCGGCGTCAAGGGAGAGCTGGCCGTCAAGCTCTATGGCGATGACTTGCGCACCCTCGAACATGAGGCCGAGAAGATTCAGACGCAAATGGCATCGGTTCCGGGCGTCGGCGACCTGGGCATCTTTCGCATCGTCGGTCAACCCAATCTGAATCTCCAGGTGGACCGCGCCGCCGCGGCTCGCTGGGGCATCAACGTCGCCGACATTCAGGACGCCGTGCAGACTGCGGTCGGCGCCAACGCCGTTACCCAGGTGCAGCAGGGCGAGGCCCGCTTCGATGTGACTCTGCGCTATCAGCAGCAATTTCGCGATACCCGCGAGGCCATCCAGAACGTGCGCCTTCTCGCACCATCCGGCGAGCGTGTCTCCCTCGCGCAACTTACCCGAGTTTCCACCGACGACGGCGCCGAGCAGATCAACCGCGAGGGCGGCCAGCGCTACATCGCAATCAAGTATTCCGTGCGCGGACGAGACCTGGGTTCCACGGTTGAAGAGGCAATTTCCAAGGTCAATCGCAACGTGAGCCTGCCCGACGGTTACCACCTGGAATGGGCCGGCGAGTACGAGAGCCAGAAGCGCGCCGACAAGCGCATGGCCATCGTGGTGCCTATCACGGTGCTGGCCATCTTCATGATCCTGTACACCATGTTCCGCTCCTACAAATGGGCTCTGCTCATCTTGGTCAGCGTAGTAATGGCCTCCATCGGCGGTCCGCTCGCACTGTTCCTTACTCACACAAATTTTTCAGTTTCGTCTGCTGTCGGCTTCCTGGCGCTGTTCGGCGTCTCGGTGCAGACCGGCGTCATCATGATCGAGTTCATCAACCAACTCCGCGCCCGCGCCAAGGGTAAGGAAGTCTCCTATGAAGAGCACATCATCGACGCCGCCGTCGATGGCGCGGTCCTTCGTCTGCGACCCATCATGATGACGATGCTTGTGGCCACGTTGGGTCTACTGCCTGCGGCCTTTTCCCATGCCATTGGCTCGGACTCGCAGAGGCCCTTCGCCATCGTTATCGTTGGCGGCCTGCTCGCCAACCTGATTATCGGAATCTTCCTGCTGCCCACACTCTATGTATGGATGGCGCGCAACAACGACATCCTGCCTGCCGCCGAATCTGCCGAGGAATATTAATCGACAAAACTGGAGGCCAATTGTTTCTCTTCGAGGGAATGGAGCATAACAAAGCCCTCAAACCAAAAGTACACCCGCCAGAACACGGCTGCACCTGGATGCATCTGGACGCAGAAAGACGTAAAGCCTAGAATTTGCTAGGCTTTGCGTCTTTCTATCGGATGTCTTTGGATGTTCTTGGAAGGGTTCCTGGCGAGAGGGGGATTCATATCGACTGCCATGTTATTGATTTGCAATTGGTTACAAATATGTTTTCATAAAATACACCCAAAAGTACACCCACCGAATCTGCTCTAGGGAAAAATAGGCTCCCAATTCTACAAGCTGACGATTTGCGCCAGAATCAACCACCACGCTCCGATGAATCCCATAGTACCATTCCCCGGCGCTGCCGGACGGGAACCAACACTCGACTTCTTCTAACAGCAAGCGAATGGAGCGCTTCGTTAATTTGAATGAGTAATGAAGCCACAGAAAGATGGATCGAGGCTTCAACCTTTCGGCTGACGACTGTTCTCGACTGGCGGATTAGACTTCGGCTGAGAGGATTGTTAACGTGGAAGAACTGCGTAAGCCAATAGGACGACGCAGCCTGTTGAAGGCTGGCGGATTTGTTGCGGCAACCGGCACGCTTGGGTGGCTTGGAGCGCTTGTGACCGGTGTCGGCACTGGGAGCAACCAACGAAAACGCGCCCGGTGGGTCAAGACTGTGGTCCGGCCCACATTGGGTGAAACGAACGCCGATTACAAGCGATTTTCGGGCTTCGATATGTTTGCGCTCTATCGTCCATTGAAGACGCAACACGAGGGAACTGGTTCCTTTGAAGCGGAGCAAGTCTCCAAGGCCAAGCGCCTGATCGCGTGGACCAACGAGAAGAAGCCCGGATTCAGTCTGCCCGATCAGAAGTTGAGCGAAGGCGCTTGGACTGTGATGCGCAGCTCCAGACCCGGCACGGGCCTGCTGTCATGGACGCGCACTCCTGGGCGCACATCAACAGAACCAAGCGCCCAGCGTTATACGGCTTCGCCGGAGGAGATGGCGAACACCGTGAAGGCTGCGGCGCGACTCTACGGCGCCCGGCTTGTCGGCATCGCGCCGATGAACGAGAGCTATGTCAACCTGCAAGTGCCGCGGCAAGATGAGAAAGAGAAAGATAAAGATATTGTCTTTGAAGATGTCGATGTGCCGGAGGTGACGGACACCAAGTTTGTGATCCCCCGGAAGATGAAGTGGGTGGTGGCTATCGCCATTCCGATGGATATCGAACTGCTCGCTCGCACGCCCACGCCACTTGGCGATGCAGCCTCGGCGCTCGGCTATAGCCACTCTGCTTTTGTGGTCTCATCGCTGGCCGTGTTTATCCGCGGCCTCGGCTATGAGGCGATACCTTGCGTGAACGATACGGCACAGAGCATACCGTTCGCGCTCGATGCGGGCATTGGCGAATTGAGCCGCCTCAATAAGCTGGTCACGCCTGAGTTCGGTCCCGCGGTTCGCTTGTGCAAGGTCTTTACCGATCTGCCCATGGCATACGACAAACCTGTCGATTTCGGCCTGGTAGAATTCTGCAAGACGTGCAAGAAGTGCGCTGAGGTGTGCCCTTCGCGTGCCCTTTCGTTCGACGACGAGCCGAGTTTCAAAACCAAAGGCCCGTGGAATAATCCCGGACACAAAACCTGGTTCGAGGACTCTTACAAGTGTTTTGAATATTGGCAGAAGTCGGGTTCGGCTTGCGGCGTGTGTCTTGCCAGTTGCCCGTACACGAAGGGCGATCAGGCATGGATTCACGAAGGTGTGAAGGCCATAGCGTCGATTGCGCCGGCCACGGATGGCGTCTTTCGCATCATGGACAACGCCTTCGGCTACGGCAAGCAGCATGACCCAGAACAATGGTGGACGAAAGATCAGCCATCCGATAGAAGAGGATGATTATGACGAACGGCGACGATGTTGTTATGATTACAATACGCAAGCGCCCGTGGTGGTTTTGGGCTCTTGCCGAGTTGTGGTTGCTGCTGGAAGTTTTGCTGGTGCAGACAGCTTTGGCCAGCGCGCGGGAATCCGAGTACCGCGCGGCCGCCATCAGTTGGATTGCCGCTGCCATTCTGGCCGCCGCCGGCGTCTTTGGCTGGCTGCGCCGGAGAGACTCTCGCAAACCAATCGAGGCGAACGAGCGCTCTTAAGAACGAAGACGTGACCGGCTCTCTCCGCTACTGGTCACGTACACGCCCGGTTGCTCCTGGAGCGGGCAGGCGAACTCACATGCCCCGCAGCCCACGCAGCGATTGAGGTCGATGTGCGGCTGTTTCAGCATCCTGGGCTTGCCTTCCGCGTCCATCACCATGGCGTCCTTGACATAGATCGCCTTGGGCGCTACTGGGCACCACTCCAGGCAGACGACGCAATCGGTGGCCTTGGCCCACGGCAAGCAAAGTCTCTGGTCATAAACCGCCGTGCCGATGAGCAGCGGCGTGGAAGCGATACCTTCCACCGCGATCCAACCCTTTTGCCGGGGCGTCATCTCCTGAATCGCTCCCGTGGGACAGACCTCCGAACATAGCACGCAACTTGGCTCGCAGTAGCCGATCTTCGGCGTCACGACCGGGCTCCACAAACCCATCAGCCCAGCCTCAGTAAACGCGAGCTGTAGTGCATTGTTGGGACACGCTCTCACGCACTCGCCGCAGCGGATGCACCGTGACAGGAAATCGGTTTCGTCAAGTGCTCCCGGCGGCCGGATCAGCCGCTCGTTGCGGCTCTTGCCCAACGCGGATTGCGCGCGCAACAAAGGCACGACGGCCAGCCCGGTCACAGCCGCGATCAATGCTCTTCGTCGGCTTAGATTCGTTCCCACAACCTCCGGCGGCGTTTGGAGTTTGCGAAAGAATCGGAACTCAAGGCTTCCGTGCGGGCAGGCCTCGACGCAGTTCATGCAAAGGTGGCACTCCGCCTTGTGCCACGGCGCGCCGCCGATTGGATCGTCGCCGCCTTGGCAGTTGATCATGCAGCGGCTGCACTGGTTGCAGGTGGTCGTATCCTTGTGCAGTCCCAGAAACGACCACCGCGCGGCCACGCCCAGAAGCGCGCCCAGAGGACACAACGCACGGCACCAGAAGCGCGTCACCCGCAGATTCATCAATAGTAGCGCCAGAAAGACCGCGCCCATCATCACGCTCGGCCAATAGTGCGGCTGATAGACGACGTAATATTTCTTGCTGGCAGCGGCCGGCAGAATCGACACTCCCATCGATCGCACCAGCAGGCTGAAGGGGTCGATCCAACCAACGATACTGCCGCGGAAGAGTGCGGCCAGCAGCCCGGCGATCAGCAGAAAATACTTCGCCGTCTGCCACTTCTTATAGCGATTGGCTTCAATCAGCGCCTTGCGCCCCATGGACTTCGAACGGATGCCGCCGAGGAACTGATTCAAACTGCCCAGGGGGCAGATCCAGCCGCAGAAGAAGCGCCCCAGAAAAAAGGTCGGAATCAGGATTACGAGCGACCATGTGAGTGTAAGGTAAAGCGCGTGGCCTGCCAGCAAATTGACGAGGGAAACCAGCGGGTCCAGCTTGAAAAAGTAGTTGACGGGATGCAACGTCCGCGTATCTGCGCCAGATGAGTAATTCATCTTTGCGCGCGCCAGCAACCAGACAAATAAGAAAAAAAATGCAATCTGCGATATACGGCGAATTCGCGTTGTCAAGGCACGGACCTCCAAATTAAACTCGTGCCGCAACCTATCTGGCGACAGTGGAATCACCTGTCTGTGGCCAGAGAAGTATAATCTCTCAGGCCGCAGACAGGCGAGTAACTCAAAATGAGAATGTAGCACTAACCTGCATGATCCTTGGATCAAAGGCTTGCGTGGATTTGCCGAAGATTGAAGTTGTGGAGAAGGTTTTGTTTGGCTCCAGAGCCAACGCCATGTCGCCGTTGGGCATATAGAGATTGGTGGTGTTGATGACGTTGAACGCCTGCCATTGCACGTGGAACTCCTTGCACTCTGCGATTTTGAAGCCGCGCGCGAGTGAGAGATTGGTATTGATCTGGCGCGAGCCGCGGAATGCGTCGCGCTTCAATGTGCCATCTGTGCCCAGAACAGGGATTGGAAAAACATTGGGATTGAAGAGTCCATTCACGTATTCCTGTTGGCTGAACTTCTTCTTGATTGAGCCTGCCGGCGGGGCCATCGGGCGGTCATAGTATCCGCTTCCAATGCCGCCTCCACCATCAGCCTTCCAATCGCATCCTGCTTGAAAAGACGCCGAGCAGTAAACGCTGAAAGGACGTCCCGATTGCACCGCGACAATGGTTGATAACTGCCAGTTGTCAGCCGCCTTTGCGAGTAAGTTGTGGCCCTTGAAGTACTCAGGGGTCCATGCCGCGGATGCAGTAAAGCGCTTCGGGATGTCGAATTCCGAAGGCCCACGCTCACATTTCAAGCAGGCCGCATCTTGCGCTCCGCGCGATCCCTGCGAATTATCGGCCCAGAAAGATGAAGCGGTGTCAGACTCATCGTCGAACCACTTGGACCACCGATAGTTGGCTTGCACCATAAGTGTTTTACTCGCCTGATGGCGGATTTCGGCGGTCATGGCGTTGTAGTTGGAGGAGACGCCGTTCGTCGCATAAGTAATACCGGCCCAGTTTTGATTGATTCGTTTTTGAATGCCATTGTTGATGAGCAAATCGCCATCGAACCTGTTCAGGTCGTCCCGTCGTTCGAGATTGACCCCGGTCGTGCCGATGTATCCGAGTTCCGCAATCCAGCCCTTCGCAAACTCATGTTGAAGGCTCAAGAACCAGTTCTCGCTGTATTGCGTCTTGAGCTTTGGATCGATAAGCCAGGGAGAAATGCGAATCGGAGGAGTCCCCGGCGGACTTACGATTCCACCTTGCGCATTCAATGTTGTCTTGAATTCCGGATTGTAAGGGACCGGGATTCCGTATAGGATGCTTGTGCCATATCCGGCATTTGGCTGCAAGATAGCCGTAACTGCAAATGGCGGATTTCCAGTACCGCTCAGAAGCGTCAATCCGTGAATCGGCTGATAGGAGAGGCTGAAGCCTGCCCGAATCGAGCTCTTGCCATCTCCGAATGGATCATAGGCAAGGCCTACACGCGGCGACAAATTGTCCCTCTGCGCATGGAAGAGGCTCGACACCTGTCCGACAGAGGCGCTGGCAAGCTGCTCGTCAAAGGTCGTTCCCGGTCCAAAAGTAATGGATGAAAGTTTTCCATAGCGCTCGCTTGGCCCGCCGAAAAAATCCCATCGGATTCCAGAGTTGATGGTCAACCGCGCATTCACCTTCCAATCGTCCTGAAGAAATAATCCGGCTTCATGCGAAGTGTAATCATGCTGAACCGCCGTTGGATATCCCGTCGCTGGATTCACAACAAGGCTTTGATAATAGGGACTGTCATTGGCAAAAGCGAGCAGGCTATTGAAACTGAAACTGCCTGCTTTTGGAGCGCCCACGCTAAGCGCGATGAAAATATCCCTGAACTCCCCGCCGTAGCGCAGCAGGTGCCTGCCGATGATAGAGCTTAGAGTGTCACGGTACTCGTAAGTGCGGATGCGGCTCCCCAAGCTGGCAGGGTCGCCGAATTGCGCGCTGATTCCCGTGATGCTGATGGCTGGATATTGCGCGTCAGGCCTAGCATAGCTGATGATGTCGTCCTGGAAGGAAAAGCGGGCGTCGTTCACGTTGCCGTGGAAAACATGGATCTCACCTACATTGAGATTTCCAAATGCGCCGTTATAAGGATCAAGAAAACCGCGCATGGACACGCCCAAATTTGAACTCAGGGAGTTTGTCGCACCCAGGCTCCGCTCAAACTCGTTGATCCAGCGACCCGTCAATGTATCGTTTCCACCATTGACCGTATGATCGACGCGAGTCAGGTACTGATCGTATCGGAGATAGTCATGGAGCATATCGTGATCAGTTCCTGTTCCTGGAATCACCGTGCCCTGGGGCGTTGTAAAATCCGTCTCGTTCAGATACTCCGTTGTGGTTCCAGGCATGGGCTTCACGGGTGGAAAGTCCTTCAACAGCATCGCCGCAATGCTATTGGGCGCGGTGGTTTCCACATAGTTTGCGAACTCCGGCGTTTCAACTTGAAACGAGAGAGCTTGCGCCAGAGCATTGCGCGTGCCTTCGTACGATCCAAAGAAAAAGGTCTTCTTTCGGATGATTGGGCCGCCTACGCGCGCTCCGAATTGATTGAATACTTGTGGCGTTCGCTGTGAGGCAAAGTAATTTCTCGCGTTGAGATCGGTGTTTTTGAGATACTCCCACGCTTTCCCGTGAAACTCGTTCGTCCCGGATCTAGTTCGCATATTGACTACGGAACCGTTGCCGCGCCCGTATTCGCTGGAGAAATTTCCCGTTTGAACCTGCACTTCCTCAATGGATTCAATGCTGGGAACAATGCCCGGCTCTCCTTCATTGAGAGTATGGGTGTTCATCGACCCGTCGAGAACATAATTATTCCCGCGAAAGCGGTTTCCATTGACAGTGACGGTTGGCGAATTGGTGAGTTTGTACGACATATTTTGACCTGGAATATTTGTAGCCCCCGCATTAAGGCTTGGCAGGAAAAAGACGTCGCGGACGGGAATCGGAAGCTGAGTAATCTGCGTTTCATGCAATGTGTCTGAAAGACGCCCGTCCTTCGACACGGCAACTTGCGATTGATCGGCCATCACCTCGACAGTTTCCTGAATCTGCCCTACCTCAAGGCGCGCATTAACCTGCGTGGTGGTCCCAACATTCAGTTGCAGGTGGGTCTGCTCGAAGGTTTTATAGCCTTGCGCCTTGACATGGACGGAATAATTGCCCGGCGCCAAGTCCGTTATGGTAAAGGAGCCATCGTTGCCGCTTGTCGCCGCGCGGTTTATACCGGTTGACTCGTTGGTAGCCAAAACGATCGCGTGTTGAACCACGGAACCAGTGGCATCAACAGCTGATCCTATGAGTGTGGACTCTGTCAGTTGTGCATTCGCGGAATAACTGGCGAGAATAAACAGCAAACTCACCACGGCGATTGATAATGGAATACGAATCTTCATGAAGCCTCCAAATGTCGCGTACAGTACTCTCCCGCGCACTATGCGTCAGCACCACCGGCAGTCATGAACGCGGGAGTACGGGTGGTAGTGATTTCGCGCAACCTGAAGCCATAGTTCCAAGTGCCTGCGAAATGCCGATGAGTGATTGCACATGATCTTCGACGATCTTGGGGCTTATGTCTTGGGCATTAAGGATGATTCCACCATCAATCTCAATGATGATGCCGGGCCTCCATCTTTGGATTGATACTGTTAAGCAGGGGTGTACCCGCCGCGAGGCGGAAGAAACATAATAACTTGAACAGAGGATTTTCGTTGCTGAGGGGCGGGTAAGAGCCGCACCAGCGCTACTGCCTGTCGCAGCGGGAGCTACACTATAAATTAATTATCCTCTCTTATCGCGTGCAGCTTGCCAACTCGCAGTTCATGCTTTTTAATCATGACAAAGAAGACGGGCACCAGAATGAGGACATGAATAGCAGAGGTGATCATGCCGCCAACAATCGGAGCGGCAATCGGTTTCATGACATCTGATCCGATACCAGACGCCCAGAGGATGGGAACCAGGCTTGCAAGCACTGCGCAGACCGTCATCAACTTCGGGCGGAGACGTTGCACAGCGCCTTCAATGACGGCAAGTTCAATATCGCTACCTGAATGGATTTCTCCCGAGCTCAAGCGCCGTTCCACCGCCTCGTGAAGGTACACCACCATCACAACGCCGGTTTCAACCGCGATCCCAAAGAGCGCGATGTATCCCACCCACACTGCAACGCTGAAGTTATAACCGAGCAGCCACTGCATCAGCAGCCCGCCAGTCATTGCGTAGAGCGTAGGAAAGATAAGGACCACGACCTCTACAACAGATTGGAAGACCATATACAGCAAGAGAAAGATCAGCGCAAAGACCACCGGTACAATCAGCTTCAACCGCTGCTTCGCTCTCTGCTCAAATTGGTATTCTCCCGACCAGGTGAACGAATAGTTCGCGGGCAATGCGACTTGATCGCGCAGCAATCGATTTGCCGCATCAACAAAAGCGCCGTAGTTTGTATCCTTGAGATTGATGTAAATATAACCCGTAAGTTGGCCATCTTCGTCTCTGATCATCGCAGGTCCATTCGAGAGCGAGACGCGCGCAACCTGCCCGAGAGGAATCTGCGATCCGGATGGAGTGCCGATCAAGACACTGCGCATCCGATCCACGCTGTCGCGGAAATCCTGCTCATAGCGCACGTTGATGGGGTAGCGTTCCCGTCCTTCGATATTCTCGGTGACGTTCCGTCCGCCGATGCCTGACGAGACAGCGGTTTGTACATCAGCCACGCTCAACCCATAACGCGCCGCTTCCTCGCGATCCACGTCCACGTTCACGTAGAAGCCCTGGGAGATGCGTTCCGCAAATGAGGAACGCTGCTGCGGCATGGTTGCGAGCACGCTTTGAATTTGTCCCGCGAGACGTTCAATCCCATCAATGTTTGGTCCCTGCACCTTGATGCCCAACGGCGTTTTGATGCCGGTAAGTTCCATGTCGAGGCGGCATTCCACCGGACTTGTCCAGGTGTTGGAGATGCCCGGAAACTGCACGCTTGCGTCCATCTCCTGAATCAGTCTTTCGTATGTCATGCCGCGCCTCCATTGCTCTCGCGGCTTCAGCATGATGGTTGTGTCGAACATATCGAGAGGGGCGTTATCCGTCGCGCTGTCTGATCTGCCCACGCTGCCAAAGACGCTCTCCACCTCGGGAAATGCGCGCAGGAGAGCATCCTGCTTTTGCATGAGGGTCTTCGCTTGTTCGATGGAAATGCCGGGGAGGGAGGTTGGCATATAGAGTGCGGACCCTTCAAAAAGCGGTGGCATGAACTGGCTTCCGAGTTTGAAGGCGATGGGTACCATTGCTATCAGAAACAGAAGATTGAGGACGATTGTCAGCTTCCTGTGCCTGAGGCAAAACCGAAGCACTGGAAGATAGAGCGCCTGCGTGAATTGTGAAACCGGATTCTCGCGCTCTGGCCGCAGCCTGCCGCGAATCAACAGCACCATTAGAACAGGCACCAGAGTGATGGCGAGAATGGATGAAGATCCAACAGCAAGAGTCTTTGTCCAAACGAGGGGGCGAAACATCCTTCCTTCCTGAGCTTCAAGCAAAAAAACGGGGAGGAAAGAGACCACGATAATTAACAGAGAGAAGAAAAGCGCGGGTCCAACCTGCTTTGCGGCGCCGATGAGGATCTGCCGGCGTTCCGAATGTGATACGGGAAGTGAACCTGCCTCTTGCCGCTCCGAAAGATGCCTATAGCCGTTTTCGACCATGACAATAGCCGCGTCGACAAGGACGCCGATGGCGAGCGCTAGGCCGCCAAGCGACATGATGTTGGAAGTGATTCCAAGAAAATACATTGGGATGAAGGAGACCAGCACAGCTATAGGCAGAGCAATAATCACAATCAGCGCGGAGCGGTAATGAAAAAGAAAGATGAGGATCACCAGGCTTACAATGACTGCTTCTTCAAGCAGGTCGCGCTGAAGAGTGGCGATCGAGTCCTTGATGAGGCCTGAACGATCGTACCCAGAGACAATCTCAACACCGGATGGAAGAGAGGCCTCGATCCCGTGAAACTTGCGCTTTACACCGTCGATCACTTTCAGCGCATTCATGCCTTGACGCATGACCACAATGCCGCCGACTGTTTCGCCCTCGCCATTCCACTCTGCAACACCTTCTCGAATATCAGGTCCAAGTCCGACACTGCCCAGATCGCGCAGCAGCACCGGAGCGCCGTTCTTACTGCCCACCGCTACGTTTTCCAGGTCATTGGTCGAGCGCAAATAACCGAGGCCTCGAATCAAATACTGCGCTCCACTCAGATCGAGCACGCGCCCGCCTACTTCATTGGTGCTGGCCTTGACTCGGTCGATCACCGTTGAAAGCGGAATTCCATAGGCAAGCATCTTGTTGGGATCGAGTCGCACCTGATATTGGCGCACAAACCCACCGATGCTCGCTACCTCCGAAACACCTGGAACTGTTTCAAGGTCGTACCGCAGATGCCAATCCTGCAAGCTGCGCAGGTCGGCAAGACTGTGGGTTCCGCTCTTGTCAACGATGGCATACTCAAAGACCCAGCCCGCGCCGGTCGCGTCGGGGCCGATGGCTGGATGCACATCCTGTGGCAAGCGGCCGCTGATCTGCTGAAGATATTCGACTACGCGCGAACGCGCCCAATACGGATCGGTTCCATCTTCGAAGATGACAAAGACATAGGAGTCTCCAAGCATTGTCTGCGCGCGCACCGCCTTCACGTGAGGCGCAGCCAGGAGGCTAGTGACAATCGGATAAGTGACCTGATCTTCGATGATATCCGGCGGCTGGCCTTCCCAACTCGTATGGACGATGACTTGAACATCCGAGATATCAGGCAGGGCGTCTAAAGAAATATGCATTAGAGACCAGGCGCCCGCCAGTGTCAGCATCGAGACAATTGCAAATACGAGGAATCTATTCCGAGCGCAGATTTCGATGATCCGAGCGATCATCTCACATTCCGCCCTTGGCATTGACGCTGAGTTTCTTTGTCGCAACGAGTTGACCGTGCTGCTTCACCGTAACGGTTACCTGCCATGTTCCTCCACAGGGCAGTTCACTTGT
The DNA here is from genome assembly GCA_003159355.1 of Acidobacteriaceae bacterium. GTDB lineage: Bacteria > Acidobacteriota > Terriglobia > Terriglobales > Acidobacteriaceae > Telmatobacter. The sequence continues at coordinate 60,435 of PLPA01000283.1, read as the reverse complement.
GTTCTCATAGACTCCGCCGCTTTTCTCGGCGAGCTTTGTGTTTGTGCTCATTGCAGCCATTCCCATCTCCGGCATTGCCGCCATGTAAAATGCGACTGCAACGTCAGCGCCTGAGACTATTGCTCCATTGCCGTCAGTAAGCTTAACGCGGAGTGTATTCGTCCCCTTCTGCGGCGGATTGGGATTGGTGGTGAACTCTATCCGAATCGACTGACGCGATGCGGTTCCCTCGCTTGCGCCAGAGTTAGACATTGACGCCATTCCTGCACCGGAGGCAGCTTGCATTTGGCTTTCGGAATCAATGAGGAAATTCGCGGATGTCACAATCGACTGATGCGCTTCGAGTCCCTTGAGGATCACAAAGTTGTCGCCGATCTGGGGGCCCAGGACAATATCCTTCGGCTCGATGCGCCCATCGCCTTTATTCAGAAATACAATTTGTTTCAAGCCGGTTTGTAGAACAGATGAAGCGGGAACGACCAGGCGGCGGCCCATTGCGGATTTAAGGTCCACGTTGACAAACATTCCCGGCTTCAACAGTAGCCCCGTGTTGTCGATCGAGAGCCGCACCGTTACCGTGCGCGTGGTTGCATCGACCTGTGGAAGGACTTCTTCGACACGCCCATTGAATATCTTCTGCGGATATGCATCGACGGTGATCTCGGCCTGATCGCCTGGTTTGAGGCGGCCAACATCGCATTGAAATACCTGCGCGTTGACCCACACGCGCGAAAGGTCGGCGATGGTGTAGAGACGCGTGCCAGGTTCGGCGTACATATTCGGCAGCGCGTTCCGCTCCGTGATGTAGCCGGAGACCGGCGATTGAATCGTCAGGTCGGTAAGCACCTTCCCACTGCGCTTCAGCTCTGCAATCTCACTCTCAGGAATCTCCCACTGCGTAAGCCTGCGTTCGGCCGCTGTCGAAAGAGACCTTGCGCCAGCGGCAACATCGCGGATGGAACTGCTACTCAGGGCCCGCTGATTCTCGTTCGCAAGCAGGTATTCCTGCTGCGTAGCCACCAGTTCCGGGCTATATACGGTAAAGAGCGGCTCGCCTTTTCGGACATATTGATAGGTTGCATTCGCGAAGACTTTACGTATGGAGCCGGAAAATCTTACCTGAACATAAGAGAGGAGGCTATCATTGATTGCCACGCTTCCAGTGGCGCGCAGATCGTCGCTGAGATCCTTGTATTCCGCTGTGCCTGTTGTCATGCCGATGTTTTGCATCTGTTCCGCGGTCAGTTGCATCGGCGCAAGCGGCGCATCCATCTGCTGCGATGGTGTATCCATGGCCATTGCCGCCGTAGCAGCGGGCGCCATGGCGATGGGAGCGGGAGAATCGGCAACCTGTGACCAATGTACCGCCGGATGACTCAGAAGAAAAAATAGCATACAGGTCATCGCACTAGCCCAGACCAATGAAGCTGTCAGGATGTTCCGTTGCGCTATCACGCTCATCGTATTGTTCTCCCTGTCAATGTCTCTATGCGTACCAGCGCGGCCTCATGATCGAGAAGCGCCTGCTGGTAATCGCTCTCCAGTGTGAGTATGTCCAACAATGCGGAAAGCACCGGGCCGAGTTCCTGCTTGTTGGATTGATAGGCGGACTGCTCGGAATGAAACACGGCCTCCGCTTGCGGTATTAGTCCTTCCTTGTATTCATTGAGGAGTTCCGCTGTGCTCTTCACGGCAATGTATTGCTCCTGCAAATCAGCCAGCTTTTGCTGAACATCCGAGTCCATCTCGTGTCTTGCGCGAGTCTCCAGTTCCATTGCCTGGGCAATTTCAGCTTCTACACGACGCCGATTGGGAAGACGAATCTCCGCCGAAAACATATATCGGTTTCGATGATCATCGCCAGTGATTTGGAAGGCATAGCCAACATTAAAGTCAGGCTTCACGCTGCGCTTTGCGGACGCCAACTGCGCCTTCTGCTTGTCCACTGCAGAAGCATCCATCAGCAGCGTGGGATTGCCGGAGCGCAACTGGTTTCGCAACTCCTGCGGGTCAGCCGCGAAGGTCGTCGCTGCCAGCGGATCGGGATAGATGTCGGGAGAATCCTGTGTGCGATGCAACAGTTGCTTGAGCCGGGCCTGTGCCTGCCACAGTTCCTGGTTGTGCATGGTGTCCTGACGAAGAATCTGCGTACGCTCCATCTGCGCCTTGATGACCGCTGACTGGCTTCCTTTGCCCAGAGCGTACTGGGAGAGCGCGTCTTTTGTAACGGACTGCAACAGTGAATCGATACGATCCAGGTATGCGATTGCAGAGGTAGAATATGCGATTTGCAGGTACAGCAGCTTGACCTGCTCTGCCACCAAGGAGCGTGTCACTGCAACGCCCGCCTTCTGCGTCTCCATCTCGCGATGAGCAACCTCGCCCCGGAGCCTGAGTTTTCCAGGGTAGGGAAGTTCTTGTGAAGCTCCCAAACTCACGTACGCAAACTCGCTGTTGCTGAATCCGGCAAACGGCTTAGGGCTGCCTATGCTGAACGACTGAAGTGTGATAACAGGATCGGGAAGCGCAGTGGCCAGCTTTTCAACGTGTGCTGAGGCCCTCCAAGCATCCTCGGCGGAGGCAACCTGACTATTTTTTGCTCCCGCCTCAGCCAATAGAGTTGCGAGTGAAGTCGGCAACGGCGCTTCGTGGCCTCCCTGTGCGGACAGCAGCCGGCAGCCGATGAATATAGCAGCGCACATCATTTGCTTGAGCTTCACAGGGAAATCTCCCGCGGCAATTCCCGCCAACAGATGATTGTGCTCTTTCTGGCCGCATTCTCCATCGGCAATATGGATGAACACTCTATCAATCAATGAGATGATGCGCGCCTTCATCCATCTGGTGGAGTATCCGCATCATAATTAAGTATGGCTTCCCTTCTCCTCCCGACGGACGAATCGGGCACTCCATCCTTTGGTCCAAGACGCGCGCCGTCACCCCCACTATGATTCTTCTTTCGTTCACAAATCTACAAACGATCCAAGTCATCCATTGGGGAGCCGATGCAACGCCAAACAATCGCCAGTCATCTGTTTATAGGAAAGCTGTTTTTCTCAGCGGCCGTGGTTTTGCCATGTTTTTCCAGCCTAGCCCTGGCCCAGCAAGATGCTGCTTCACAGCCATTGGAATTGGGCATTATCGTCACATCTACTGAAATAGAGGCTGCCGGCGTGTTGCGTAAGCTCAATGCCGGATGGGACTTCAGCGTGTTGGCCAAGGAGAAGTCGATTGATCCAACAGCAATCGACGGCGGATACATGGGCAAATTGAGTCCTTCACAACTGCGTTCCGAATTACGTGATGCCTTGGCCGGGCATTCTAATGGGCAAATTAGCGGCATTGTTCCAGTGCCGTCTGGATTCGCAATCATGAAGATCTTCTCTGTCGCGCCTGCGACTCAAGATCTAAACTCAGATCGCATAAAGGCCTTGGTTGCAAACGGTGACATTCGTTTTGGTGCATCAATTGGCGGTCTTGGCGAAGTTGATAGTCTTTTTAGCCGTTATCCAAAACCCGATGGATGGGCTCGCGATCTCCGTCAAAGCTGCAACCTGCGAACTCAGTCTTACGATGCTGCCATGAAGGAGATCGTAGATTTTACAAATACGCCAAGGTCGGATATTCCTGCAACCTACAGTACAGAAGATATTTTGGGACTCTATTTGTTTGCCGGCCAGCTATATGCTTCTAAGGGAAAGATGGAGGAATCTATTAAGGAGTTCAAGATTGCCTACCAGATGGCCCAGACAGCAACATCGGCCCAGTTGTCCAATCGTGCAGGTGGCGGCGGCAGTGGCGGCATGGGCGGCCCAGTACAGGCAGCAACGTTTCCCTTGTTACCCAAACTTGAAGAGACAATCGGGGCGGCGTATCTGCATTGGGCTGAGATGGAGAACGGCGTCTATCGCAACTCCGGCGATATGGATTTATTTCCTCCCGTAAATCCCAAGGAAAGTTATGAGAAAAAGGACGAATCCAGGCTTGCCATTCAATACTTTACTCATTTTCTCATGCAATACCCAAACGACATCGAAGTAAAATGGCTGCTCAATTATGCGTATTCGACTCTGGGCGAGTATCCGACTGGTGTGCCCAAGGAATATCTCATCCCGCTGAGCGATTTCCAGTCGAAGGAGGACATCGGACGCTTTGTCGATGTTGCGCCTGCAGCAGGCTTGAATGTCATGCGCGAAGCCGGCGGGCTTACCATCGACGACTTCGAGAACAACGGATTGCTTGACATCGTTGTTTCCAGCATGGAAGTCTGCGATCCGATCAAGTATTTCCACAACAACGGGGATGGCACTTTTACGGATCGAACGGTCCAAGCGGGCCTCGCTGACCAGCTTGGCGCCCTCAACATCATGCAGGTGGACTACAACAATGACGGATGCATGGACCTTTTCATTCCGCGCGGGGGATGGGAATACCCTCAAAGAAGGTCTCTTTTGCGCAATAACTGCGATGGAACATTCACGGACGTGACGGAGGAAAGCGGACTGGGAGATAACGTAGCTCAAACAAATTCCGCGGTATGGGCTGACATTGACAATGATGGCTATCTTGACCTCTTCATTGCCAACGAAAACTCCCCCAGCCAACTGTTTCACAACAAAGGCGACGGCACATTTGAAGACATCTCGCATTCGTCGGGAATCGATCAGACAGCGTTTTCCAAGGGAGTAACGGCCGCGGACTACGATCAGGACGGCTACGTAGATTTCTATGTGTCAAACCTGTACGGTGCGAATAATCTATACCACAACAACGGCAATCTGACATTTACAGATGTGGCCCGGCAGGCGGGCGTCCAGGCTCCAATAGTCAGCTTCTCGACGTTCTTCTTCGACTACGACAACGACGGATGGCCGGACCTGTTTGTAGCAAGCTATCCGATCTCTATCGCGGAGTCAATAAAGACTTATTTAGGTCTGCCGCACAACGCCGAAACGCTCAAGCTCTACCGCAACAAGCACGATGGAACCTTTGAAGATGTTACCGAAAAAGTGGGCCTCGACAAGGTATTCATGCCGATGGGTTCCGGCTTTGGCGACATCCGAAACGACGGCTTCCTCTCCATCTACCTTGGAAACGGGAACCCGAACTATACTGCGTTGATACCGCACACGCTGCTACTCAACAAAGACGGAAAAAAGTTTGTGGACATCACAGCTTCTTCGGGAACAGGAGACGTGCACAAAGGGCACGCTATCACATTTGCCGATCTCGACAGAAGCGGAAATGTGGCCATCGTGGCGGAGACCGGCGGAGCTGTGCCAGGCGATGCGCACACTTTGCGTGTGTTTAAAAACCCCGGCAACAACAACGACTGGATCAATGTGCATCTGGTTGGCGTAAAAAGCAACCGCTCCGGAGTCGGCGCGCAGGTCAAGGTCACAGTGACAGATGATGGTCAGGCACCACGATCAATCTATCGTACGGTCGGAGAAACCAGTTCCTTCGGCTCTAATCCGATGGAACAGCATATCGGGCTAGGGCACAATGCGCGCATTGCCGCGATCGACGTGTGGTGGCCTGCGACCAACACCCGCCAGCATTTTATTGACGTGGACAAGAATCAATACATCGAAATTCGTGAGTTCGCAACCGCGGTCAGTAAACTCGACCGCCATAGCTTTCACCTCGGCGCCCCTTCCACAACAGCGACAAAACAATAGTTATGAACCTCTCTCGTTTAGCTATCAACACGACTTAGTCCGGCAGATTCGATGTCTTGCACTGAAGTTCGCACCACATTAATGGTCGCCAATTGCTTTTGTTCGAGACGTTTGTGAAGATCTGCCAACACATCTCGCGGAGTAATCCAACCTGTAAGCTGTCCGATCCAACGCTCGCATTGCGGCCACGATCCGAATCCCTCATAAATTGATCGCGCTTTTGAGGCCTCGACTAAAAGCACTCTTATTGTTGGGCCGCTCTCCGGTCCATGAAGACGGATCAAGTAGGCGCGGAATGCAATCCGGGCATCGGGAAGAGCATCATCCATTGAGGAAACCCCGTCTTTCTTCTTTTTGACGATTCTCCCCCGCAGAGCCGACTGGACAACGTAGATTCGCTCGAATGAGCCATATTTGTCGTGCAGCTTCGGCTGACATCTGTTGCGGAGAGTAAGAGTCACTGTTTGCGCGGCTCGCCAGTGGGCATTATTTGCGGCGCGGTAGAAGACACTGGCCGCACCGAGCGTGCTTCCATCGTGGCAACCCTGTATGTGATTGTGCCATCATGTACCGTGCCCAAATACAACGGCGCCACGTTCTTCCCGTTGGGGTCGAAGGTCATGTGCCCAGTTACGCCGTCGTACTCTTCAATGTTGGCAAGAGCATCGTGAATCCGCGCGCGATTGAGTCCAGCCATGCAGATTGAATCGAGCAAAGCATTCATTGCGTCGAAGGCCAACGCGCCGTAATGATCCGGCTTCTCATGGAATTGGTCTTCGTATCGCTTGTTGAAGTCGATCCAGCGTGGGTCGTTGCGCGTTGGATCGTAGGGGTAGACCGCTTCGAAGCCCTCGGCCGCATCTCCCGCCTCAGCCAGCAACGCCGGACCCAGTGTGCGATATGCGCCAAAGACGCGCTGTTTCATTCCCGCTGCCCGTAACTGTTTGAGGAACAGCGCCGTCTGTTCCTCATCGGCCCAGATAGCAACCGCATCGGCCCGCGCATCGCGAATCACCTTCAACTGCTGCGAATAGTCCGTGTCGCCCGGCAGATACTTCTGCTCAATCACCAGCGGATGGCCCAGACGGCGCGCCGCATCGCGGAACTTGCCTACTCCGAAGCGGCCATAGCGGTTGTTTACCCTGAACAGCGCTACGCGTTTCAGCCCCAGCTCGGTAAAAATGTGGCGAGCCAACGTGTAAGACTGCTGCCGGTCATCCTGCAAAGCGCCGAAGTACCACGGAATCGTAGTCTCTGGAACGGTGGGATCGGTATTTTCCGAGTTCACCACGGGAATCTCGGCACGCAACGCCACGCGCAGTACGATGTGCGTGGTCTCGGAGCTGATCGAGCCAAAGATCGCCCAATCCTCGTCGTCGTAAACCATATTGACAGCTTGATTCGAAGACGATCCCCATATATCTGAGTCTGTGGGCCGGTCCGGACCATAAACGGTCTTGGCCTGCCAGTTATCGTAGTCGTTATGCGCCATCAGCTTGAAGGGCTTGCCCCCGTAACCGCCGCGGGCATTGGCCTCATCGATCGCCATCTGCGCGCCATGCAGCATCCGCAGCCCAAAAACCTGGTCGGGGTGATGCTCGATCGGACCGATAAATCCGATGCGCACCTCCGTAATATCCGCGGGATCGGGAATCTTCCGCGCCGCGCCCATGTAGATGTTTGGACGAATATAGTTGACATCATAACTCGGCGTAAACTTGCCGAATGGCTTCAAGTCGTCCGGCGTACCAGCATACGGGGTTACGGTGCGGTCTCTTGGCGGTCCCGGCGGATGCGCGCCACACTCGCATACTTTCTTACCCGTGCTCGTGTCCATATTCTTAGCTGCATCCTGGCCCAGGCAGCGGACCGCTACACCAGTAACCAAGATGCCGAAGATAACCAATAACCATCTCTTGCGCATCACAACAACTCCTTGCTGGTTCCAGCTTGTTTATCCGTACAGAAGATCACAGTGACATTTCGCATCTGAGTTTGTGCCGTCATGGCGATCCGGTTTCTCACGGCTGACGAATTCCGTGGCTCAGTCCGTCAGCGGTTGCAACCCAAATGTCGTTGCCCTGAAAATCGATGCCAAGGATATAGTTGTGCGCCGGAGCGGTGGTCACTGCGACGGGCGTTACGATGCCCTTTGCATTGCGCACCGTCATCTCCGGCTTGCCATCGGTGAGTGAAGGGCGATAGACGAACCAATTTTCGCCGTCATAATAAGCAAGTCCTTTGTCGGTTCCGAACCAAGCGCGCTTGCCGTCCACGCCTTTCACATAATTGGTAAAATTCGATGGAAGACCGCTATCTTTGGTGAGAAAGTTGTGCCAGTAACGGCCATCATAATGGCTATCGCCAAAATACGTAGCTGCCCACAAAACATTCTCCTTCTCCATATAACTGACCGAGGTGACGATCTCGTGGATCAGCCCCTGATCCTTCATCACCACCGTTTCGGTTTCGCCGTCCGGATCGTCATACCTGGTCCACTTCGCGGTCTTCTGATCGTATTCAAGAATGCCACTGCCCCAAACGCCGTAAAAGACCTTGGTAGGCGTCGCGGAAACTGCATAATTCCATATCTCGAACATGGGCGTGTTGCGCTCGTTGTAGAGCGACCACTGATTGGTGTGCAGGTTGAGCCGGCATCCGCCGGCGGCTGTGGCAATCCATACATTCTCGCCTTCGATTGAAATGTTGTAGACGACGTTGTTGCTCAGCCCTGAGTTCAACTGCGTGAAGCTGTCGATGTGTCCGCCTGAAATCCGGCTTAGCCCGCCCATGGTTCCAGCCCAAACATCGCCGGTGTTCTTGTCCAGAGCCAGCGAGATGACGGCGCGATGAGCCAACCCATCCGCGGTCGTGTAGACCTTCCAGACATGGTTCTCGTAGACCGCCAATCCATTCTCCGTTCCCGCCCAGATGCGATCTCCATCGACAAGTACCGCGAAGACGTGATTGTTGGGAAGGCCGTTGGCGGTGGTAAAGTTTTCAAAACGGAAGCGCGGCAGCACTTGCGGTGCGGCAGACGCCGCTTGCGCGGCATGAGATTTATGCGCTCCATTTGCCGGCTTAGACACGGACGCTGGTGACGCGGAATATGCATTTATGGCAGCAATTAGCAACATTGCAATCATACAGAGCTTTTTCATCACATCTCCCTTATCGAGACTTGAGGTACTCGATCAGATCGTTAAGTTCATCCTTGGTCAAATCGTTGGTCCGACCGTGCTTGTCGTCCGGGTTGTAGATCGTCCATATCTCTTCCAGCGAACGCGCCGACCCATCGTGCAGGTAAGGGGCGGTGAGCGCGATATTGGTTAGCATGGGAGCCTTCAGCAGTCCTGTATTGTCGTTGGGTTTGCGCGTCCCCACGTTAAAGATTATTTGACTCGTGCCTTTGGGGCCACTGTGGCAATAGGAGCAGCGATTGTATTCGGGAATCGGCTTCTTGAACTTGTCCACGGCGCGCTCGAAGATCGCTTTGCCGCGCTCCTGCGCTGGCGTAAGCTCGCCGTTTGCCTGTCGCCAGCGATTGGGGCGCGGAGCCAGACTGCGAACGTAGGCAGCTAAATCGGCAAGTGTGAGATTGTCGTAGTTCTCTGAACGCCAGAAGAACTTTTCAGTCCTCGGTCCACACTCGGTTGGAATGTTCGGGTTGGTTCCGGTCCATTTATACGGCTCCGTGTCCTTGATGTCCTCAAGGATCTTGTTGTCCACCGTGTTGCGGCCAAAGCCATCCGGTTCCAGGTTCCATTGAATGCCGTCGAAGGTGGAATCGATGTGGCAACTGGCGCAGCCCATCTGGCCTTGAAACGAATAGCGCGAAGTATAAAATGTCTGCTCGCCGTGACGCAGTTGAGAGATCGTCTTCGGTCCAGCCAGCGTGATAGTGGAGGCAACGCGATTAGTGCGCGTGTCGATCATGCTCACGGTGTCATCCAGGCGGTTTGCTACAAACAGCCTGCGTCCGTCACGCGAAAGCGCCAGCCCGCGCGGATTCAGTCCCACGGGAATGCGTGTCACAACATAATTGGCGCTGGCAGAGAGATCTTGCGCGAAGAGACCGGTGTGCGCGTGAATGAAGCGAAGCAGGCGCGGCACATCGACCACGGTCACAATCTCCGAACCCCCGCAGGTAACGTAAACGCGCGACTTGTCCGGCGCAATGGCCACGCCGAAAGGCTGCGAGGCATAGCGCTCCAACTCATCCAGCGGCACTTCAATCGGAGCAGCCTTTCCCACATCCGCGCCAAACACTTCGAGCGAATAGGTGAAAGTGCCGCCGTGTTCCACGTGCGCCAGCGGAATCAAATTTTTTGGATGGTATTCGGCGGCAACGCCCAGCCGTCCATCGGCGGAGAGCGCCAAATGAAAGACGCCGGCAATCGCGTGCAGCGGCACGCGATCTATCACAACTGCGCGCTCCGCATCGATCACCGTGATCTCCGACTCCGGCTCCATCCGATTTTCCAACCCGGTCTGACGCGGGACGATCTTCGGGTAAACATGAGTCACATAAATGCGGCTACCGTCGGGTGAGAGTGCCAGATAGCTCGCGCCGCGCCCAGCCAGCAGGCGCTTCTCTTCCACGCCGGTCTGAGCATCTAGGACGGCGATGTCGCCACTGATCCGATTGGCCACAAACAGCCGTTTGCCTGCACGGTCCTCAACCACGCTCGACGGCTCTGCGCCCACGCTCCATGTGGCCACCACGGCAAGTGTTTTTGTATCGATCACCGAGAGCGTATCGTCCCAGGAGTTCGTCACAAACAACTTGTCGCCCTTGAAAGAAAGCGAAAATCCACGCGGCACACGGCCCATCGCAATGTTTTTGATCACCGCGAAGCTGGCCGCATTCAACACGCGTACCTCGTTGCTTTGCTGGCAGAGCACATAGAGCCGCGCGCCATCCGGCGAAAGCAAAACCTCAAGCGGCGAAGAATAATCCTCTGTCGCGCTCGTCTCTGGCTGCGCGGCTGCGCGAACATTCCCGCCGGTCCACAGTTCGACCGAAAGCAACGCCACGCTCGCGGCGGCAAATCCCGCGCAAACTCCAAAGTGAAACCCATGTTGCGCTCGCCGGTTCATTTAGGTTCCTCCACAGTAAGCACACGGTCCACGGTCAGGTTTTCGAGCGTCTGCTCGCGTCCGCTCGGCCAGTGAAGGATGAGTTTGTCCACAGTCGTCGCAGCGCCCAAACCGAAGTGCAGGCGCTCGTCGTTCTGCGACAGATATCCCGAGCCAGCCACGCGTTCTGCCGTTTGGCGCTTGCCTGTCGCAAAGACTTCCACCTTTGCTCCAATGCCGTCGCGGTTGCTCTTTGTTCCCTTCAGCTTGATCGCAATCCAGTGGCCTGTATTCGCCGAAACGTTGTGGAGCAGCGTCCCCTTCGATCCCAGATTCACCACGAAAGCATCCACTTTCCCATTGTTTTCGTAGTCGGCGAAACATGCGCCTCGCGCCGTCGTGCGCACGCTCAGCACAGGGCCTGCCTCGCGCGAAACGTCCACGAACTTACCGTCGCCTATTCCGCGAAAAAGCGTATGCTCTTGCGGAATCTGCTGAATGAGCGCGCCATGGAAGATGAGAATGTCGAGCAGCCCATCGTTGTCGAAGTCGTAAATACCCGTGCCCCAACTCGCATATTGCGCATTCGCCTGCGAGACGCCATTCGTTGCTCCCAAGTCTTCAAAGCTCATCTTGCCCGTGTTGCGCAGCAAACGGTTGTAGCGCCCATCTGTGACCCACAGGTCCAGCCATCCCCGCCCCTCAAGGTCGGCAAAAACCGGTCCCATAGACGAAGTAGACTCGCCATTTTGTCCATAAGCCGTGCCCGTATCGCTGCCAATCTCTTCAAAGGTTCCATCATGCTTGTTGCGGAAGAGGAAGTTCTCCGTGCGGTCGTTGGAAACGTAAATGTCGTCCCAGCCGTCGTTGTCGAAGTCCGCCGCGGTCACGCCCATCGTGCGGCCCACATCGGCTCCGATGCCCGACTTGTCGGTGACATCGGTGAAGGTTCCATCGCAGTTGTTGTGAAAAAGTTTGTTTGTCTCGCCAGCGTAGTCCAGCGGCCCCGGATAGCCGTCCGGCGCATAGAAGGCGCGGTACTTTGGATCGAATTTCACATAGCGGCCCACAAACAGATCGACGCAGCCATCCTTGTCGTAATCCAGCCACGTCGAACTGATGGCCCAACCGTCCACATTGATGCCGGCCTTCTTGGTCACATCGGTAAAGTGCCCGTTGCCGTCATTGTGGTAGAGAATCGTTTTGCCGTATCCGGTCACCAGCAGATCGACAAAGCCGTCGTTGTCATAGTCGGCAGCCGTCACGGCCATTCCATAGATCTCGGGATTGAGCCCGGAACTCTCTGTCACGTCGGTAAATGTGCCGTCGCCGTTGTTGCGATAAAGATGATTGTGCGGCAGAGGATTCGGCTTGACCTTCAGCGGAAACGGATGCATCGAATCGTCCAGCGGCCGTCCGTTCAACACATAGAGAGACTCAAGACCGGAGTTGTTGTAGTCGAACCACACGCAGCCTGCGCCAGTATCTTCGAGCAGCGATGCCATCTGGCGCGACCCGTAACTGTGCGTAAAGTTAATGCCCGCCTTATCGCTCGCATCTTCAAAACGAATCACCGGCGCGGCCTGCGGTGGCGCAGACGGCGCTTGCGCGCCATGAGGATTCTGTGCGGGTGACTGCTGTGCAGCAAGAGTGAGATGCGCAGCAGAAACGGAGACGGCGGAAAATAGAAGAAGAAAGCGGAAATTCATCTCAGTTGCCTCCTGGCGTTCCGTGTTGCGACTCGCGTGGCTCCTTCACGCCTGTAAGATCGGCGGGCGTTGTGGTGCGCAGCAGCGCGGCCGGCAAGCGATTCACCGGCGAGCGTTCCGGCCCCGTGTGGCAGCCCACGCAGTAGCGCTGTTCTCCGCGGCGAATCCAGAACCATCCGTGCTCCTGCCGCAGCACTGCGCCCTTTTTATCAAGCAGCACAAAGCGAATCGGCTGTTCGGCGGGCACTTTTGCAAAGAAGGAACCATCCGCCTCAACCGGAGCTGTGCCAGTGATGACAGTGCGGCCTTGAGCGTCCTGTGTCTCCAGCCGCACCGATGCAGGTGCAACGCGAAGATCGCCATCGCGCGAGAGGCGCGAATCGAGGGCAAGCAGATTGGCGTAGCTCCAGTCGTGCAGCCCGGAGGGGTGACGCTTGGGCGTTGTATGCGCTGCCACAAGAACTGGCTCGACAATATCCTCGCCGCTTTTAGCCAGTAATGTTTGCAGTGCCGCCGCGCCCGGTTTCCACAGCTTCAATGTGTAGTGCGTTCCAGCGCCGGATCGCACGCTCACAAGCCATGCGCCAGTGGCTGTCTCGGCAATCGCGCCGGCATATTCGGCGCGCGGCGCTACGATGCGCTCCTCCGCTGCCAAAGACGACGTGAACTTCGCCAATGTTGCGCCGTGCGTGAACACCACATCGCCAGAGGCCAACTGTGTTCCTTCCCAGCGCGCCGTGCCGTGATCGCAGCGGTAGGATTCGACTCCGCTTCCATCCGAGTAAACCAGGAACAGTTCCGGCGTCGATCCGGAACCAAAAGGGAAGCCGGCTTCAAAGAGAATGCGCCCATCCTTCAGCACTGACGCAGGTAGTGTGCTGGCTTGCAAGAAACTGAGTGGCTGAACTGCGGAGCCATCCAATTGCGCTGCTTCAAGTCGATAGCCCTTGTAAGTGCGGTGCGCATAGACCAGGCGGCCGCCAGGCAGGTAGAGCGGGCGAATGGCGCCGTTTGCATCCGCGACAATCTTCCGCAGCGAATGGTCTGCAATCGTCAGTTCCCATATCTGCCATGGGTCGCCCGCGGTTTTTTTACCAGCGAATAGTACGGTCTTGGCGTCGAAGGAAACATTGGCGTCCGCGGTAGCCGCAAAGCCTGTCACCAGCGGCTCCGGGTTGGAACCCGCTTTGCCCGCGTGAATCACGAGCAATTGCGCGCCCTTGGGAAAGCGTTCTTCTCCGCGCAAGGCCGCCAACGGATCATAGACTAGCGCGGCAGTAACGATAATATCCGCCGCTGGGCTTTGTGCCGGTTCGGGTGCAAAACCGCAAATCAGCACCAGCGCAAACGGAGCGGCAATCGTCATCACTCTTGCAATGACTCTCATCCAACATTCCCCATGAGCAGCAACTACACACAATGTTTCCGATAAACTGTAAACCGGGCATTTGCGGTACTAGAACAGATTGCGCGCCGTAAAAACCAGGTTGTGATTGGTGGCGTGATAGGTACTGGTGGCCACCTGCATTGGCGCGATGGTGGCGTCGGTACTGCCGTTCGAATAGCTGCGAGTATTGCTTTTCATAGTCGTTCCTTTCTTCGGAGGCGGGTTCACCGCACAAACTTCAAGGCGAATTGCAGGACACGCGGGGCCTGCGCCTCCGTGATCTGCCCGAAGGCAGGCGAGTTCATGTCGAATACGGGTGGGATCAGGTTGACACGGTTTGTCACGTTGAAGGCTTCCGCCCGAAACTGCACTCTCGTCTGTTCTCCTATCGCAAAGCTCTTGTCGAGTGAAGCGTCCAGACTTCCATAGGCAGGGCCATCGACGCTGTTTCGCCCCTCGTTGCCGAACTGCCCGGCGTCTGCAACCGGATCGAGCCGTTGAAATGCCGAAGGCGACACCCATTGCGACACCTTGTGCGGCGCTCCCTTATTGGGGTTTCCAACAACATTGGGCCGATCGCCGAACATGCCGGAAACTCCGGGATGCGGAGCCTGCAACGAAACATTGGCCGAGTCATAAACAGTGAAGGGTGTGCTGGAATTGACGGCTAACAAGGCACTGAATTGCCAGCCATCCAGCAGAATTCGAGACGGACCGGTGAAGCTGCGCGCAAATGGAATCGCGTAGGTCACGCTCCCGGCAAAACGATGGCGCGAATCGAAAAGCGAGCGTCCGTGTTCAGCCTTCAGATCCTGGTTATTCTGGGCAATGTCAAGCTCTCCAAGGACCATCCAGGGGGCGGGACCGGACATATGAAGGCTTGATGAGTAATCCAGATTCTTGGAAAAGGTGTAGGCCAGTGTGTAATTCAAATCCGGCGTGCCGCGCCGTGTGAGTGAAGCCTGTGCCGAGTGGAAGGTTGAGTTCGCATTTCCCTCCACCAGTCCGGCCGTGCCCAGCGTGCAGGTGCCGGTCGTCAGCGTACAGCCGGAGTAGAGCCGACGCCGAGGGGAGTTAGCGAAGGTTGCACCGGGTTGATAGATCGCAGGATTAGCTTCGACTAGGCGCGGCAAGCGAGTTCCTTTGGACCCAATGTATCCGACGGACAGGTTCTGCTTACCAAGGCTTTGGTCGATGGTAAAGTTCCAGTCCTGCGCATAGGGAGGCCGCAGATTGCTATCGATGGTAAAGGTGGAAGCGGGCAGAGCAAACTGGCCGGGCGTAAATGGACTGCTTACGGTACCGAGCGGGTTGGCGTAGTTGATCTTTGTGTATCCAGTAAGAGTCCGGACGACCGTCTGTGGGAGCGCGCTGCTGGTGGCGCGGAAGGGCATTCCCACGCCGTTCAGCAGTTCGTCGTAGAAGATGCCGTAGGCTGAGCGGATCACCGTGCGGCTATTCCGAAACGGATCCCATGCGAAGCCGACACGGGGCGCCCAATCACCTTTGAAGACAGGCGCAATCGTGTCGGGTACACCGGAGTCGCCGGGAAACAGAAGGCCGTTTGGAGCGTTAGGATAAACGGTGGATTGGTGGCCCGGCGCAAACTCCATCATGCGATTGTGGATGTCTCGGAACGGCGTCGTGATCTCGTAACGTACGCCGTAGTTCAGCGTAAGCGTCTTGCTGATGCGGTACTCATCCTGTGCGTAGGAGCCCAACTCCCAGCCGCGCAGGTCACGTGTGAAGTCGCCCCCGGCTTGGGTGAATATATCCGGCTTACCCAGCAGGAAGTTAGCCAACGAGTTGTTGGTGTAGCCCTGAACCGTAAAGGAAAAGGTGCCCGAAGCAAAGTTTGCCTGATAGCCGTTGAGCTGCGTCCGACGGAACTGAGAGCCGAAACTGGTGACGTGCTTGCCCTGTGTGTGTACTAGGTTGGCGCTGTAAGCGTAGTCGTTCTGTGTGCTATCGCGCGGGTTGATAACTGGGTCGCCCACATTGGAGTAGCCTTGGGTCATGATTAGCGGCGCGCCCGTGGCCGAGGCCCATGTGGAGGAATATCCAAAGCCGAATGCCTGAGGGCTGAAGCCGGATTTGCGCTGATCCAGAATGATGTGGTTCCGGAAGAAGCTGACATTTGCAGTCAGCACCGTATGCGGAGAAAAGGTGTGAGTTTCAGTCAATCCGCTAAGGTGCGTGTTGGCGTAGTAGCC
The DNA here is from genome assembly GCA_003159355.1 of Acidobacteriaceae bacterium. GTDB lineage: Bacteria > Acidobacteriota > Terriglobia > Terriglobales > Acidobacteriaceae > Telmatobacter. The sequence goes on along the minus strand of PLPA01000283.1, from coordinate 44,366 downwards.
AACGGGAAACCCTGGAACATCGGCGCCGAGTTCCGAATACGGGCTGCGAAGTCCCATCGTCGAGTAGCTGTAGCGCGCGCTCAAAACATCCACGTTCCGCAGCAACCAGTCGGCTTTGGCGCCGCCCTGGTCACTGTCTAACTGGCTCAGGTTTGTGGTTTGGGCCAGGTGCGGATTTTCCAGCGTGTTGGGAATGGGAAAGTACTGGAAGTATTTCGCGGTGATCGCGTTGACCTGACCGGAAAGATTGTTGCCCAGGGGCGTTCGTGTGGAATTCAAAAGAATGGGCGCATCGGCTGAGAAGTCGCCACTGCGCTCCGCCACCGTTGGCACCACCACGCCATGCGTGATGTCCTGATTTTCGCGAAGACCTTCGTAGTACGCGAAGAAGTAGGCGTGGTTATGCACCATGGGGCCGCCGATGGTGCCGCCGTACTGGTTCTGCTTGAGCTCTTCCTTCCGCGGCGCAAAGTAGTTGTTGGCGTTAAGCGCGTCGTTGCGCAGGAACTCATACAGCGTTCCGTGCACCTGATTCGTGCCGGAACGGGTGACAATGGTGGTAATGCCACCGCTGGTCCCACCGAACTCAGCCGGCGCGGTCGTGGTGAGAATGCGGAATTCAGCCATCGAGTCGGCTGGCGGCCGGTATGCGTACCCTCCGTCCATGCGGTTGATGTTACGCATGCCATCCACGAGGAAGGTATTGGACTCCGGACGCATGCCGTTGACTTCATAATTTTGTCCAANNTGAGAGAAGTTGCGCCCATTGAGTGGCAGATTCGCAATCTCGGTTTCGCTCACCACCGCGCCTTGCGCGATCTCATTGGTTTGCAGTCCAGCGGCCTCAGCGCTTACCTCGACGGTCTGATTGGCAGTCGCGAGAACAAGCTGTACAGCAATCTCTGACTGGTTTCCAACATCGAGGTGTATCCGCGAGTTGACCCAGACTGCGAAGCCCGGAGACCGTACTTCGACCCGGTAGTCGCCGATGAACAACTCCTGAAACGAGAACTCACCACGGCTGTCGGTTCGCTCTACGTGCTGCTGGGCTGTGCCGATAGACGTGATCACGACTTCAGCGCCCGGCACAACAGCCTTGGTTGTATCCGTGACGACGCCTCTCAAAGAGGCGGTTGCGCTTTGACCCGCGGCATTTGGCAGAACCGCTATAGTCAACGCAAGACAAAGAATAAGAACAATGCGTTTCATGGAATGGCCTCAGTTCGTATGTTCATTGGACTGTGAACGAGCATCAACTGTGCGGCCAGTGGGCGCAACAATCCGTAGATGGAGAAGCGACTACATCCGTGGATGTACGGCTCAGCTCATTCCGTGTGTTGAGTTTTATTGCCAACTTTAGATGGAGGCGCGCCTCAACCCTTTGGCCGTTGCAGACTCTTTCCGCTTCCACGATACTGTATTGCAACTTATACTCATTCGAATGTCGATGGGCCGTTCATGATGAATTCTTCCGAAGTGCCGCTGTGCAAGGAATCGATTCGCGTGCTGGTTGTGGAAGACCACCACATGGTGCGACAGGGGCTGGTGTCCCTGCTCAATGTTGTTGATGACCTTGAGGTCGCAGGCGAGGCCGCGGACGGCGTGGAGGCCATCACTCAATTCCGCAAGCACCAGCCGGACATTACGCTGATCGACCTGCGAATGCCTCGACTGAGCGGCGTTGAGGTCATCGAGCGCATCCGCATGGAGACACCAAACGCGCGTTTCATCGTACTCACCACCTACGACGGAGACGAGGACATCTATCGCGCCCTGCAAGCCGGCGCGCGCGCCTATCTGCTCAAGGGTATGACCTCCGAAGAGTTGATTGCAACGATCCGCTCAGTTCACGCGGGCAGTTCGTACATCCCGCCGGCCATCGCCCAAAAACTTGCCGAGCGTGTGGGTACCGAAGAGCTGACAGCGCGCGAGTCAGAGGTACTGGAGCAGATCGTGCACGGCAAGAACAATAGGGAGATTGCGGCCGAGCTTGTAATCTCAGAGACCACGGTCAAGACGCACATCAACAGGCTGCTGGGCAAGCTGGGCGTGACGGACCGGACGCAGGCGGCGACGTCGGCAATTCAGCGCGGCTTGGTCACGTTCGAATCCCTCAGGAATCCTCAATAAAACGAGCAGAAACACAGGCCTGCTCCATGCCTGATGCTTCCTCTGGCGCACTACGGGGTCTCTATCCTGCGTTAACACGTGCGTTTAACGCCGGCATGCGCGACGCCCAGATAAAGATTTCGACTTGGGGACAACTCAACTTCACGAAAAAATACCTGACAGTGGAAAGCAGCAAGACTGAGGTTGGCGAGGGACGGACGATTACTTGTAATTTGACTCTTTAACTTTCGGGCAATGTATGTATTGGGTGTGACGAGTCTCCCCAGCCAAGATTGAACTGACTTGAGGTCGAATCTCCAGCTGAACAATCGTCTCCGTACGAGAGATAACCACCGCATCTAATCCCACCTTAAAGGCTTCTCTCTGCCACGAGCCAAGTCTGGTCAAAAGCCGCGCTGCTGCCGCTTCCGATGGCCCTGCTGAAAGCCCTCCATTCTCCAGGTTGCTGTGTTGAACCGCGAAGTTCCCACCGCACAGAGCGGGGAGCGTACCCAGTACATCTCCGGGACTTTCATCGCCTCAACCTGTCTCTAAAATGAGATTCTTCTATTATTTGAACACCGAATGGACTTTTTTCTTGCCGCACGGAAGGGTTTGTGGTACATTCACCTCGTGAGCATTTTTAGCCCCATGAGCGCCGCAATGTGTTGTTGTACAGCGATGTGCTGTGCGCAAATGCATTCTGGCGTGAGGAAGTGGCTGGGCTAGAGTAACTTACAAGCTGCCGCCTCTTATGAACCCACCGCCAGAGATCGAACTGGCAGGTGGGTTTTCTATTTTGGATTGAAATTGAGGCGGGTGCGGAAACAGGAGCAGTCGCCGAACTGGTTCCAGGTTAAGGGGAAGACGATGAGCGTTCCTGAAATTCGTGTCGAAGAGTTGAAGCAGCGTTTGGATGCCGGCGAAAATCTATTTCTGCTCGATGTGCGCGATGAGTCCGAGTACGAAATCTCCAATATCGGCGGGTGGTTGATCCCGCTTCCCGAGCTGTCGAAGCGGGTGAATGAACTCGACGCGAACCTGAAGATTGTCACCGTTTGCAAGATGGGATCACGGAGCGCAAAGGCCGCTCAAGTCCTTCATAACGCTGGCTTTACTCACGTCTGGAATCTGACGGGAGGAATTCACGCATGGTCGGATCGCGTGGACAGCAGCGTTCAAAAGTACTAGCGTTCGGTTTCTCTCAAGCGCCGATGGCGAAGCGGTCAACGCGCAGGTCTGCAAAACCTGTATTCGCGGGTTCAATTCCCGCTCGGCGCTCCAAATTTCGCGAAATGTGGCCGAAGACGGAAAAAGTATCTTCGGCCCTTTTCTCTCTATGAAATTGAGGATTTTAATTTGTTGTGAAGCCCGTTCGCTTGGGCTACAATTTTGATGTTCTGGAACGAGAAGGAGATCCACTGTGGCAGAAGAAGTCAATCGTGTTTCATTGCGCGAAGAAGCTGCATTTCAACTTGCGAATGTAACCAAGACCGCTCCGCAGTTCGGAGCCATCACGCCGCGCTGGCTGATCCGCTTCCTGGACTGGAAGCCGCTGGAGGCGGGCACCTTCCGCGTCAACAAAGTGAACGAGAGCAAGGTGATCGAGTCTCTATGCTCGCATGAAGATGAGTCGCCGCTGCCGTCCACTTTCGCCGACTATCAGGATGCTCCTCGCGAGTATCGTTTGAGCAGCATCAATACCGTGTTGAATGTTCATACCCGCGTCTCTGATCTGCTCAGCAATCCTTACGATCAGGTGCGGGAGCAACTGCGCATTCTCATTGAGAGCGTCAAGGAAAAGCAGGAAAGCGAACTGTTCAACAATGCCGATTACGGCCTGCTGAATAACGTTGCCGACGCGCAGAAGATCAAGACGCGCAAGGGAGCGCCGACTCCGGACGATCTGGACGAGTTGCTGACCAAGGTCTGGAAAGAGCCATCGTTCTTTCTGGCGCATCCGCGCGCCATTGCCGCCTTTGGGCGGGAGTGCACCCGGCGCGGCGTTCCTCCGCCGACAGTCACTTTGTTTGGCACGCCGTTCCTGACCTGGCGCGGAGTTCCGCTGATTCCCTCTGACAAGATTGCCATCCGCGGCAAGGATCATACGACCAAGATACTGCTGCTGCGGGTGGGCGAGAAGAAGCAGGGCGTGGTGGGCCTCTTCCAGCCCGGATTGCCGGGAGAACAGAGTCCTGGTCTGTCGGTGCGCTTCATGGGCATCGACCAGCGCTCGCTGGCTTCGTATCTAATCTCGCTCTACTGCTCGGCGGCCGTGCTGACGGATGATGCCATTGCCCTGCTCGAAGACGTGAACGTGGGTCAATATCATGAGTACAAGTGAGCAATTTCCGGTCTCGGCGATCGCTCCGGATGTTACTAACTGGGCTGTAGGATTGCATGGGAGCGACGCTGTTGCTCCCGGCATTCTTTCTCCAGCGCAGTTGGCTCGCATGGCCAACGATATCTTCAACGAGCTGCCGGAGGAGCAACAGCATCTTGCCGCGACTGCGGCTCGTATAGTGTTGCCGCCTAACTCAGCCTTCACCGGAAATCCCTATGCGGCTGTGCCCAGCCCGACCGCGCCCACTGTACCAGGTGTTCTCACGCCTTTAAGCGAAGCTCTGACGGGGAACTATATCGCCACGCCGGAGAGAAGCATTGCGCCGGATGCACGGTCGTCTGCATCCGTAGCTCCAGCGGTTCCCGGCGGCGGCATTTCGCCCGGCGCAGCGCCTGCATTTGCGTTTCTGCAGGATGCGCGTCCGATCTTTGTTGCGCCGGATGCGGCGCCGGTAGCCGCGAATACTCCCGCGCAAGCGAGCGGGAAGCCTGTGCCCACAGAAGAGGGATTTGCATCGATTCCTGCTTCGCTGTCGCCTGATTTTCAGGTGCCGCAAGGCTTTCAGCCTCCCACGCCAACCGTTCCTGGTGCATTAGGCGTCGTTGATTCCTCGGCACTTCCAACGTTTTCCTTCATGGAGGATGCGCGGCCGCTGTTCTCGACACCACCTTCGATTCCCGGCCCAGTTCCGGCGGCGGCTGCCAAGGATAACTCAGCGAGTTATGGCAATCCTTTTGCGTCGCCTCATGACCGCAACGAGCCACAGCTCCCAGGCGCGGTAGCTCACGAGCCGGATTTTCGCGCGCCGGCATCGTATGATCCGCAGAGCCTGCCTCGTCCGTTTGATGCTTCGAATGTTGTTCCCGTTGTTATTCCCGGCGAAGGACAGCCGGAGTTGTTGGGCGATCTCGGCCTCTCGTCTTATTCCTTCGATGTAGAGGCGATTCGCCGCGATTTTCCGATTCTGCGCGAGCAGGTCAACGGCCGCCCGCTGATCTGGTTCGATAACGGAGCAACCACGCAGAAGCCACAATCGGTCATCGACCGGCTGAGCTATTTTTACGAACACGAAAACTCGAATGTGCATCGCGCAGCGCATGAGCTGGCCGCGCGTTCTACCGATGCCTACGAGTCGGCGCGCGAGAAGACGCGCCGCTTTCTCAACGCCGGCGCCCCGCGCGAGATCGTCTTTGTACGCGGAGCTACCGAGGGTATCAACCTGATAGCGCAGAGCTGGGGAAGGCAAAACATTCAGAAGGATGATGAGATCGTCATCACCTGGCTGGAGCACCACGCGAACATTGTTCCCTGGCAGATGCTCTGCGCGGAAAAGGGCGCGCGGCTGCGCGTCGCGCCAGTAGATGATTCCGGCCAGGTTCTGCTTGACGAGTACGAAAAGCTGCTCGGACCGAAGACGCGGCTGGTTTCGATTGCGCACGTCTCGAATGCGCTGGGCACGATCGTGCCGGTAAGCGAGATGGTCGAGGCGGCTCATCGCCACGGAGCGAGGGTGCTGGTGGATGGTGCGCAGGCAGTCTCTCATATGCGCGTTGACGTCCAATCAATCAATTGCGATTTCTACGTCTTCTCCGGGCACAAGGTCTTTGCGCCAACAGGCATTGGCGTGGTTTTTGGCAAGTCCGAGGTACTGGAAATGATGCCGCCGTGGCAGGGCGGCGGAAACATGATTCAAGATGTCACCTTTGAGAAGACGCTTTACCAGCCGCCTCCGCAGCGCTTTGAAGCCGGGACGGGTAACATCGCCGATGCGATCGGCCTGGGCGCGGCCATCGATTATCTTGATCGTGTCGGCATCGTCAACGTATCGCGTCACGAGCATATGCTCTTAACTTATGCCACCGCTGCGCTGCTAAAGATTCCCGGGCTGCGCATCATCGGCACGGCCAAGGAGAAGGCCAGCGTGATCTCCTTTGTGCTGGATGGTTTGCGCACGGAAGAGATTGGCGACTATCTCAACCGCAAGGGAATCGCTGTGCGCAGCGGCCATCATTGCGCGCAGCCTATCCTGCGCCGCTTCGGACTGGAGAGTACAGTCCGCGCTACGTTTGCGCTTTATAACACTTGCGAAGAAGTCGACGCGCTGGTTGCGGCTTTGTGGAATCTTCGTCAGGGACGAAATCCAGGACTAGCCTGAAAGCGGCTTCACGGCAATAGAAAATGGCCAGCCTCTCTTAAGAGTCTGGCCATTTTCATCTATTCCACGATTCAGTACTTCGGCAGCGAACGATCGATCCTGTCGGCCCAGGCCAGAATGCCTCCGGTAAGGTTGGCTGCGCGTTTGAAGCCTGACTTGCGCAGGAAATCGACGGCCTTGGCGCTGCGCGCGCCACTCTTGCAATGCACCACGATCTCGCGGCTTGAATCGAGTTCGTGCACGCGTGTTGGCAGATCGCCAAGCGGAATCAGATGGCCTTTGATGTTGACAATCTGATATTCATGCGGCTCGCGAACATCAAGCACGAAAATATCTTCCTGCGCGTCGAGACGGCGTTTGAGTTCCTCGGGCTGAATCTCCGGAATCTTCGCGCTCGGGCTTGCCTCGGATTCTTCACCGCGAATGCCACAGAACTGGTTGTAATCGATCAGTTCTTTGACCGTTGGATTCGCTCCGCAGACCGGGCACTCGGGATTCTTGCGCACACGCAGCTCGCGGAAGCGCATGGCCAGCGCATCGACCAGCAACAGGCGGCCAATCAGCGGCTCGCCCGCGCCGAGAATCAGTTTGATGACCTCCGTCGCCTGAATCACTCCAAGCAATCCGGGAAGCACGCCCAGCACACCGCCCTCCGCGCAAGAGGGCACCAGTCCCGGCGGCGGCGGTTCGGGATAGAGGCATCGATAACATGGACCTGCCTCGGTCGCAAAGATGCTGGCCTGGCCCTCAAAGCGGAAGATCGATGCATAGACGTTGGGCTTGCCGCTGAGCACGCAGGCGTCATTGACCAGATAGCGCGTGGCAAAGTTATCCGTGCCGTCGGCGATGATGTCGAAGCCACTGATAATCTCCAGCGCATTCTGACTACTGAGATAAGTATCGAAACGCTTGATCTCGACAAATGGATTGATCGCGATCAGCTTGTCGATAGCCGAGTCCAGTTTGAGGCGGCCCACATCGCTGGTGTGGTGAAGCACCTGGCGCTGCAGATTTGTATAGTCCACTACATCAAAATCGACGAGCCCGAGCGTGCCTACACCCGCCGCGGCCAGGTACAGAGCCAAGGGCGATCCAAGACCACCCGTGCCCACGCACAGCACGCGCGCGCCCTTCAATTTCTTCTGGCCTTCGAGCGTTACTTCCGGCATGATGAGGTGACGCGAATAGCGCAGAATCTCTTCGTTGCTTAACGTTGCTTGACTGCTATCAATCAATGGCGCCACAGAATCTCTCCAATTATCTGTTCATGAATCATCTCGTTCAACTGAATTGAGTATTATCGTCCGCCGGCAACAGAGGGAACGATGGTGACTGTGTCGGTCTCCTTGACGGGCGTTGCGTCCTTGTTCAGATAACGGATGTCTTCATCGTTCAGATAGACATTCACGAAGGAGCGCAGCTTGCCGTCTTCGGAGAACAGGTGCTTGCGTAGATCGGGATGCCGCGCAACAAGATCGCTAAGCGCTTCGCCAACGGTTTGGGCGTTTACTTCAATGATGGATTGCTTTCCGGCGTAAGGTCGGAGAGGCGTGGGAATCAAGACTTTGATGGACATATTTTCCTTTCAAAACGGTTTTGATCTGTAATACATTGGCTAATGTTCAATCACTTCGAGGAGTTCATCCTCAAAATGCTTGGCTTCTTCGTGATCAAGCAACAAAAATGAATTCGTAACGACGGCGCGTCCGTTTTCGACGCTGGTAATTACATACGAACTGCCGGTCCAATGCGCTTCGGCAAGATCGGTCGTGGACCAGCGCGCGGGATGATCTGGATGCGAATGATAAAAGCCGACAATGTCGTGACCGGCAAGCATTGCATCCCGCTGAATGCGCACCAGCTCCGATGGACTGATGTGATAGCGATTGGCCAGCGAATCGGTGCGCGTGTTTCCGCAGGTCACCGCCGCTTTGACAACCTTTCCGCCACTCTCATCAAACTCGCCCACCAGCACACCACAGCACTCGTGCGGATAGGTCGCCTCGCCGTGCTGCCGCAGTTGGTCGTAGAGTTCGACCGGTATCTTCAACGCCATGCTTGCTCCTTGCCTTACGCGTTCTCATCCCAGAAATGCTCGCTCAGATACTTGTCGCCCGAATCAGGGAAGATGGTGACGATCACGGAACCCGCGGGCGCATCGCTTGCTACCTGCAACGCGCCAACCAGCGCCGCTGCCGCTGAGACGCCAATGAGCAGGCCTTCTTCTCGCGCCAGTTTCCTGGCCATGTTGTAGGCCGCTTCTGTTTCGATGCCCAGTTCCGCGTCCGCGATGCTGGAATCGTAAATCTTTGGAATGATCGAGGTCTCCATGTGCTTCGTTCCCTCGATGCCGTGAAAAGGAGAGTCGGGCTGAAGAGAGATGCAACGAATCCCAGAGTTCAACTCTTTCAATCTTCGCGAAGTCCCAACAAATGTTCCACTGGTTCCGAGGATCGCCACAAAGTGCGTCACGCGCCCCGCGGTCTGCTGCCAGATTTCATCGGCGGTTCCGTTGGTATAGTGCGCGCGCCAGTTGGCATCGTTGGAATACTGATCGGCGTAATAGTACTTCTCTGGCTCCGCGGCCGCTATCTCGCGCGCCTTGAGGATAGCTCCATCCGAGCCTTCTCCGGGATCGGTGTAAATGATCGTTGTACCGTAGGCGCGAAGAATCCGCTTGCGCTCCGCGGATGCATTGGAGGGCATACAAAGCGTAATAGGAATGCCGTAGGCCGCTCCAAGCATGGCGTAGGCAATTCCGGTATTGCCGCTGGTGGCGTCCAACAGCGTTTTGCCCGCTCCCAGCTTACCTGCACGCAAAGCATCGTTCATGATATTCGATGCCGCACGATCCTTGACCGATCCTCCAGGGTTGGTCCATTCCGCCTTGGCCAGTACTTGTACATCTTTGAGACCGCCGGCAATTGCCTCAAGGCGCAGCAAGGGCGTGTTGCCGATCCGCTGATTCAGATTGACGCCCAATGTAGTAGTCATGCGATCTCGAATATTCTCCATTTTATTCCGGTGACCGGAACTGCGTTCTGCGCAGCCATGCCGATTCCGGCGCGTACGTTGCCGCTCAATGCGGCAGTCTTGGCCGCAGCCAGCCATAGATCCAGGTGCCCGCAAGCGCGCTCACCACCGCCACAACCATCACTGAAACACCGTTACCGATCAGCGCGAAGAGCGGTCCGGGACAGGCGCCAGTCAGCGCCCACCCCAACCCAAAGATCGTGCCGCCTGCCGCATAACGGATGCCGCTGCCCAGCTCCTTGCGGGGGATCGAAATCCTCTCGCCGGAGACGGAATTTAACTGAATTCTCTTGATAACCTCTATAGAAATCGCCGCCATCGCAATCGCCGAGCCGATGATGCCGTACATGCGGAAGGACTGAAAGCGAAACATCTCCTGAATGCGGAACCAGGAAATCACCTCGGACCGGCTGAGAACGAAGCCAAAGGCGATGCCCAGCAACAAGTAGAGAGGTAGAAACGCCGGCCGGACCGCTTGCTGCTCGGAGCTTCCCGCGCCGCATTCGCCTGCTTCTGGAACAAGTAGTGTGGTCATACACCTCCTAAGACAAACGGCAGGAGGAAATAGGTGGCGGCCAGGCCTCCGGCAAAGAAGCCGAAGACGGCGATCAGAGAAGGAAGCTCGAAATTGGCCAGTCCGCTGATTGCGTGCCCCGAGGTGCAGCCTCCCGCGTAGGCTGTTCCGAAGCCCACCAGGAAGCCGCCCACCACCACCGAGACAAACCCGCGCAGTGTCAGCAGTGCGTGCCAGGTGAACAGTTCACTCGGCGCCACGCCGTGGAAGTCATGAATTCCCAGCCTCGTCAGCGCCGCCCTGGTCTCGGCGGAGATAGCCACGTCGTGCGCCGCGCCGCTATGATACGCCAGAAATCCGCCGATCAGAACTCCACTCAGAAACACCAGGTTCCAGAGCCCGGAACCCTTCCAATCATAGCGAAAGAACTCCACTTTGCCCGGAGCTATGGCCGAACATAAATGACGCAAATTGCTTGAGATGCCGAAGACCTTGTTGCCGGCAATCAACAGCGCCGGAACAAACAGTCCAATCAATGGGCCCGCAATATACCACGGCCATTCCGCCGTGAACCAGTCTGTCATATAGGCTTACCTCCTCTCTATGCGGTCCGCCGCATCCACTACTTATTCTTGTTCCGATTCCATCCGAAGGCGACTTGAAACGAATTCTGATACATGCTCAGATTCACATTTCCGCCGCCGTAGGCTGAAGGAATCGCGTTCAGGCCGTTGACGGTGTTATTGAAGGCGTGAATATACGCGAAACTGATTTCCTTCCCGTCCTTCAACCCAATGGTTGCGCCTGCGTGCAGGTGATCCTTGGTTACGGCCGGCGCCAGAAGATTGAAAAACGCCTGCGAACTGTCGAAGGGAGCGCCGCCGTGGTTGTACCCTCCCCGCAACGTCAGCGACGGGTTCACATCATAGTCAATGCCGGTCTTGACTACATTGATGTCATGCCATCCGAAGCCGGGTCCGCTATCGGTCCCCAGCGGAGATGCGCTTGCCAGGGGATTGGCAATCGACTTAACCGACCCGTAGAGAATGCGTTCCTCGTCGTATAGCAGAGTGGCTTTCGCGCCGAGCTTGACCGCCGCGCCGCCGGCGAAGTTGGCCGGAACGTCGAATCCACCGTGCTCGGCAAAGAGTCCGCTGTAGCGGTTGAATTTGCTCACCCACGTGCGGCTTTGATAGGTTGCGCCCACGCTCACCACACGGTTCAACTCGCCCAGCCAGCCCACACGCACACCGCCTCCAGTTCCATAAGAGTTCCCATTGTTGCTTACATGCGCAGGGTCAATGGATGCTGTGCTTTCAAAGTTCTGCAACCCCTCGTCAGCGAAAAGTTGGATGGCTATATTCGCGGCAATTCCGAAGGAGTTATGCGCGCCCACCTTGTACGCCAAAGTAGGCGAAATGAATACTTGCTCGATATTCACGCCGCCCCGTGTCGTGCCCAACAACAAAATCGGAGTCGTATACGAGGTATTCAATCCGCCGTTGCCGTAGATCGCAACGCCCAGCGCGAGGTTGGGTCGATACTGGAGGCTGTAACCCAGTTCCGGAAGCACGAAGTTCTTTACCCGGTTGCCGTCATACGCGCCATTCACGTCGGGATACCCAGGCGGCAACGTGTTGCCGCTGATGGTTGCGTTGCGATTCGGGCGAAACAGCGTCAACCCAATGTCGAAGCGATTGCCGACCAGCAGAAGCCCCGCCGGATTGGTCGCGCCCGCAAGGCTGTCTCCGGGCTTGGCAACGCCCGCTCCGCCCTGGCCTTGCTGCTTGGTCCCATAACCAGTCAAGAAATATCCATCCGTCGCAAACGCTGAATGGCCAATCAATAGCGAAGCAATCACAACCGGCAGCACTCTTATCGCAATCCTTTTCATATCGAGTATCTCCTCATTTTCTGGTTAAGCTTCACTTGCTTGCTCAGTGGGGGGATTCGCCTCGGCTGTCCGTACTCTTGCGGGCTATAAATAGAAAACCCACCTGCCGGATCAGCTTCCGGCGGTGGGCTAAAAACTTCATTAGCTAAAGCTAGGCTCTAAGATCGTTCAGCGTGGCCTTTACCTGCCAGAGGACTCCCAGTCTGTGTACAAACTTGACAACACAGTGTGGAAGCCGCAGCCCTCTGGAGGATCAATGACATGACCGTATGCTACTAGACGGTCATGTCATTGTCAAGGATCAGCCGCGGAAGGCCTGGCTTTGCCTGGCTGTTGATCATCAAACTTCATTTTCTGGCTATTTGGGTCTTCTCTGCCAGCAGACTTTCGATATTGGCAACATACTTGGCCTTCACATCACGGTCAAATTCCGCGCTGCTCGATGACGTGAATCCTGTCTCGACCGCATGAACAAGGCCGTCTTTGCCAATGAAAAACGTCGTCGGCCAGGCATTCAGATTCTCGGCTTGCGGCACCTTTTGGTGAACTTCCTTCTGTTCTCCGGCGACCAGGTAATCGTACTCGATCCCATATTTCTTGATGAAAGCGCGCAGTCGCGTGAGCGTCTTAATCTGCGCAGGGTCTTCGAAATCGAGCGCCACAATCTCTACTCCCCGTGAGTGATACTTGCTGTAGAGTGAGGCGAGGTAGGGAGCCTCATCGTGGCAATTCGGGCACCAGCTTCCGGTAACATTCACCAGAACAACCTTATCCTTGAATTGCGGATCGGTATTGGAGACCAGCTTGCCATTCACGTCCGGAAAACTAAACTGAAAGGGCTGTTGCGGATCCTTTACAGAGGTGTGCGTGCTGAAGTCGTCGGGTTCAGGCAAATTCTTGACCTTTGCATCCTTTGCCCGATATGCAGTGAGTTTGGTGGGCTGTCCGTCCTGCCCTGCATGGGTGTGCGTGCCAATCAAGTTGAGGTCGAGCGATCCATCCGCAGCTGGCGAAATCTCAAGGATGTTAGCCCGGACATCTCCAAAGTGACTCAGCACAAACTTGCCATCCCGGTACGAGCCGGCGAGCGTGCCCGTGTCTCCATCCACGCGAAGGATTGTTGCGCAAGCATTCTCCCCTTTTTGAGTCACCAACAGACGGAAAGCATGTTCGCCTTTGGCGCTCTCGGTCGGGATAATCCATACCCCGGAGATGGCTGGAACTTTGACCCCAGAGGTTTTCTGCTCAACATAAGGCTTGAGTTCCAATGGATAGGAGAAGCCTCCGTCATTTTTTCCATAGGTTCCGCTGAGGACGCCATCCTTCAGAGTAGCCTGCAGCGTGAGATCAAACTGTGCAAACTTCAGCGTGAGAGAGTTTCCGCTGACCTGTCCTTCGGTGGAAGGGCTGCGCTGGGAGCCATTGATAAATGCACCCTCTACATTGTCGCCGGAACCGGAAAGTTCAAGATGCACGGGTACGGTTAATGTGTCGCTTACTTTTGCTGTTCCATCCCAGCGGCCAGTGATGCCTTGCGCGGCAGCCGTGGATGTGAGTAGAAGCAGGAACAAGAAACGATTGATCAGTCTCATCAGGAATTCTCCTTCGGGGTATAGGAATCGTTAATACTTGCCGCGGATTATTGTACTTTCGGGAAATGATCCCTGCTCCGGGCGGCAGACATGGGTCTTTCAACTGGCTTACTCTGCCGTGAGCAAAACAAAAGCCCGCCCCAGCAGAGCTGGCAAGCGGGCGGATAATCGATAACAACGCGAATCACGCGCGATCCGTGTCAATTAACTATTAATGCATCTCCCCCAATTCGCCAGCAGATATGCTTGGCGAACAACAACGCAACTCGGAGAGAAACACCATAGAGATAGATTCACGCATAAACGACCGCCTTGTCAAGCAAATTCTTCATGGCGTCGAGTTCGATCTCAAAGAGCAGATCGTCCCGGCAGACGATCGTGTGAGCAGGCGCAAGCGGCAGTGGGGCGATTCCACGCTCCTTGAGAATGGCATCAAACGCGGGAAGGTCGTTGATGTCGCGGAAGTACGCAATGGCGCGAACCGTGTCTGCCCACTCATATCCACGCGACTTGAGAATCGCCTGGACCACATCAAGGGTCAAATGAATTTGCTTGACCACATCGCCTTGATACAGGCTCTCACCACTGGGCGCGATGCTGGCGGTACCCGAGATGGTCAGATAACGATGTTCAGGAAAAGTTACTTCCACGGCGCGAGAAAAGGAGCTGCGATATTCCGTGGCCGCGCATTGCAGCGGAGATGCAACTTCGCGAATCTGGATTTGGTCATGCTTGGGCCGGATTGCCAGCACTCCCGAAGCGAGTGCCGCTCCATAAGGGTTGGACGCGCCAATGCCAGTGCTAGCGGGAATAAGGCGATCAAAGACGCCGCGGCTCAGAAAGAAGTTCGTTCGCGCCACATTGAATTCGTCGTACCAGTCCAGCAGTTTATCCAAATAGAGCCAGGTACGCACAACATGCGAGAAATCCATGCCTACCTTACTCAGCGCCGTCTCAATCTGCTCAAAACTGCTATACGCCTGCCCCCCCGGAGTTGCGTCAAAACTGACAGGCAGTATGCCGGCAAGCAAGCTATAGTCGGCGTCGTCATCCTCCCAATAACTTCCGACGATGCGCCCATCCAGTTTTATGTAGCGAACCGTGGCCTCATCGACCACAAATGCCTGTGCACCGGATATCTGTGTTCCGGGGCAGACATCTCCCTGAAGCCAAAACAAAGGCCACTCCGGCTTACCGAAACGCGCCTGTGCTTGCTTCTGGAAACTGTTTCCGCCGAAGACAATCTGGGCGACATTTATGCCAGATTGTGGAGAGATATCCGCCAAAATCGACAGTTCATCTGATCCGCCGCGGCGCGCGCTGATGAATTGCTTCCGCGCGCTGCTGGGGTCAAGGGCAATTACCTGGTCTTGCAGTGACTCATGGAGAGAACGACTCATGGCTTGCTCATTTCCTCTTGGCTTTCTTCACACGGCGTGTATCAGCGATTAACTTCTCAATCCATTGAAACCTCTGAACGAAACAATCTTGTTCTCTCAACTTACTGCGTCCTCAGGTATTCGGCGAGATCGTGAATGTCTTCTGGGGTCAGATCCTTGGTGCGCCCGTGCTGGTCGGTCGGGTTGTAAATCGTCCATATCTCTTCCAGTGTGCGCGCCGAGCCATCGTGCAGGTAAGGCGCGGTGAGCGCGATATTGGTCAATTGCGGGGTGTCCAGCGGCCCTACATTGTCAGTGATCTTGCGCGTTCCCACTTCAAAAGATCTTTGATCTGTGCCCTTGGACCCGCTGTGGCAATGCGCGCATTGGTTAAACTCTGGAATCTCCTTGCCATTATTATCAACGGTACGCTCGAAGATTGTCTTGCCCCGCGCCTGCGCGGGTGTCAGTTTCCCATTCGCCTGCTGAACGCGGATGGGCCGCGGAGGCAGACTGAGAATATAGGCTGCCAGATAGGTCAACGCGCGATTGTCGTAATTCTCCGAGCGCCAGAAGTACTTTTCCGTCCTCGGCCCGTCCTCGACAGGAATGCTGGGATTGTTGCCATTCCATTTGTAAGGCTCGGTATCTTTGATGTCCTCAAGAGTGCGATTATCCACAATATCGCGTCCAAAGCCGTCTGGCTCCAGATCCCAGGTAAGGGCGTCAAAGGTGGAGTCGATGTGGCAGTTGGCACAACCGATCTGGCCCTGGAATGAGTAGCGCGAGGTATAGAAGGTCTGTTCGCCGCGGCGCAGCGGGGAGATTTGTTTTGATCCAGGTGACGCGAGACTGTCGGCCAGGTAACTCTTGTGCGCGTCAATCAATTTCGCCAAATCCTTCGATGCAGGCGCATATTGACTCTGCTTGCGACCATCAATGTGGCAGTTTGAGCAGGTGATATTCCCCTTAATGACGCTGCTAGCGATATTGAAAGCGTTCTCGTTGAGATGCCGCGCCGGGGTTGTTATTGATCCGGCCAAGGCGATGGTGGAAGAGACTCGATTGGAGCGCGTGTCGATTACGCTCACCGTGTCATCCAGGCGGTTGGCGACAAACAGAGTGCGCCCATCGCGGCTCAGCGTCAGTCCGCGAGGGTTCAGCCCAACGGGAATGCGCGTGATCACATAGTTGGAGCTGACAGAGAGATCCAGAGCAAAGGGTTCCGCATGAGTATGAATGTAGTTGAGCAGCCGCGGCACATCGACAACGGTCACAAATTCCGAGCCGGCGCTGGTGATGTAGATGCGGGATTTGTCCGGCGCAATGGCCACGCCGAAGGGCAGCGAGGCGTAACGCTCCAACTCGTCCAGCGGAATCTCGACTGGTTTGCCTACATCCGCACCGAAGAGCGTAATGGTATCGACAAATGCTCCGCCATGTTCAAGGTGAGCCAGCGGCATAAGATTCTTGGGGTGCAACTCGGCAGCCACGCCCAGGCGCCCGTCCGCTGAAAGAGCCAGATGAAAGACGCCGGCAATCTCATGCAGAGGCAGATGATCGACAATTGCGGCCTGCGCCGTGTCGATCACGGTGATCTCCGATTCAGGAGCAGTCCGGTTTTCGCGTCCGGTCCTCAGCGCAGGCGGATTTGGATAGACGTGCGAGACATATAGCTTGCCGTCGTCCGGAGATAGCGCGAGATAGCTGGCGCCACGCCCCGCGGCCAAACGCTTTTCCTCCTTGCCGGTATGGGCATTCAGCACAGCAACATCGTTGCTGATTCGATTGGCCACAAACAGCCGATTGCCCGCTTTGTCCACGGCCACGCTCGACGGTTCCTCACCCACCGGCCAGGTTGCAATCACGGTCTGTGTAGCCGTGTCGATCACCGAGAGGGTATCGTCCCAGGAGTTCGTTACATAGAGCCGGTTGCCGGACGAAGAGAGCGAAAACCCGCGCGGCACGCGGCCCACGGCAATCGTCTTGATGAGCGCGAAGCTCGACGCATTCAGGATACGAAGTTCATTGCTCTGCTGGCAGAGCACATAGAGGCGCGCGCCATCCGGCGAAAGCAAGACCTCCAGCGGGGAGGCAAAGTTTTGCGAGGCGCTCGCATTCGGCTGCGCGGCAGCATGAACAGCCCGGCTGGTCCACGGGGTCATCGAGAGAAACACCAGGGCCACGCAAGCTATTCCCGCACCTGCCCGAATTTGAATGCGCCGGCTCACGTTGATTTCTCCATGCCGTTTAATCCTGTCACTGCTGATGAACGAAAGAAAACGTAGCGTCATTGGTCATCTCCCCGCGCGTTGTCCGCGACGAAGACCGCAGAGAGATTGGTTGGGACCGTGGAATGCAGCAGCACGGCGGGCGCGCGATTTGCAGCAGAGTGCTCCGGTCCAGTGTGGCAGCCAACGCATATGCGCTGCTCGCCGCGGCGAATCCAAAACCATCCGTGTTCCTGGCGCAGCACGCCTCCGTTTTCATCGAGCAGCGCGAAATGGATGGGCTTGTCGGCCGGCGCACTCAAGAAGAACGATCCATCCGCCTCGACCCGCGCCCTGCCCATCACGACCGTCTTGCCGGCAGCGTCCAACGACTCCAACTGCACGGTTTTGGGAGTAACCGCAAGATTACCTCTGCGCGACTGCCTTACATCCAGGGCCAGTAGATTGGCATAGTTCCAATCGTGCAGCCCGGAGGGATGGCGCTTGGGCCTGGCGCGCGGCGCAACCACCACCGGCTCAACAATGTCTTCTCTGTTATCCGCCAGCAAGCCTTGCAGCGCGTCCGCTCCTGGCGTCCACAGACTGAGTTCATAATGAGCGGCCGGCGCGCTTCGCGCGCTCAGCAGCCACGCTCCCGATGCTGTCTCGGCAATGCCGCCGGCATACTCGGCACGAGGCGCGGTGATCGGATCCTCGCCGGCCAGCGGCGAAGTGAATCGCGCCAGAGACGCGCCGTGCGTAAACACTACGTCGCCCGAGGCTAACTGCCGACCGCCCCAGCGTCCTACTGGACCGCTTGTTCCGTGATCGCAGCGGTAGGACTCCACGCCTGATCCGTCGGAATATACCAGGAATAAATCTGGAGTTGAACCCAAGCCAAGTGGAAAGTTAGCTTCAAATAAAATCCGGCCGTCCAATAACACATCCTCGGGGATTGCGCTGGCGGGGAGATAGGAGATTTGGAGCACCGTCGAACCGGCATCCGCATCAATCGGCGCCAACGCCGTCGCAGCTAACTTGCCCGCGACTTCCAGTTGAAATCCCTGGGGGGTGCGCTGCGCATAAACGAAACGGCCAAAGGGCAGATAGAAAGGGCGAATCGCATCGCTTGCGGACGCACTCACCCTGCGCACGCTGTGATCGGCCAAGGCCAATTCCCATATCTGCCAGGGATCGCTCGCGGCCTGCTTGCCCGCAAATAGAACCGTCTTTGCATCGAAGGAAACATTCGCATCCGCGGTAGCCGCAAAGCCCGTCACCAGAGGTTCAGACTTGCCCGCATGGAGCAGGAGCAGTTGCGCGCCCTGGGGGAAGCGTTCTTCGCCACGCAGAGCCGCCACCGGATTGTAGACTGGCGCGGAAGTCACGATGATATCCGCGCTTGGTGCCTGCGCTGGATCGGGAGTAAATCCGCAAACCAGCATCAGCGCGGCTGCCGCGGCCACCGCCATAACTTTGTCCAGTATTCTCATGTTACTCACTTTGATCCATCCTCGGCTCATCCATCCAACTAAAGTGCTGTTCATGCGCTTGATCCGAGCATGGCTTACCCGCCGGAGTTCTTTTGCCAACGGGTAAACCGTGCCTTCAGATTCACATCATCAGGTTGCTTATTGTCCCGCCTTGACGGGAACAGCGCGAGCGACAGTTACATCCTGCGGCGCTTTCTCGGCAAGCAGCTTCTCGACATTCGACGTGAATTCCACATCCAGTTGACGATAGAATTCGCCGCTCGCAGGCGATGCGAAACCGGTATGAGTCGCCTTCACCTTTCCGTCGCGCCCGATAAAGATGATTGTCGGCCAGCTATTGAGATTGGTGAAATACGGAATCTTCTCCCACACCTGGGCGCGATCGCCGGCAATCAGGTAGGTGTACTTCACGCCATAGTGCTTCACGAATGCCTGCTCGCGCGACAGGCCCTTCTGCTGGTCCGGCTCTTCGAAGTCCAAAGCCACAATCTCAAGCCCCTTGCTGCGATACTTGGCGTACAACTGGACCAGATATTGCGCTTCATCGTGGCAGTTGGCGCACCAGGTTCCAGTCACCATAGCGATCACAACCTTGCCCTTGAAGCGCGGATCATCATTCGATACCAGCCTGCCGTGATCGTCCGGGAAGCTGAATTTGAAGACCTCATTCGGGTCGCGAACGCCGGTGTGGGTCTTGTAGTCGTCTGGCTCGGGAAGTCCCTTGGCCCTCTCCACTTCCGGCCGGTACGCGATCAGCTTGCGAGAAAAACGGCCGCTATCCTGCGCTCCGACAATATCGCTGGCGGCAGCCTGCGGCGCATCGCCATTGGCGCTGGGAGCATCCCCGGCTGCCTGACGCCGTCTGTTCGCCTGTGGATTGCTGCCGTCCTGAGCTACAGGCTTTCTCGCAATACCACCTCTCTGAGCGATTTCCAGCGAGCCGTCTGCCGCCGCTGTGACCTCGATGACTCCAGGCCGCCCGCCATCATAGTGGCTAAGCACCCACTTTCCGTCCTTGTAACTTCCCGAGTAAGCGCCCGTATCACCGTCTACGCGAAGAATTGACGCCTCGACATAGGCTCCCTTTTGCTCGACGATAAATCGGAATGCATTCTCGCCCTTGGCCGATGGAGTACTGAGCGGGATAATCCATGAACCGCCAATCGGTGGTACATCTGCTGGCTCAGCCTCTGCCGATTCCACATGACGCACGGCTTGAAATGACGAGCTCGTGTAAGGGTTTTCCCCAAACTCGACCTTCGTCAGCCGCTCCGCATCGGTGGCGTTAGCGTCGGCGTCTGCTGGCTTCGGCGCGGCCACGTTGGCGGGAAGAATCCGCGTGTTGATGACGCTTCCAGTAAGTTTTCCGTCCTGCAGCGTTGCGATGATCGTGGTTTGGTATTGATCGAGTTTGAGGACGAGTTTATTAGCCTCAAAGGTTGCGCTGGTTGTGCCGTCGTTCGGCCTGGAACCGTCAAAGAGCGTGCCCTTCAACGCCGGACCCGATCCGGAGATGTCGAGCCGGAATGGAATCACTTGTCCCTGGCTAACCAGACTGGCGTCCCAGCGTCCGTCAACCGCCGCCGCCGTATTGGTTGATTGTGCCATTGCGATGGACGCGCCAAAAACTGCGAACGTGACCGCGCGTCCGGCTATTTTCGTAAATGCTCTCATCGTGTTTCTCCTTGTGCGCCGGTAAAAACCGGCGAGGTGTAGTGAATGAAAGTTTCATACAGTGAAGGTTTAGCGAACCACACTGGCTCCGAGTCATGCGGAGTCGCTCGTGAGGGCGGCTTTGAAGCGTTGACAGGGGAAGGTGCGGGCCGGGTATTCAGCCGCGAAAAACATATCCTCCGGGACGCCGACGCCGTAAGGAGAGGCGGAAGGCAGCATCGTGTGCGCCGATATTGCGAGGCGCTTACGAGTCCCGCGTGGTCACAGACCCCGCGCACGTATCGAAACACCTCGCACGGGAACCGGGAGGTCCCGCGCTCTCCCAGAGCAGAACCCGCCCTGGGACGCATCGGGAAGTCTAAGGACACACGCCGATGATGAACGAACGCGGGAAGTCGGACAGACCTGTAGTACCTATGAAGTTCCCGAACAAGGCTGGGCAACCGGCGGCGGAGGGGATGGAGGGAAGAGGTTTGACCAAGGGAAATCCGCAACAGCAAAACGCGTCCCGGACTCTGTGCCGGAGCAACGCGCCCAGTGCGCTGGAGCGGGTACGTCAAGCAGCAAGCAAGGATAAGGAGATGCGGTTTACCGCGCTCTTTCACCACATCTATGCACCGGAGGCGTTGCGCACGGCCTATCTCAGTTTGAAGCGAGAAGCCGCGCCCGGCGTGGACGGTGAGACGTGGCGGCACTACGGCGAGGCGCTTGAGGATAACCTCCAGTACCTCTCCCATAGGCTGAAGCAAGGAGCGTACCGGGCCAAGCCGGTGCGTAGGGTGTACATCCCCAAGGCCGACGGGCGGTTGCGACCGCTCGGAGTTACTGCGCTGGAGGATAAAATCGTTCAGCGCGCGGCGGTCGAGGTGATGAACGCTATCTACGAAACGGACTTCCTCGGATTTTCGTATGGGTTCCGTCCGAAGCGAAGCCAGCATAATGCGCTGGATGCGCTGTACACGGGACTGTTGACGAAGAAGGTGAACTGGGTGCTTGATCTGGACATACGCGGCTTCTTCGATGCGATTTCGCACGAATGGCTTGTCAAGTTCATCGAGCATCGCATCGCGGACCAGCGCGTCGTGCGACTCATCCAGAAATGGTTGAACGCGGGCGTGCTGGAGGATGGGAAACGAATACGCATGGAGGAAGGGACGCCTCAGGGCGGCAGTGCATCGCCACTGCTGGCGAACATCTATCTCCATTACGCGTTCGATCTGTGGGCTCAGGCATGGCGTCGAAAGCAGGCGCACGGCGATGTGATCGTCGTGCGATACGCGGACGACATCGTGGTTGGTTTCCAGAGTGAAGCGGATGCCAAGCAGTTTCTGGCAGAACTCACCGAGCGGTTTCGGAAGTTCAGCCTGGAACTGCATCCCGACAAAACGCGGCTTCTGGAGTTCGGATCGTTCGCGGTCCGAAACCGAAAGCGGCGCGGAGTAGGGAAGCCGGAGACGTTCGACTTTCTCGGCTTCACGCATATCTGTGGGAAGAAGAGAAGCAACGGGTACTTCACGGTAATGCGGCAGACGATTCGCAAGAGGCAGCAAGCGAAGTTGAACGCGGTGAAAGCCGAGTTGCGACGACGAATGCACGCTCCCATCCAAGACACAGGCAAGTGGTTGCGGTCGGTGGTGAGTGGACACATCCGCTATTACGGAGTGCCCATGAACGGCCACGCGCTGAGTTCGTTCCGATTCAAGGTAGGCTGGCTCTGGCATCGGGCGCTGTCGCGCCGCAGCCAAAACGGCCGAGTACCTTGGGATCGGATGCTGCGCTTGATCGACCACTGGCTTCCTCCTGTGCGCGTGTATCACCCTTTTCCTCTGCGCCGTATGGGCGTCATTACCTGAGGTAGGAGCCGGATGCGGGAAATCCGCCAGTCCGGATCTGTGCGGGGGGTACGGAGAAATCCGTATCCCTACCGCGACTCAAACTATACGCTGGAAGAGCGCACGTCCGCCGAAGCCAGGGCGCGCCAACCAGTGGCAACAGCAAGCCGCGCCTTCGAGCCGGAGGTTCCCGCCGTGCTCGGATAGAATGGGTTACAACATGATTACCGAGGCAATTCGGAGTGATTGGACAGGGCGGGTCGTAGACGGGAGATTCACCCTCCTGCAATGGCTGGGCGGCTCCGAATTGGGTGCTGTCTTCCTCACGGAACTACCGGGAGATGGATCGCGGAAGGCCGCCATCAAGCTCATTCCCGCGGATGCCGCCGACGCGGAAGCCCGCTTTGCTGGCTGGACGGCTGCATCTACCCTCTCGCATCCCCACCTGATGCGCCTTTATCACTGCGGGCGCTGCCAGATCGGCGCGGTCCCGCTGCTCTATGCGGTGACGGAATATGCCGAGGAAATCCTGTCACAGATTCTTCTGGAGAGGCCGCTGACGCCCGCCGAGGCCGGAGAGATGCTCGACCCGGTCCTCGATGCGCTTGCCTATCTTCACGGAAAGGGCTTCGTGCATGGCCGCATCAAGCCATCGGAGATCATGGCCGTCAATGATCAATTGAAACTCTCTTGTGACGATCTTCTTGTCGCGGGCGAGCCGGGCAAACGCATGTTGGCGCCGGGAGTCCATGTTGCGCCGGAAGCCGCCTCGGGAATGGTCACTCCGGCCGCCGACCTCTGGTCGCTCGGCGTCACCCTGGTCGAAGCCCTGACCCAGCACCCTCCGGTTTGGGAGAGAGCGACGCAAGGGGAGCCGGTTGTGCCCCAGTCCATTCCACAACCCTTCGCCGGCATTGCGCGGGAGTGCCTGCGCACCGATCCCGAGCGCCGATGCACTCTCGGCGGCGTGAAGGCTCGTCTCGAAACCGCCCGGACCGGCAAGACCGGCAGAACGGCGCTTGCCAAACTTCGCGGGCCGGCAATCGTTGGCGCGGCGCTCGTCCTGCTTGTGGCCGTCGCAGTGCTGTTGCTGCGCTCTCACCCGGCTGAGCAGTCGCCGTCAGCCGTGGAAGAGCAGCCCGCGCCCGCGATGACCGCGCTCCCGCCGCAATCCCCGGCTCCAGGAACTCAAAGCTCCAAAGCTGCGATGGTGATGGGTGATGTAGCTGAGCGAGTTCTGCCCGACGTACCCGAAAATGTGCGTGAAACCATTCACGGCAAAATCCAGGTGAGCATACGGGTCACGGTCGATGCAGGCGGCAATGTTTCAAATGCGGCGGTGGACTCACCGGGACCGAGCAAGTACTTCGCCAAAGCAGCCCTGCAAGCGGCGCAGCAGTGGAGATTCAAGCCCGCGCAAGTGAATGGTCAGGCGGTCTCCAGCGTGTGGGTTCTGCGCTTTGAGTTTGGAAAGACCGCAACCGAGGTTACGCCCGTCGAAGTTACTCCTTAGGCGCAGGGAGAAGATCGATCGCAGAGCGCACAGTCCTCGATGGGACAATTTCTCGCCGCCCGAATGCACTACCATGGTTTCCATGCACGTTCTTTCCGCAGCCGAGATGCAGACCTGCGACCGCTTGACGACGGAGCGGTTTGGAGTGCCGTCGATTGATCTGATGCGTGCGGCTTCGGCGGCGGTGGCTGCCTTTGCGCGCCGGCAATTTCCACTGGTGAGGCGGGTGACGGTTGTTTGCGGCTGCGGCAACAACGGCGGCGACGGCATGATGGCCGCGCGGCTGCTGGCCTCGGCCGGCCTGGAGGTGACCACGCTGCTGCTGGGCGCGCGNNGTTGCCTGGCGCGAACTCACCAGCCCGGCGCACGGGCTGATCCACATCATCGAGACGCCGGAAGACCTTGCCGGACACAAAGCCGCGCTTGAAGCCGATCTGATTCTGGATGCCGTGGTGGGTACCGGCTTCAAGCCGCCGCTGAAAGGCCTCGCCGCCGCCGCACTCGAATGGCTGAAGGCCAGCAAGGCGCCAATTCTTGCCGTCGATCTTCCCTCCGGCTGGCCGGCCGACGCGACCACAGCGACCGTTGCCGGTCCCGTCTGGCCCGCCGATGCCGTGATCACCTTTACCGCGCCCAAGCCGGCGCACGTTTTTGGCCAGTTGACGCGGCGCTGGTCACAACCCATAGTCGTGGCGCCTATCGGCTCGCCTGAGGAGGCAATGGTCTCCGCGCTGGGGCTGCACTGGACCGGCTCGGCGCTGGCGCTCACGCAGACGCGGCGTACGTCGGCGGCCAACAAGGGCAACTATGGGCATGTGCTGATCATTGGAGGCTCAGTCGGCAAGTCCGGCGCGCCGGCGATGGCGTCCCTGGCGGCGCTCAGGGCCGGAGCCGGCCTGGTGACGGCGGCTGTTCCCGCCCCGGTGCTACCGCTGGTGGCGGCCATTGCGCCGGAGTTGATGACCTTTCCGCTGGCCGCAAGCCTCGCGGGCTGCATCTCGGCGGAGAACCTGGCCCCGGAAGTGCTGGCGGCGCTCACCGCGGGAATGACGGTGCTGGCGATTGGCCCCGGTCTGGGCAAGGATCCGGAGACAGTCAAATTCACAACCGGCCTGCTCTCGGCTACTAAAATGCCAGCCGTGATCGACGCGGACGCGCTCAACATTCTGGCGGCCAAGCCGGTGCTGCTGGCGAAGCTCGCCAAAGGGCGCACGCTGGTGCTGACACCGCATCCGGGCGAGATGGCGCGGCTGGCGGGCATCACCACTGCCGAGGTGCAGGCCAACCGGCTGGAGGTGGCGCGCAACTTCGCCCAGCGCACCCGCGTCACGCTGGTGCTCAAGGGCGCGCGCACGCTCGTCGCCCACCCCGATGGTCGCGTGGCCATCAACTCTACGGGCAATCCCGGCATGGCCAAGGGCGGCAGCGGCGATCTGCTCACCGGGCTGATCGCCGGCTTGCTGGCGCAGTATCCCGCGGATGCGGCGCGGGCGGTGGAGGCGGCGGTTTATCTCCACGGGCTGGCCGCCGACCTGGCGGTGCGCGCGGCGGACGAGCACACGCTGCTGGCCACGGACAGCCTGGGGCAGCTTGCGCGGGCCTTTCGCTTTTGCGCGAATGGTCCCAACGGTTATCTTTGGTTGCAGGGGCTGCCGGCGGATACCGTGCCGGCCGCAGCTCTTCACGAGGCCACACGATGATTCCCGACACACCCACTGCCGCCAGCCGCACGCACGAGTTCACCACTGAGAGCGGCGCGGAAACCATCGAGGCAGGCCGCAAGCTGGCCCAACTGCTGACGCCGCCACAGTTGCTGATTCTGAGCGGCGATCTGGGCACCGGCAAGACGACGCTGGTGAAAGGGATTGCCGAGGCTCTGGACGCCGCCGAAGCGGACGAGGTGACCAGCCCGACCTTTACCTTGATTCACGAGTACGACGGCGCGCGCGAAGGCAAGCCGGTGAAGCTCTTCCACCTGGACGTCTACCGGCTGGAAGGCGAGCGGCAGTTAGAAACTCTGGGCCTGGATGAGTTACTAACTCCCGACGCTCTGGTGCTGGTGGAGTGGGGCGAGAAGTTCAAGAGCATCCGCAAGAAAGCTACTGGCGAGATCGTCATTGCATCAACAGGCGGCGATGCGCGCAAGATCACCGTGACACTGAAGGAATAGGCCTCTACCGCGTATCTTCCAATGCAGTGCTCGCTGGATCAGGTTCTACTCAGTCTTTAACATACCCACTATCCCACTCGCCGCGCTCGCGCAATGCGGCGATCTCCTGGCGAGCCATCTGCTGGGCGCGCACGTAGTCCGGCTTGACCACGCGGTTCAGCGGCATCTGGCCGGCTTCGAGAATGATCCAATGGCGTGGGCGCATATAGGAGGGCAAGGCGCGCGCGTGCCGATCCAGTTCCTGCCGGCTCACTTCAACTTCGGGTCTCTTCTCCACCACGGCCACGACAGCTTCAGAGACGACCTCATGCGGCACGCCGACGACGACACAGTTAGCCACCTTTTCCGCCAGCGTGCAGATATGCTGTTCCACATCGCCGGGGAAGATCTGGTAGCCCATCGACTTGATCACCCACTTCTCCCGGCCGGTCAAATGCAGGCCCACGGCGTCTTTGTAGCCAAGGTCGCCGGTGTATAAAAAGCCGTCGCGCGAGATCGCATTGGCGGTAGCTTCCGGATCGTTGACATAGCCAAGAAAGGTCTGCGGCCCGCGAAAACAGATGTGCCCAATCTCGCCCGGCGTCAGCTCATCGCCGGCGTGGCCATCGGCACGCATGGGTTGGCGGATGGTGCAAGGATAGATCGGCATGGCCTGACCCAATCCCGCGCCAAGCCCGGCGAGAATTGTCTCGTGATCGTCCGCGCTTGCCTGCACATAGGTGCAGAAACCGGCGGCTTCGGTCAGCCCCAGCCCGCTGCCGATCACCGGCGCCATGGCGGCAAGCCGTTCCACGAAGGGCCGCGAGACGGAATTTCCCCCGTATGCGGCAAATGTGAGGCTGGAGAGATCGTGGCGATCATAGTCTTTCTGCATCCACTCCAGATTGAACATCGCCGGAATCTGGCCGAGAATCTCCACGCGATGCTGGGCAATGGCTCGCAGCGAACGCCCAGCGTCGAAGATCTCCAACAGAACCGCGGTGCCTCCGCCGTAGAGTGTGCTCATCAATAACTCAGTCTGGCCGCCTACATGCGACGGAGGCAGATTGATCAAAGAGCGAGCGCCGCTGTCTCCGCCAAAAAATGCGCCGGAGATGCACATATTCTGCACGGTGATGTTGCGATGCGAAAGCAGGGCCGGCTTGGGCGATCCGGTGGAGCCGGTGGTAAAGATGACCAGCGCGCCATCGTTCTCGGAGATTGCGGGCAGAGCGGCCGAGTCCTCATCCGTTGCTGCATGCAGCGCCTGCTCGGCAATCGACGCAAAGGAGCGCGTGCCGGCAATCGCTTCCTCAGAGTCCATCACGATGCAATGCTGAATCCATGTGCATTGCGCCTGCACGGCGCGCCACAGCGGGCGAAGATCGAAGGGTGCTTTCACGCCGAGCGAGACAAAGCCGCGCGGATGCAGAATCTCCAGCGCGCGCATCACCTCGGCGGGGGGCAAACGCAGATCCAGCGGAGCGACGATCACGCCGATCTTGAAACAACTGTATTCCAGCAAAACGTGATCCACGGTAAGCGGCAGCAACGTGACCAGGTAGTCACCCTTCACGAAGCCCAGGCGCGACAACTCTTGCGCCAGCGCCGTGGTCGTGCGGTCGAACTCGCGCCAGGTGACGGTGCGGTTGCCGTCGGCGCTCAAGAGGGCAAGCGCCTCCGGTTTGGCCTTCGCCCACTTCGCGACTACTTCGTGCAGTAGATGGCGATCGGCAAAAATTCTTTCATAATCGTCGAGAGTGAACTGAGGCACGCGCATCGGTTCACTCGATCTTACCGGATAATCTCGAATCTTTCCCACGGGCAGTTGCAGACCGGGCAGCGCTCGTGTTCCTCTTCGGTCTCCGAGGTATAGCCGCAGACCGGGCAGACGTAGAACTCGCGCGCCTCGCCGATCCAGGAATCCTTCTTTCCCGCCTGGAGCAGCGCAATCGCCTCGCTGTAGAGCCGCGCGTGGGTCTTCTCCGCCTCCAGCGCCCCGGTGAAGGTGCGGATAGCGGCGGTGTTCTTGCGCTCCGTGGCCTCGGCCAGGAAGCCGGGGTACATGGTGTCGATCTCGTACTTCTCGCCGTTCAGCGCGACCTTCAGGTTTTCCAGGGTGCTCTTCGCCTCGAACGAGTGAATCTCGCACTCGGCGCGTGCGCCCAACTGGCCGATGACGCGGGCGTGATTGCCGGCGTGAATCTGCTCGGCGCGGGCCGCGGCGCGAAAGAGGCTGGCCGCGCCGTGCAATCCCTCCTCGTCGGCTTTGGCGGCAAAGGCGGTGTATTTGGCGTGCGCATTCGACTCGCCCTCAAAGGCGGCCAATAGATTCTGAACGGTCACAGCGTTTTCCGCGGCAATTCCTGACATAAGAAATCCTCTCCAACTCCGTTCCAGAGCCTACGAGCGCCGCAAGAGCCTGCGCTGTGACGCCGGTTACACACGGTGGCCGAGCAGCAGCGTGGTCGCGCCCAGTTTTTGGCGCGCGTCTCAGCGATGCGAAGGAATCTTCCCTCAACAGCGATAATAATCAGTCCCGCGCAGCGTTTGTGAGGGCTATGCGCGGGCAAGTATCATGCGTCTTCATGATGACGCCGCCGTGAATCGAACTCGCCAACCCGGGCATAGGGGATTCGCTGATCCTGATGATGCTGGCAATGCCGGCTTCGACGGTGGACTCCCAGGTCTAAGAATCGAGACCTGGGCCACCCGCCACTGATTCTCAATCTGGAATCAATGAAGTGTCTGCATTTGGCGCCCTACCGCTGGGCAATCACCGTTGGTTCCGGCGAACCCTTGGGAGCAGACAGATATCCTGTCACCGTGTTCTTGGCGGTCACGTCGTTGACAACGATCTCAAACAGCATGGGGGCTTTGCCGCTATAGAACTGGAGCGGCTCGTTCAGGCTCTTGTCCCTCTTCTGGTACTGCTTGTCGTCGGAAAAGACGGTGAGGGTGTACTTGCTCTTCTTCGAGTCCGCCCTGTTCAGCACCAGGCTCACTGTGCCCACCGGCTGCTTCACCCCCTTCACCAGCGTGAACTGGTAGTAGTTCCGGTCGCCCTTGTGCTTCAGAATCTCCAGTTCGGCGCCATTACGCGCAATCAGGGTGCTGTGGCCGTTCAGATCCCCCTTCATCGACGTCAACTGGTTGTTGGTTTCGGCCAGGTCAGTCTTCGTCTTGGCCACATCGGTCTTGACGCCGCCGACATCCGTCTTCACGTCGGTCACGGCGCTGGAAACCTCCGCCACCTGCCCCGCCGTCTGCTTTTGCTCGGTTGCCAGCAGTGCGGTCGTCTTTTCCCCGCGGACCTCGCGGTTCTGCAGCGCCGCCGACCGTGTATCCATTTGCTTCTGCGTCATGCCAAGCGCGGCCGTGGCCACACTCAGCCGCGCATCGGTATCCTGCTGCGCTGCAACCAGTTTGGTGTTCTGCGCCGCGGCATCCGCCTGAGCCCGCTGCTGAGCCGCCACTTGACCGCTCAATGTGTAGCACCAGATCATTCCGCCAAGCCCCAAAAGTATCGCCACTGCGATTGCCGCCAGCAGTGCGCCGGAATACGTTCTGGGAGTTTCTTGATACCTTTCTTCTGTTTCTTGATCGATTTCCTCTGTCATTTGATTCCTTTCCTCACTCTGGCTCACCGTATCGCAACCCATTGCCCCAGTCTGCCCGATAAAGCTCACTGCGGACATCCGCCCCGATGAGACGCCGGATGAGCATATGTGGGTTCCCTCGGGGCTAAAGTCCGGCCTCTTATGCGCCCATCCGTCGGTGCGGATGAGCCGCGCCCATTCAAAGCCAGGGAGCTTCCATTCACAGCGAAGAAACCTCGCCCCGCGCAGCGTTTGTGAGGGCTATGCGCGGGCAGGTATCATGAATCTTCATGATGATGCCGCCGAGAATCGAACTCGCCAACCTGGGCATGTGGGATTCGCTGATCCTGATGGTGATGGCGCTGGTGGTCTTCGGCCCCCGCCGTCTCCCGGAGATCGGCCGCCAGATCGGCAAGCTGATGTACGAGGTGCGCAAGGCCTCCAACGACTTCAAGTTCCAGATGGAAGAGGAGTTGCGCAAGGTCGAGGATGTTGACCGGAGCAAAAAGGAAGAGCAGCGGATGGCTATGCTGGCGCTGGCGGCTCCGGCAGTCGTGGATTCCCAGGTCCCAAATTCGGGATCTGGGGCGCCCGTGATTAGTCCTGATGCCCAGGTCTCAGAAGCGAGACCTGGGGCACCCATCACTGCTGGGGCAGAAGGCATCGAATCTCCTTATCCGGGGGAAGCCGTGTATCCCGCGGTATCCCCGGCAGAGTTTCAGCGCGAAGAGCCTTATCCGCGCATTCAGCCGCCCTCGACCGGCGAGCCGGTCGAGGCCGAGCGGCCGGGCCGCAGGTCGGCGCCGCTAGAGCTTCCCGCGGCAGAGGCTGCGAGCGAGATTACCCCGGTTACGAACCCGGTAACGGAGCAGGCCAACCATGGTTGATCCAGCGGATGCAATCGGCAGGGCGCGCGAGGCCGTGGCCAAGCGCGTGGAGCTGCCCGGCATGAGCCTGATGGAGCACCTGGACGAGCTGCGCAAGCGCATCGTCCGCTCGGCCATCTTCCTGGCGCTGGGCTTTGTCGCCGCCTGGGCCTTCCACGACCGCTTCGTCGGCTTCATTCAGGCCCCGCTCAACCACATCGGCAAGACGCTGGTCTTCACCCACCCCATGGACCCGCTGAACCTGGACTTGCAGGTTTCGCTGGTCGCCGGTGCGATTCTGGCCTCGCCTTTCATCCTCTACCAGGTGTGGATGTTCATTGCGCCGGGGCTCTACCAGAAAGAGAAGCGGTTCGTAATTCCCTTCATGGCGGCCACGGTGGGGCTGTTTCTCACCGGCGCGGCCTTCGGCTACTTCTATGTGCTGCCCGGCGCGCTGCAAATCCTGATTGTGGGCTTCGGCCACAACTTCACCCCCATGGTCACCATTGAGGAGTACACCGGCTTCTTTCTGTCGATCATTCTGGGCCTGGGCATCAGCTTTGAAATGCCGATCCTGATTTTTTTCCTGGCGCTGTTCGGCATCGTCAGCCCGCGCTTTTTGTGGAAGAACATCCGCTACGCGATTCTGGCGGTCTTCGTCGTGGCGGCCATCATCTGCCCCAGCCCCGATCCCTGGACGATGTGCATCTACGCCGTCCCCATGCTGGGACTCTATCTGATCGGCATCGGCGTGGCGTGGTGGGTGCATCCCGCGCGGCGCAAGGCCAAGGAAGCCAAGGAGGCCGCAAAGTGAGTTTTTTCTCGTTTTTGAAGAATATAAAGTCACGGGTGCCCCAGGTCTCGATTTTGAGACCTGGGAGACCACAAATCTGGATGAGAGTTTTTCTCGGGCTGCTCCTGCTTTTTCCTCTGGCCGCCCCCGCTCAGGCCCACTTCAACGGCGCCAAAGCGCTGGAGTACGCCCGCCAGTTTGTCGCCATCGGCCCGCGCTGGCCCACCAGCCAAGGCCACGCCCAGGCAGAAGCCTTTCTGCGCAACCGCTTTCAGCACGATCAGCTCGAAGAGGATGCGTTCACAGCGATGACGCCCATCGGACCGGTCCCCATGCGTAACTTCATCGTGCGCTATCCCGGCAAGAAGGACGGCGTGATCGTGCTGGCCACGCACTACGAGACCAACTACCCGCTCAAGAACATCAACTACGTCGGCGCCAACGACGGCGGCTCGACGACCGGCCTGCTGATGGCCATCGCCGACCAGTTGCGCGCCCAGACGGCGGGCGGCAAGAAGCTGGACGGCTACTCGGTCTGGCTGCTCTTTGACGATGGCGAAGAGGCAATTCAAAGCTGGACAGACTCCGATTCGACTTACGGCACCAAGCATCTGGCCGCCAAATGGGCGCGCGACGGAACGCTGGGAAAGATCAAGGCCTTCATTCTGGCCGACATGATCGGCGACAAGGATCTCGATATTCAGCGCGAGAGCCGCTCGGCGGATTGGCTGGTCGATCTGGTGCGGCAGGCGGCCAAGAAATTCGGCTACGAGCGCTATTTCTTCAAGCAGGAGATGCAAATCGAGGACGACCATCTGCCCTTTGTCCAGCGCGGCGTGCCGTCAGTTGACATCATCGACATCAACTATGGGCCCAACCAAAGCTATCACCATACCGACAAAGACACGATGGACAAAATCAGCGCCCATAGCTTGAAGATCGACGGGGATGTGTTCCTGGAAACCATCCGGTTGATTGATTTGCGATGAAGCGGGGAATGGGAAAGTCACGGATAGAGACGATCCCGCCTTTCAACGAAAACATCGCCAGGATCAGCGCCCGGCAGTCTCAATAAGATGTGCCTGACTCTTGTGCGGCATGACGTTTAGGCGGTCAGCGGCCATGGAAACCGGCGGCTCGCCGCAGGTGCTAAAATCATCAAGTGCCGGGTCCTACGCGACGTAATCCCGCCAACCCCGCCAGGTCCGGAAGGAAGCANNTAGGTCACCCGGCGCTTTTTTGGTCTGATTCGATTGAATATGAAGCGGAAAAGCAACAGCAGGTCCTTCGACTTCGCTGCGCTCCGCTCAGGATGACAATCGTAGCGAGCCGCAAGGAGAAATGCATTGACCCTGAGTGTTCGTCCCATCGTGGGCTGCCGCGCCAAGATCACGGCCTTTGGAACCTACGTCCCTCCGCAAGTTCTGACCAACAAAGACCTGGAAAAGCTGGTGGATACCAACGACCAGTGGATTCTGGAGCGCACCGGAATTCGCGAGCGGCACGTGCTGGCCAAGGGGCTGGGCGTGAGCGACATCTGCACCGAGGCCGCCAAAAAATGTCTGGCAATGCGCGGCATTCCGGCCACTGAGGTGGAGATGATCATCGTCGGCACGGTGACGCCGGACATGATGTTCCCGGCGACGGCCTGCCTGGTGCAGGACAAGATCGGCGCCAAGGGGGCGTGGGGATTCGACGTCTCGGCGGGCTGCTCGGGATTTGTCTTCGCGTTGCAGGCGGGCGTGAAGATGATCGAGAGCGGGGCGCACAAGAAGGTTCTGGTCTGCGGCGCGGACGCCAACACCCGCATGACCGACTACACCGACCGGACCACCTGCGTGCTCTTTGGCGACGGCGGCGGCGCGGTGCTGCTGGAGCCGTGCGAAGAGGGCGAGATCGGCTTCATCGACTATGTGCATGAGATCGACGGCTCGGGGGCCGAGGTGCTGAACCTGAAGGGCGGCGGAAGCCTGAATCCGTCGAGCCACGAGACCGTGGACAAAAAGATGCATTACATCTACCAGGACGGCCAGCAGGTCTACAAGTTTGCCGTGCGCAAGATGCTGGAGGCCACAACCAAGGTTCTGGCGCGCAATGGCGTCACCGGTGCGGACCTGGGCTGCTTCATTCCTCACCAGGCCAATATGCGCATCATCACGGCCACCTCCGACCGCCTGGGCATGCCCCGCGATCGTGTGATCATCAACATCGAGAAGTACGGCAACACCTCTGCCGGGACGATTCCTTTGGCGATTGAGACGGCTGTCGAGGAAGGCAAGCTGAACAAGGGCGACCTGGTGCTGATGGCTGCCGTGGGCGCGGGCTTCTCGGTGGGCGCGGTGCTGCTGCGGTGGGAGATTTGAAAAACAGTGGACAGTGAACAGTGATCAGTTTCCGGTTCATGGTTGGTGGATTGTGCTGGTTTATTTGGTTTTTTTGTGATGTAGCAAGTCAGCGGGCCGATCCTTCGGGATCGGCCTTCTTGCGTTTTTCCCCAACGCTCACCCACGG
The DNA here is from genome assembly GCA_003159355.1 of Acidobacteriaceae bacterium. Taxonomy (GTDB): domain Bacteria; phylum Acidobacteriota; class Terriglobia; order Terriglobales; family Acidobacteriaceae; genus Telmatobacter. The sequence goes on along the minus strand of PLPA01000283.1, from coordinate 10,706 downwards.
AATTTTGCTCTTATCGAGAAGAACTGCAATGTATTTTGCAGGAACCGCGAATGCGACTCCATTTTCAATCGTTGTAGGGCTGATTTCTACGATGATGCCCAAGACACTCCCGTCATCTGTCGAGAATAGCGGTCCCCCACTGTTGCCGTGGTTAATACGCAAATCAAGTGTATAAGTTTCTGACTGTTGGGTAATTCCGTTGTTCACAGCGTTCGCCAGAATCTTCTCAGACCAGGCAGAGGCGATCCTACCGGAGGTCGTGACCGAACTTGGCGCATTAAGAGGATATCCGCAGGTGAAAATATCTGAACCGTCTCTTGGCCTATTCAGATTCAGCCTAGCGACTTGGTCATTGGGATTCAACTTGGTTGCATTGAGATTGAAAGTCTGAGACCTACCATTAGTATCGCTAATTATAATATTAGAATTATGAAATAGATTTCGTTGTGGTGTTAAAACAGCGACATCGTGAGCGGGGTCTTCTGCGATTATCGTGAACTGTACAGCGGATGAAAAGCCCGAGTTAGCGAGTTCGAGATTAGGTGCGATAATTCTCATGTCGCTATTTGGTACCTGGAGTCCGATCAGGTTATGAGGAGTTACTTGATATTGAGCCAGACATGCCTCTAGGCGAATAATAAGTTTCACCACATGGTCCGCTGTGACGACATCTCCTTTGTTGTTGACAATGAATCCCGTACCAACATTAAAACCAGATGGATGGTATAAGTTGGCTAAAGGAGTGTTGTCTCCATCTGGGAAACAAGACCGCATTGTGGCATGCGCATCGGCCAACTTGTTCATACCAGTTATTCCGATGTTTTGCGAGATCTGGACGATTGTTCTTTGAGCAACGGCCACCTTATCAGCAAAGGTCGCCTCCTGTTTCTTTCCCCACAATGAAGATGCAAATAACATCAACAATAGAATTGTTGCAATTCTATTCATCAGAGACAACCTCCATTCAATTTCATATTGTGGTAACCAGAGTGTGCTACCTCATCACCTTGGGGCCGTTCTTCCCAGGTTGCTGCAACGGGATTCCCTTGTTGATAAGAACGAGGATATACCCTCCTCTTATGTCACCATACACTAATCTAATCGTTCTGGCAGGTAATCACTGGCGGCCTCGCAGGCTAGCTCACAGAAATATTGTACTCCGGCAAAACGCTCGCCTCGGCGGCCAAGCGGAAGAAGACCTTCATGCCTTCCACGCATTCTTCGTCGAGAACGTAGTGGATGTTCGTGGTCAGGTAAGTCCGGATCGTCTGCTCGGGGATGGGAATGCGGCGGGAGCATTCGACGGCCAGCGCGCCGATGTTCTCAAGTCCGTGGATGCGGGACTGGATAAAATCCTGGGCTATGGAATCCCAGGTCTCAGAATCGAGACCTGGGCCACCCACATTATTGGGCGCAACACCCCACACGGCGGAGACGAAGGGCAGGCCGGTGAGGGTATGCCACTCAGCAGCCAGGTCGTGGTAGACAAGCACTTCGCCGGTGCGCTCGAAGCGGTTGGCGCGCTCTTCCAGGGCGAGCAGCGCGGGGTCGCCGATGAGGATGGCGGCGTCGGCCCGTTCCAGCATCGCGTCCAGGTCGGCGGGCGCGGGCAGGAAGGGCACATCCGGGTTGCCCCAGTGGCGGAAGAGGATGCGGGCGTGGGCCAGCGTGGTCAGGCTGGCCGTGTCGGCGGCGACGGAACGCACGGCCTGGAGGCGCTGGGTGGCGCGGCGGACCAGCAGCAGCGAGCGCACGCGTCCCTTGGCGGCGATCACACAGCCGGGCAGGATGCGCAGGCCGGGGGTGGTGGCCAGCGCGGCGATGGGGATGAGGCCAATCTCAGCCGCTCCCGAGCCGAGGCGGCCGGCGCACTCGGCGGGCGTCATGCGGTCAATCTGATAGCGGAGGGCGAGCGAGGCCATCCGCGGCTTGTGCTCGAAGTCCCACATCAGGGGCGCGGGATTGAGGAATCCGATGGCGGCGACGCGCAGGCGGGATTGCGGGGTGGGGGTCACTCTCTCTTAGAGTACCAATCCTGGGACAGAGGATGACGGGGCGCATCCGCGGCGCCAATACTTCCGGCTTGACTTCTTCTAATAAGGCGGGGTAATGTGAGCGAGATTACCATTGCGTGCTTGATTTAGTTTCCTGTGAGGAAATTAATCTGTACAATTCTCGGAGATTGGCCCTCCCATGACGACGATGCCCCAAATCGTGAACCATCCCCCCGCGCCTCAACTGGATGAAGACCGGCTGGCATGGCTGGCTCTGGTGCTGGCGCCGGGATTGGGTCCGAAGCGGATTCTCGACGCGGTGAAGCAGTTGAAGGCGCCGGGCCAGATCTTCGAGTTGCCTTTGACCGCGCTTGAAGGGCTGCGCTTCCCCGCCGAGGCTGCGCAGTTCATCTTCGACGGCAAGGCGCGCCAGTCAGCCGAGGAGGAATGGGCGCGCGTGTCGGCGCAAGGGGCGACGCTGGTGACCTACGGCTGCCCTGAGTATCCCGAGCGGCTCAAGGAGATCTACGACCCGCCGCCGGTGCTGTGGGTGCGCGGAGCGGCCACTCTGCTGAGCCGGCCGGGGATTGCCATCGTGGGTACGCGCCACCCGTCGCCGTACGGTACGGGGATGACGGAGATGCTGGCGCGGGATCTGGCGGTGCGGCGGTTGCTGATTATCAGCGGTATGGCGAGGGGCATCGACTCCTGCGCTCACAAAGGGGCGCTGGCCGCGCGCATGCCCACCGTGGCCGTCTGGGGCACGGGCATCGACGTCATTTATCCCAAAGAAAACAAGAAGCTGGCCGAGGATATTCTGGCTACCGGCGGGGCGATTGTGAGCGAGTTGCCGATGGGGACTTTTCCCGCGCCGCAGAATTTTCCCCGCCGCAACCGCATCCTGAGCGGGCTTGCCGTGGCCGTGCTGGTGGTGGAGGCGGCGGAGAACTCCGGCACGCGGGTGACCGCCCGCTGTGCCGCCGACCAGAACCGCGACCTCTACGCCGTTCCCGGCAACGTGACCAGCAAGGGATCGTGGACGCCCAACACGCTGATCAAGCAGGGCGCCAAGCTGGTGGCCACCTGGGAGGACGTGTGGGAGGACCTGCCCTCGCAGGTGCGGCTGGAACTGGAGGCCGAGGCGCCGCTTGAATCCAAATCCGCCACGACTGCATCCTTATTACCTGACCCGGTTCTGCGGCCCGAGGAGGCGATGGTGCTGGAGGTTCTGCGCACCGACGACAGCCTGCAGATCGACGAGATTCTCGAGCTTCTGGAGACGCAACTGACCTCTTCGGAGGTTTTTATGGCGCTCTTCGAGCTGGAGATTACCGGCCGCATCCGCCAGTTGCCGGGGAAGAATTACGTGCGGACGATGTGAGCTGGACTGAGGCTTGTGGATTACCAGGATTCAAAGTCGAGACCCGGAGGTACCGGGCGAAGCGTTACCAAATAAGTCCAACTGTCTGGCCCGGATAGTTGATATTACGTTTATACTAGGTGTGTCCATCCCCTCCCCATGGAGATTGCCGAGAAAGTGAGTAATTCGTATGAGATTGCTTGAAGTGAGGAGTTGGGCGAGAACTGCGCTGATGGTGCTGATTGCCACTGGATCGGCCTCTGCAATCTACGGTGATACGGTGGTGGCGACGTATCAGCCTGCGGGAATCCAGACATCCAACACTGCGAATCTGTGCGCTGGAACCTCTCTCTGCTGGGTCGGCATGCAGGCTTTTGACTCGTCGTCTGTGCCTGCCTCGGGGGTATTTCCTACTCTGGTGTCCAGCGGCACAGTTACCGGAAGCATCTCGGGGACTTATTCTGGTACCCCCCTGATCTACGCTGCTAACGCATACGGTGGCGCGGGAGGAACCGGCTACTATCCGGAGATTTTCGCCTCTACCAACGGCGGCACCGGCAGCTACTCACTGACGCTATCCGTCTCTGGCAATATTCCCGGGGTCAACTACTTTGGGCTGTGGTTCTCGGCCCTTGACGCCGGGAATCAACTCCAGTTTTACGATGGCAGTACTCTTGTGTATACCTTCGGCCCGACGCAGTTCATGAGTCTGGTAGGCTCCTGTGCGGGCGGCAATCCATACTGCGGCAACCCCAACAACGGGGATGATTCGGGGGAGCAATTCGCTTTTCTGAACTTCTTCGATACCACCGGCTACTTCAATGAAGTCGTCTTTACAGAGCTCGATGGCTACGGCGGCGGATTTGAATCCGACAACCACACCGTGGCTTACCTGAATCCCCCCACCCCGTCTGGCACGGTGATCGGGGCGACTCCGGAACCCGGTTCCTTCGCTTTGTTGTCAACTGGTTTACTGGCGCTGATGAATCTCAAACGCCGGGTATAGCAAAACCACAATAGGCGTACCCAAGGCTACGACTCTAAAGTGTTGATTCCCTTAAGAAATCAACACCATTGATGAGGCTGTTATGGGTAGGTAAATTGTGGTTTTGCTCTAGCCCACCCCTGATCCGCCCCAGCAGTTTGGGTGCCCCATCTTTCGCGTTCTTTCCACCCTAGCGACGAAGACCTGTCGCCGGGGATCCCGGTTTGCGCAGGGTGGGAGACCACAAAACTCCATTGATTCAGACAGCGCGGACGCGTTCGACAGCCAAGCGCAGGCCCATGGCTTTATGATTGCCGGGGGCTGCGCAGCTCCGGGTTGCTCTCTTTGCACACGGCGATCAAGCCACGGCGTAAGCCTCGACATCGCGCTCAATCTTTGTGTTCAATTCGAGCCTTGCTTGCGAGAGGTCGTGCATCTGCTGCAGGTTCAGCCAGAACTCCGGGCTGTTGCCGAAGAAGCGGGCCAGACGCAGCGCGGTATCCGGCGTGATCGCTCGCTTGCCGTGGACGATTTCGCCGATGCGCGTGGCGGGCACACGAATCTTCAGCGCCAGCGCATTCTGGGAGATGCCGAGAGGGACCAGAAACTCTTCCCGCAACATCTCGCCGGGATGCGTACTGACCCTCTGAAGATTCCATCCGGAAGCTGGTCTGTTGATCGTCATGCTGGTCCCTCCGCTTGCTGTACTGTTAGTGGTAATCCGTGATCTCGACCTCGTGCGCGCCGTCATCCTTCCAGTGGAAGCAGATGCGGTATTGATCGTTGATACGAATACTGTGCTGGCCCGTGCGGCCGCTTTTTAGCGCTTCCAGCCGGTTGCCCGGAGGGACGCGCAGATTACTCAGGTTGATGGCCGCTTCGATCTGATCGAGCTTGCGCAGAGCCACTGTCGCTATGCTTGCCCAGCGCCGGCTGAAACCCGTTTCAAAAAGCTCCTTCGTGCCGGCGTCTTTGAAGCTTTGAATCATCTGGAATCAGAATATAACGCACCGCGTACTATGTAAAGCGTTATTCAGGTTTTCATCTATCAGAAAGTGAGCAAAAAACGAAGAAAAACCGCTCCGAGTGGAAACGCGAGGGTGTTCCGTGGTAGTGTGCAACTTTTGCGGGTAGTGTTTCCCGTCGAGGGAGAACGGCCCTGCGCACGGGCGGAATTTGCACTGCTCAGGGTAAGCGCAAGGCTCCGTTTTCGAGTCCAACTGGCCAGACAGGTTAGAGTGGTCATGGTATACAAGGATGGTAATGAGCAAATCACTGGTCATCGTCGAGTCGCCCGCCAAAGCCAAGACGATTGAGAAATATCTTGGCGCGGGCTTTGAGGTTCTGGCCTCGGTGGGTCACATCATGGACCTGCCCAAAAACGAGATTGGCGTGGAGCTGGAGAAGCGGACTTTTGAGCCGACGCTCATCGTGTCGCCGGGCAAGGAAAAGGTTGTGGCGCAACTGAAGCGGGCAGCGGCCAAGGCGGACGCGATCTTTCTGGCGCCTGACCCGGACCGCGAGGGCGAGGCGATTGCCTACCATCTCGCTCTGCAGTTGGGAACCTCCGCCAAAGAGCGGAAAAAGATTCGCCGGGTGACCTTCAACGAGATCACCAAGAAGGCCGTGCAGGAGGCCTTCAAACACGCGCGCGACCTGGACCAGAACCTGGTGGACTCGCAGCAGACACGGCGCATTCTGGACCGTCTGGTGGGCTATCAGATTTCGCCGCTGCTGTGGGACAAAGTCCGGCGGGGCCTGTCGGCCGGCCGCGTGCAGACGGTTGCGGTGCGTCTGATCGTCGAGCGGGAGCGGGAGATTGGGGCCTTTGGGCCGGTCGAGTACTGGACGCTGGACGCGATTCTGCATCCCGAGAAGCAGGCGGAAACCAAGCTCAAGGCGCGCTTTGTGGGCATCGATGGCGAGCCGGCGCGGGTGGCCAACGGCCAGGACAAGGACGGCAAGGAGCAGTTCCTCGCCAATGCGCTGCCTGATCGTAAGTCGATGGACGCGGTGATCGCGGCGCTCGACAAGGCGCGGTGGTCGCTGGTTTCGGTGCAGTCACGCGAGCAGCAGCGCCGGCCGCTGGCGCCGTTCATCACCAGCCAGTTGCAGCGCGACGCGGCCAGCAAGCTGGGCTTCAACGTGCGCCGCACGATGGGCGTGGCGCAGCGGCTCTATGAGGGCATCGACGTGGGCGCCGAGGGCATTACCGGCCTGATCACTTACATGAGAACCGACTCGCCGCGCGTGGCTCCGGAAGCGATTGAAGGGGCGCGGGCGTGGATTGGCGCGCAGTTGGGAGCGCAGTACCTGCCCAAGACACCGAATACATACAAGGGCAAGAAGGCCGCGCAGGACGCGCACGAAGCGATTCGGCCTACCGATGCTTCGCGCACGCCGGAGTCGATTGCGCGCTATTTGACCGAAGAGCAATTGAAGCTCTACCGGCTCGTCTGGCAGCGCTTTGTGGCTTCGCAGATGACTCCGGCTATCTTTGATGTAACTACAGCAAAGATAGCCGCGGTGAGCGCGAAGACCGGTAAGACCTATGACTTCCGGCTGAGCGGGTCGGTGGTGCGCTTCGATGGATTCCTGAAGGTCTATGAGGTTCTGGAGGATAAGAAAGAAGACGAGGACGATGAGGCGAGCAATAAGCTGCCGAATCTGGACGATGTGAAGACGCTGGAGCTGGAAAAGCTGCTGGATCGCCAGCTTTTCACGCAGCCGCCTCCGCGCTACAACGAAGCTTCGCTGGTGAAGGTGCTGGAAGAACGTGGCATTGGGCGGCCTTCGACTTATGCGTCGATTATCAACACGATCCAGGATCGCGAATATGTGACCAAGATCAGCAATCGCTTTTATCCCACCGAGATCGGAATGGTGGTCTGCGACCTGCTTGTCAAGAATTTCCCATATATTTTCGATGTCGCGTACACGGCCAAGCTCGAAGAGGAGCTGGACGAGATCGAAGAGGGCCATGAGAAGTGGACCGACCTGCTGAATGGCTTTTATAACTACTTTGTCGTGGAGTTGAAGGACGCCGGCGAGCAGATGGAAGACATCAAGCGCATGGAGAAGAAAACGGACGAGAAGTGCGACTTATGCGGCTCGCCGTTGTTATTGAAATGGGGTAAGTTTGGCAGCTTCTTTGCTTGTTCGGCGTATAACAAAAAGGATAAGTCGAGCTGCACATTCACCAAGGAAAATACCACGGACAAGCCGGATATGAACACGCCCGAGGGTCAAGAGGCCAGCGAGCAGGAGGAGTATTGCGATAACTGCGGGCGGGTGATGGTGCTCAGGCGCGGACCCTTCGGAATGTTCATGTCCTGCCCTGGATTCAATGAAGATCCGCCGTGCAAGACCTTCCGCAAGCTGAGCAGCAAGCAGCAGCAGAAGCAGGCTGTTCCGCAGCCGACGGGCGAAGCTTGCCCGCAGTGCGGCAAGCCGCTGGTGCTGCGCCAGGGGAGTTATGGGGAATTTGTCTCCTGCTCCGGCTATCCCAAGTGCAAGTACGTAAAGCAAAATATTATCGAGGGCCTCAAATGTCCTAAGTGCGGCGTGGGCGATTTAGCCGAACGCAAGGCGCGCAGGGGTAACATCTTCTGGGGCTGTACTAACTATCCCAAGTGCGACTTTACCTCGAATTTGAAGCCAGTGGCCGAGAAGTGCCCGGAGTGCGGCAGCAGTTACCTGGTGGAGAAGACACTGCGTTCGGGCATCTATCTCGAATGCCCGAACAAGAAAAAAGCGGCCGAGGAAGAAGTTACGCCCAAGAAGCGCGCAGTTAAGAGAGCGGGGAAGGGAAGTGCGCCTGCGGAAAACGCCGTGTCGTGCAGTTACTCGAAGCGGATTGGCGACGCGCCGCCGCTGCCCACGGCCGAGACGCATGGGCCGGTGGTGGAGAAGGCCGCCACTAAGTCTGCATCCAAGTCCGTTGCAAAGAAGGCCGCGAAGAAGAGCGGCAAGAAGGCATTGCAGCGGGCGTAGGAGAGTGATGAGCGAAAATTCAGTAGGCGAAATGACTTCGCGGCAAATGCTCAATGCAGTCGATCAGGCACTGGCTGAAGTCTCCCGCCGTTTGGCCGCCGGGGAACTGGATGGGTCGGGGCGCTACTACACCGATGCGGAGCTGGCGGCGGGCGCGGCTACAGGCGGGGAACGGACTCCTGCCAAGCCGGTCAAAGCCAACGCGGCTTAGGCAGTCGCGCAGCAATCTCTGTCAGGTTCCTGTAATATTGGCAGCGGAGATACTCATTTATGGAACGGATGCTGGCAACCCCGGCGGATGCCGAAATCATTCTCAGGCTCTATGAACTGCGCACCGAGGCGGAGATGCGCAAGGCGCGCGCGTGGATCACCGGCGAGTTCTGGCCGGCTACGGCGGAGGAGTTCTTTGCCGTGGCCGAGAATCCCGCCGACCCGCACAACGCCTGGCTGCGCCAGGTGCTCACCTACTGGGAGATGGCGGCGGCGATGGTGCTGCATGGAGCGGTCTCGGCGGAGCTGTTTGTGGATTGCAATGCCGAGGGTTTTTTCCTGCTGGCCAAGTTTGCGCCCATTCTGGAGGCAATCCGGGAGAAAAATCCTAATTTCCTGACCAAGACCGCGGAGCTGGTGAACCGGTTTTCCGCCGCCGCACAACGCTACGAGGCGGTGTTGAAGAACGTGGAAGCCCGGCGCAACAGCCTGCCTGCCCGGCAGGAGGCGCACGGGCAGTATTCTTATCCGCCGAAGCCGTGAACCGGAATTCTATTGCCGAATGCTGGCCGCGGGTGCATGATGGAAATTGTACGAGACTCCCATTCCCCTGGAGGTTTTCGATGAAGCGTGTTCTTTCCCTGCTGGTAGCTGCTTTTTGCCTGACCGCGATTGCGGCCAGCGCCGCCAACTCGACTAAAATCAACGGCTGGATTTCCGATTCGATGTGCGGCGCCAAGCACGCTGGATCGGGTGCGGCCTGCGTGAAGAAGTGCATCAAGGGCGGCATGAGTCCGGTGTTTGTGGATGAAGCCAAGAAGGACGTTTGGACAATCGACAATCCCGACGCGGTGAAGGATTTCTACGGAGACCATGTTACCGTGACCGCAACCGCCGATGCGGATAAAATGAGCGTTCACATCGACTCGATTGCCGAGGCCAAATAAGAACGTACAGGTCTTCCAAAGCGCAATCGGACTCGACCTGCCGGCCAATCTCTGCTACTGTGGTTCCGATACTCTCATTGAACCAGGTTTTGGGCCGATAGAGAGTTGCAGCGGATTTGACCGGTATTCCCATGGCGCGAGCAATCTGGAACGGCAAGGTTCTTGCCGAAAGCGAGAAGACGGTGACGGTGGAGGGAAATGTCTATTTTCCCGAATCCAGCCTCAAGCGCGAGTATTTTCGTCCCAGCAGCACGACCTCCCTCTGTCCCATCAAGGGTCAGGCCCGCTATCTGAACGTGCAGATCGACGGGGAGGAGAACCCGGACGCGGCCTGGTACTATCCGGACCCCAAGTCCGTGGCGCGCAAGATCAAGGGCTGCGTGGCTTTTTGGCGGGGCGTCGAGGTGGAGAAGTAGCGGGCCGCTCCTGCGGTTTTGCGGCGCTCCGCCGTTCATGGGAATTCCAAAGCGTCGTGTGATACATTTGCGCCATGGGAGTCAAGGGGTTAGCGATCGTCGCGGTGCTGTTGGTCGTCAGTCTGGCGCCACTGCCAATTGCCGCCCAAACCGGCAATCACGCCAGCGCGAAGCCGCAGACGTCCTCTTCCGCCGCTGAACCGCAAAACGCCGCCAGCCCCGGAACCGAGAATGAAGGCATCGCCCGCGATCTTCAGCCGCCGCACATCACGGTTGCCAATCCGCCTTCCACGCAGCCGATCTGGAGCCTGCATGAGCAGATTGCCTGGGCCGCCAATCTGGTGCTTGTCCTGCTGGGATACGTGGGCATCATGATGGCCGTTTCCCTGCTCAAGAAGATTGCCCGCCAAACGGCATACGCGGAAGCGGCCGCCGACGCCGCCGCCACCAGCGCGCAGGCAGCCTTGTTGAGTGCTCAAGCCGTCATCCATTCGGAGAGGCCCTGGATACTGATCACGGTCGAGCCCTCCCGCAGCATCGAGAACAGTTTTACCGTGATGGCCACGAACCGCGGCCGCACCCCCGCCCGCATCATCGAAACCACGGACCGGGACAAGATTGTCATCGACGAAAAGCGCCTTCCCGGCGCCCCTGAGTATAAGCACGTGGAGCGCAGCGCCCCGTTTACCCCCATCATCCTGCTTCCGGGTGAATTCACGGCCATTAAACCATTCAGCAGGGATGATGTGAAAAGGCTTTGCGACTCCGAAGAACGATACAAGCGCATCGAAACCTGGGAAG
>PLPA01000016.1 GCA_003159355.1 Acidobacteriaceae bacterium | reverse complement strand
TTGTCGTTGGCTCCGCTTCTAGGAATGCCGTTGGTGCCAACCTGCTCTAGCGCTGTCGTCGAGATGGATGGAATGAAGTTATATTCCTTGTTGTTGACTTCAGTCCATGGCCAGCCGAGAAAGTTTTCGTAGCGGATGCCTGCGTTCACAGTCAGCCTGTTGGTCGCCTTGTAGTTGTCTTGCACGTAAAATGACAGATCGCTCTGCCGCAGGCCGACCCCAGTCGGATAGGAGTAGGTTCCGCTCTTGGGAGCGCCAAAGAGCAGATCGGTCCAGGCGAGGCCCGTGTACGACGTGCCGTAAGATTCAGAGCCGTGTTCCGCGCCGGTCTGAAACATGTTGTACTGAAGGCGCACGAACTCGAAGCCGATGTCCAGCGAATGCTTGCCGTGAACCCAGTTCACGTTGTCGTCGGTTTGATAATTATTGGTTCCAATTACCGTCGGACTGTTGCCCGCGTCGCCGATTGACGTATCGCCCGAAAAACTCAGCACCGGCAAGCCATCGGATCTGGGATCGTTGGCAATCTCCACGCCGGGAATGCCAAGTTGCGAGGGCAAGCCGAGGCCCGCATCCCAATTCTGCGCATAGACGAAGAGCCGCGACCAACCAAAACGGGCGGTGTTCACGATGGACGACGATAGGATGTGCGTTTCGCCGAGGACGGCTTGATGCGACGGATTGCTCGCCGGGCCGCAGATCACAGCTCCCACCAATGGATTGGGAAGCGTGCCAGGCTGGCCGATGATGTCGTGACCCTGGCTGTAGCGGCCAAATGAGCTGTCCTTCTCAGAGAACTTGTGGTCAATCTTCACGTCGAAGTCATCTTCATTGAGGGTTTTTACCGGGTTATACAGGAAATTGTTCGCCGTTGTCTGGCCTGGTCTGTTTGGCGACGCGTACTTCTGATAGAAATTCAGAATATTTGCGCCGGTCTGGTTCACGTCAGCTAAAGGAATGAAATTGTTGGCATATGCAACCTTGGTAATTGGATTTTTGATGGCCTGCGAGTAGGCGGAAAAATCGTATCCGGTGCTGGTCAACTTGAAATCCGGAACGGTATCCACGTAGGTGAATCCCTGGGCCAGGCGCTGTCCGGAGTAGTCGGCAAAGAAGAATGTCTTGGGGTTGGCCTGCTTGTAAAAGACAGGACCGCCAAATGTGCCGCCGAATTCATTCTGGCGCAGCGGGGGCTTGATGCTGGTGGCATAATAATTTCGAGCATTCAACGCGGAGTTGCGGAGAAACTCGAAGATCTCGCCGTGATAGTGGTTGCTTCCGGACTTATAGATCAGGTTGATAGTTCCGCCGTTACCGCGTCCATAGCGCGCATCGGCGTCGGTTGTTTCCTCCGAGAACTCCTGAATGGCATCGATGGGAGGAAAGACCACAACAGCGAGGCCGTTGTGGTTTTCGTTGTCACCAATTCCATCCAAAAGCAGGCGGTTTTCCTGATAGCGCAGGCCTGCGAAGGCATAGGATGAGGGGCCGCGCTGTTGGGTGTAAGGAACGCTGACCAACTGCGTTTGTGCGGGAATTACGCCCGCGCCCAGCCCTAGAAGCTCGGCGAAGTTACGACCGTTCAAAGGAAGATTCTTGACCGCCTCCTCGGTGCGTAGATTGGAGACGCTGGAGCTTTCCGTCTCCAATAATTCGCCGCTGGCCTGGACTTCGATGGTCTCAGCGGTTGTGCCCACGGCGAGTGTTACATCCGCCGCAACGCGCTGACCAACTTCCAACCGAACGGATTCAACAACTTTGCTGAATCCAGCAACTTCGACCTGAACTGTGTAGTCGCCGGGATGCAGCGGCGGGGATACATAAATGCCCTGGGCATCAGTGGATGTATTGGTCGTCAATCCGGTTCCGGAGTTGCGCACCGTAACATGAGCTCCGGGGATAACCGCGCCGGTGTTGTCTTTGACCACGCCAGTGATGATGCCGGTTTCAACGATCTGCGCGTGCAGCGCAGAGGCGGCGACGATAACGAACAGCGCCACCAGCAGGAGCGATAGATTTCTCTTTACGAGTGATCGCAATGAAAAAATTACAACAGACATACTTGCCTCCAAGGGTGCGATCCATTTTGATCGCACAGAAAAATGGCCCACGAACTGATCGTGGGCCATGGCATTGCGCAATGCGCATACTGCCTTCAGATGGGAACGATGCACTTGCCCACGACGCAAGGCGCATCCGCTTCGGGGATTTGAGTGAAGCGACAACAATGCGATGTTTTGCGGGCGATCAGCTTTTGAATGCTCATGTTCATTTCCTTTTCGTAGATTTTCAGGATGAATGCGCTTCGATTCGCACAAAAAACAGGTGCGAAGCAAAGAATTCAATTATTGTTCAAGATTCGTATTTCCAGCCAAAGCCGCCAGACGAGCACAATCCGAGGCAAAGTGCAATGCACACTGCGCGGCTAGCGCACTGGATTAACGATGGATTGGGCGAGAGAGAATGCGGGCATCAACAACACGAGCGACGGGGCGTCGGCTCGGAGGCGAGCTTGATGGCTGCCTGGATGTTGATTCGCTCCTGCATATTCTGTATTGGGCCATAAAGTCGAAATCGTGTCAAGGGCAACCGATGAGTTTTTCAGGAAACGTAAAAAGTTTTCTTGTTCGCTTGACAGCTTTCCAATCCCCGTGCATCATCGAAATAGTTGGTCTTCCAGGATCGGTCTTCGTTGTACCAAGGAGCTGCCTGGATAGAGGAATCAAAATCCATGCTTCATCGCCGCGCATTCCGCTGTTGTTGTTGCCCTGTCGCCTCTCCGACAGTCGAGCAACCTCGTGGGAATGCCGCGCGCATGCGATCTTAACTGATCCGCATCGCCTGAGCTTTCGCAATCCCAGCCCACGAGCCTCTGTCTCGTGGGCTTTTTCATTGGGCACCCGCCCAAATTGCGAACCAGGAAGAGAGCTGCATTCCGATGAAGCCGTTTCACATCATGGCCAAGCCGCATGGCGCAATCTGCAATCTCAATTGCACCTACTGCTACTACTTGGAAAAGGAAAATCTCTACGCAAGCAGTGGGCGCGAATTCCGCATGGCGGATGATGTGCTCGAAACCTACATTCGTCAGTACATTCAATCGCAGCCTGATAACCATGTCAGCTTTGCCTGGCAGGGCGGTGAGCCAACGCTGCTGGGGATTCCATTCTTCGAACGCGTCGTCGCGTTGCAAAAACAATATGCAAACGGCAAGACCGTCGATAATGCATTCCAGACCAACGGCACGCTGCTCGACGATGCCTGGGGCGAGTTTCTGGCGCGCAACAAGTTTCTCATCGGACTTTCCATCGATGGGCCTGAAGATGTTCACGACGCCTATCGCGTGGACAAAGGCGGCAAGCCAACGCACGCGCGCGTGATGCGCGGCCTGGGCATTCTCAAGAAGCATGGCGTAGAGTTCAACACGCTTACGGTCATTAATCGCCTGAACTCCTATCGCGCTCGCGATGTCTATCGCTTTCTCAAGGAGATCGGTAGCAAGTACCTGCAATTCATTCCCATCGTCGAGCAACTCGCCAAAGAACCTGACCCCAATGGACTGGTTCTATTGAAGCCGTATTCGCGGCAAGAGTCGACCGTCTCCGATTGGTCTGTTGAGCCGCTGCAATTTGGCAAGTTTCTGCAGCAGGTTTTTGATGATTGGGTGATTCAGGATGTGGGTCGCGTCTACGTACAGGTCTTCGATGTGGCGCTGGAGTCGTGGTACGGTGTGCCGCAGACGCTCTGCGTTTTTTCGCCGAAGTGCGGCAGCGCGCTGGCGGTCGAGCACAATGGCGACGTTTACTCTTGCGACCATTTTGTCTATCCCGACAACAAGCTGGGAAATATCATGCAGAAAAATTTGTCGAGCTTGGTGAGCTCACCGCAGCAAACGCGCTTTGGCAATGCAAAGGAATTTGCGCTGCCCTCTGATTGCCGTCAGTGTGATGTGCGTTTTGCCTGCAATGGCGAGTGTCCCAAGCACAGATTCATGACAACCGCTTCCGGCGAGTATGGGCTGAACTATCTCTGCGCGGGCTACAAGCATTTCTTCCATCATATCGATCCGTATATGCGCTTCATGGCTGAAGAACTGAAGCAAAATCGAGCACCGGCGCGAGTGATGGAGTGGGCCAGAGCGCGGAGAAGTGCGGGCGTCGTAAACGCCTCGCCGCTGAAGAAGCATGGAGTTGCTCTCGCCTAGCTGTCTGTCGCACGAAATTGTGGTGATGTGATCAATGCCCGGCCTTTCGTCCTTGTCCTTTCAGTGTACGGAAGCTTTGCGACAGAACATCGCCGGTTCAATCGATGTTTTTACCGCGTCATCTTTGAATGACTGAAACCAACAGGAGATTTATGAACGAGAAAAAAGTTTTGAATGCGTTGACATCGACGTTAGTACTTGCGGCAGGTGCGAGTCTCCCGCTGCATGCACAGACGGCACAGCCCTATCAGGGAGTGGTGGGCAGAACCCTCGCTGAGTCAAAGGAATGGTGGCCGGAGCCTGTAAAAGCGCCTGCCGGTGCACCAAACGTAGTCTGGATTCTGATCGACGATGTGGGGTATGGCGCTGCCGGCACCTTCGGCGGGGTGATTAACACTCCCACCTTTGACTCTCTGGCCAACAATGGTCTGCGCTATACCAACTTTCACACCTGCGCCATCTGCGCACCCACCCGCTCGGCTCTTTTGACCGGCCGCAACAGTGCATCGGTGCATGAATCAGGCTTCTCGCATATTGGCTCGTCGGCAGGCTTTCCCGGCTGGGATGGGCGCGTGCCTGCCACGGCCGGCACCATCGCCGAGATCCTGCGCGACAACGGCTACAACACATTTGCTGTTGGCAAGTACGGTATTACGCCCGACGAGGAAGCCACCGATGCTGGTCCATTCGATCATTGGCCGACCGGCAAGGGCTTCAACCACTTCTTCGGATTCCTCGGCTCAGCAACCGATCAGTACAAGCCGGATCTGGTGGAGGACCAAGCGCACGCGACTCCCGATGGCCGCCACCTGAGCGACCAGATCACCGACAAGGCGATCTTCTATATCGACCGGCAGAAAAAGGCCGCGCCTGATAAGCCATTCTTCCTCTATTACGCTCCCGGTGCCACGCACGCCCCGCACATGGTCGACAGATACTGGAGCGATCAATACGAGGGCAAGTTCGACAAAGGTTGGGATGCATTCCGCGAGGAGGTCTTTGAGCGCCAGAAGAAACTCGGCGTGATACCCGCCAATGCAATCCTTCCCGAACGTAATGAGAACATCAAAGCCTGGGACTCTCTGACGCCCGACGAGAAAAAGCTCTATGCGCGCTTCATGGAAGTCTACGCGGGCTACTTGACCTACACGGACTTTGAGGTTGGCCGCCTGGTCAATCACCTGAAGGAGATCGGACAGCTCGATAACACGCTGATCTTTATCTCCATCGGCGATAACGGCGCGAGCAAGGAAGGATCGCAGGAAGGCACAATCGACAAATCCTATCGCGGCAAGCTGGTTTCCGATGAGGATCGAGTGGCCTATAATCTCGCCAACATCGACAAGATCGGTACGCCTGATTCCCATCAAGGCAACTATCCACTGGGCTGGGCGCAGGCCGCTAACACGCCCTTCCGCTATTGGAAATCAGATGCCAACTGCGAAGGCGGCACACACAACCCTCTCATCGTTTATTGGCCCAAGGGCATCAAGGAAAAGGGAGGCATTCGCACCCAGTACAGCCAGGTAATCGATCTTCTACCCACCACGCTTGATCTGGTTGGCATCAAGGCTCCCGAAGAGATTCGCGGCATCAAACAGCAGCCGATTGAAGGAACGTCTTTGGCTTATTCGATTGATGACGCCCAGGCTCCGACTCGTCACACATTGCAGTACTACTACATCTTCGGCTCGCGGTCGATTTACGACAACGGATGGAAGGCTGAACTGGCCTATCCCAACGACATTCTCACCAAAAATGCAATCGTGAATCCGCCTCTGGATGAAAGCACTTGGGAGCTCTACAACCTCAACGACGATCCGACCGAGCGCATCGATCTGGCCAAGAAGTACCCGGAGAAGCTGACGCAGTTGAAGGCGGAATTCGAAGAGCAGGCCAAAGCTCATCATCTTGCCCCCTACCTCACCTTTGACGATATTAAACTCACTCACCACACCTACCTGCCTCAGTGGTATCTTGACCGGCAAAAGCAGGCGGCGGCACAAGCCAGTAGCAGCAAGTAGCGTTGTCGGAATGTTTTGATTGCGGCCAGTTCGCGATTAATTGTGACTTGGCTGCCGAATACGTTAGTCAACAAATCACCGAGTCATCTTTGAATGACTGAAACCAACAGGAGATTTATGAACGAGAAAAGCTTTTTGAATGCATTGACATCATCGTTAATCCTTGCGGCGGGCGCGAGCCTCCCGCTGCACGCACAGTCGGCACAGCCCTATCAGGGAGTTGTGGGCAGAACCCTCGCCGAATCGAAAGAGTGGTGGCCGGAGCCTGTAAAAGCGCCAGCTGGCGCTCCAAACGTCGTGTGGATACTGTTGGATGACGTGGGCTATGGCGCGGCTGGCACCTTCGGCGGACTGATCAATACACCCACTTTCGACAGTCTTGCAGAAAATGGCTTGCGCTATACGAACTTTCATACAACGGCGATTTGCGCACCCACCCGCTCAGCCCTGCTGACCGGCCGCAACAGCGCATCCGTGCATGAGTCTGGATTTTCACACACCGTCATGTCTGCTGGATTCCCTGGCTGGGATGGCAGGACTCCACCCACAGCGGGAACCATTGCCGAGATTCTTCGCGATAACGGCTACAACACCTTCGCGGTAGGTAAGTACGGCGTGACGCCGGACGAAGAGGCAACCGATGCTGGCCCCTTCGATCATTGGCCGACGGGAAAAGGCTTCGATCATTTCTTTGGCTTTCTCGGCTCGATGACGGACCAGTATCATCCGGACCTGGTGGAGGATCAGGCGCATGTTCGTCCCGACGGCCGCCACCTGAGCGATCAGATCACCGACAAGGCGATCTTCTACATCGACCGCCAGGAGAAAGTCGCGCCGAACAAGCCCTTTTTTCTCTACTACGCGCCGGGCGCCACGCACGCTCCGCACCAGGTGGACAAGTTCTGGAGCGATCAGTACAAGGGCAAGTTCGATAAGGGTTGGGACTGGTATCGCGAACAGGTCTTCGAGCGACAGAAGAAACTTGGAGTGATTCCCGCGAACGCGGTACTACCTGATCGCAACCCCAATGTGAAAGCCTGGGACAGCCTGACCCCGGACGAAAAGAAACTCTACGCGCGCTTCATGGAGGTTTATGCGGGCTATTTGACCTACACGGATTTTGAGGTCGCCCGCTTAGTCAACCATTTGAAAGAGATCGGCCAGTTAGACAACACGTTGATCTATGTCATGATCGGCGACAATGGCGCAAGCAAAGAGGGAACATTCAATGGGACCATCGATCAGGGATTATTGCCCAGGGCGATACCTGAACAGCAGAACATTGAAGATAACCTGAATAAGATCGGTGAGATCGGGACCTCTGCTGCCACCAATGGAAACTATCCACTAGGATGGGCGCAAGCCGCCGACACTCCCTATAAGGACTGGAAGCAGGATGCGAACAGCGAAGGTGGAACGCACAATCCGCTCATTGTCTATTGGCCGAAAGGCATCAAGGATAAGGGCGGCATACGCCCGCAGTACGGGCATGTGATCGACATTCTGCCCACGACACTTGATCTTGTTGGCGTCAAGGCCCCGGAAGAGATTCGCGGCATCCAGCAGCAGCCGATTGAAGGTACATCTTTGGCCTACTCGATTGACGATGCCAATGCGCCCAGCCGCCACACGCTGCAGTACTACTACATCTTCGGCTCGCGGTCGATCTATGACAACGGATGGAAGGCAGAATTGGCCTACCCAAGTTCGTTCATCAACGGAAACGCGGCGAGTAAGCAGCCTTTTGATGAAAACGCCTGGGAGCTTTACAACCTCAATGAAGATCCCTCGGAGACGATCGACCTTGCCAAGAAATACCCGGAGAAACTGGCTCAGTTGAAATCCGAGTTCGAGGAACAAGCCAAGGCCCACAACCTGTACCCGCTTATCACATGGGAAGATGTCTTCAACGGGCGCATTCATCGCACCAAAGACTCAAAGTCACTGCTCGATGAATGGAAGAATGTGACCAAACCAGGCTCGAACCAGTAGCTCCTTATGCATCCAGTTCGCGGCTCGCAGCGAACTGGATGCTTGATCAAGATGAAGAAGCTATACAAGGCGGCAATGGATAGCCACCGTCAATTTCAAGGATGTAACGGAGAATATCGATGAATCTTTCGCAACAAGTAGGATTGTTCCTTAGCGGGACCATGGCCTTGAGCGCCTGGTCGCCTGCCTTAGCTCAAAACAATGATGCAACATTGCCCCATCGCGACGCACCAACGCCTTCGTGGCCAGAGCCGACGAAGGCTCCGGCGGGTGCGCCGAACGTCGTGCTGATCCTGGTTGACGATGTGGGCTTCGGCGCGACTTCAACCTTTGGCGGCCCCATTGCGACGCCGACCTTCGACAAGCTTGCGCAATCGGGCTTGCGCTACAACTCATTTCATGTAAACTCGCTCTGCTCGCCGACACGCGCCGCGCTTTTGACTGGACGCAACAATCATGAAGTCGGATTTGGATCAATCTCCGAATGGTCCGCGCCCTACCCTGGTTACAACACGCTGCTTCCCAAAAGCTCCGCGACGATTGCCGAAGTTCTCAAGGTGAATGGTTACAGCACGGCAGCTTTTGGCAAGTGGCATAACACACCCACCTGGCAGGTGAGCCCGCAGGGTCCCTTCGATCGCTGGCCAACCGGATTGGGCTTCGAGCATTTTTACGGATTCCTTCAGGCCGCCGACAATCAGTATTACACGCGCATCTATCGCGATCAAACGCCGGTCGAGCCTAACAAAACGCCGCAACAGGGCTATCACTTCACCACCGACATTACCAACGAAGCGATCAACTGGCTGCATCAGCATGATGCCGTCGCCAGCAACAAGCCCTTCTTCATTTACTACGCCACCGGCGCAACGCACACGCCGCATCAGGTACCACAGAAGTGGATCGACCAGTACAAGGGAAAGTTCGACAAGGGCTGGGATGTGATTCGCCAGGAGGCCTTCGATCAGCAGAGGAAGCTGGGCGTGATTCCCGCGAATGCTGAGTTGACTCCTCGGCCCGACGGTCTGCCTGCATGGGACTCGTTGACGCCACAGCAGAAGAAGTTACTCGCGCATCAGGCTGAGGTTTATGCGGGCTTTGCCGCGCAAACCGATTACGAGATCGGCCGTCTCCTCGATGCGATTCGCGAAGAGGGACAAGCGGATAACACCGTTGTGCTGGAGATCTTCGGCGATAACGGTGCCAGCGCAGAAGGCGGACTGGATGGCACCGATGCGCGCGACATCAATGGCAAGCCGCTGACCGTCGAAACGCGTCTCGATACCGCCGACCTGCTGGGCAGCGAAACATTCATGAATCACTATGCCGCTGCATGGGCGTGGGCATTGAGTTCGCCGTTTCAGGGGACCAAGCAGGATGCATCGCATCTGGGCGGAACTACCGATCCATTGGTCATTGTTTGGCCTGGTCACATCAAGGATGCTGGCGGACTGCGTTCGCAGTTCTCGCACGTCAACGACATTGCGCCAACCATCTATGACATCGCCGGTGTAACGCCGCCCACGGTGATCAATGGCGTGGCGCAGACTCCGCTGGAAGGAACCAGCCTCACCTATACTTTCGACCAACCGCAGGAGCCGACGCATCATACCGTGCAGTACTTCACCACCAGTGGCAATCGCGCCATCTACAAGGATGGATGGTGGGCCGGCGATCGCTTCCACTCCACGTGGGAGCAGTCCTACACACTCAATGCCAGCGACAAGGATCTTGGGAATCATCCGTGGGAGCTTTACAACCTGAACGATGATTTTAGTCAGGCGCACAATTTGGCCAATTCCAATCCGGAGAAGCTGAAAGAGTTGCAACAGGTCTTCGATGCCGAGGCTGCGCGCAATCAGGCAGTGCCGATTATTCCCGCACGCCAGGACTATCCGATCGGCCAGGCAGGCAGGCAGAAGGTATTCATCTATCGCGAAGGCGTTGAGCGTTTGCAGCCGCGCATTGCTCCCAACCTCGCAGGGCGCGCCTACACAATCACTGCGGATGTGGATGTGCCGGCCAGCGGCGCAGATGGTGTGATTATCGCGCAAGGCAGCCGGTACGGCGGCATCACTCTCTTCGTCAAGGATCATCGCGTCGTCTATGAAGTGAACGCATACGGGCACCGCTCCGGACAGTTGGTTGCTTCTGAGGCGCTTCAACCGGGCAAGGCGCATATTGTTCTGAACCTGACTCCGAATGCGCCCGACGACACAAACTCCATACCATTTACTTCGCGTAAACCCCTGGCCGCAAAGGGAGCTTTGTCGATTAACGGAAAGGCGGAGGGTGAGGCTCAGTTCACGAACGTCAATCTCTCCTTCAGCGAGACGCTGGATATCGGCAGCGATCTCGGATCGCCCGTGAGTCCGGAGTACAAATCGCCCAATCGTTTCAATGGCAAGATCGACAAGGTCACTGTTGAACTTGCAAAGTAACTTCCTCAACCGCGCCTGTCCGATGTGGATTCATGCCGGGCAGGCGCGATAGGCAAGACAATCCGTATCGTTCCAAATCGCAAAATGCAACATTTTTTCATTGGAGATTGTCATGTTTTACAAGATTCCGGAAAACCTTCCCGCTGAATTCGAGGAATTGGATTCGTATATCGCGCGCTATCAACGCGGCGAGATTGACGCCGCCACACTGAAGGTGCGACGCGTCCCCTTCGGCTGCTACGAGCAGCGCGAGGACGGCACGTACATGGTGCGCATTCGGACAACCGGAGGCGCGCTCACGCCGTTGCAACTGCGCGCAATTGCAGAGATCTCCGCGCGTTACGGCAGCGACGCGATTCATATTACGACGCGGCAGGAGTTTCAGATTCACGATGTCGCACTGGAGAATGTTCTTCTCGTTATGCGCGAATTGCTGCAAGCCGGTCTGGCGTCGCGCGGCGGTGGAGGCAACACGGTTCGCAATGTCCTGGTCTCTCCCGATGCGGGCGTCGGGGTCGATGAAGTCTTTGATCCAAGCTCGTATGCCTTTGTGCTGACCAGCCGCTTGATCGCCGAGCCGGATTCATGGCTGTTGCCGCGCAAATTCAAGATTGCATTTTCCAATTCATCGGCGGATAGCTCGTACGCGGAGTTCAACGATCTCGGGTTCATTGCCCAGCTTCGAGAGGGACGCAAGGGATTCGAGGTTCATGTTGCCGGCGGACTGGGCACCAAGCCGGAGGTCGGGCATCTGCTGCACGAATTCATTCCCGCCGAGGATGTTTACATCGTTGCAAGCGCTCTCAAGCGCCTCTTTGACAAGCACGGTAACCGCAAGAATCGCCATGCGGCTCGCTTGCGCTTCTTGTGGAAGACGCTCGGCGAGACACGCTTCCGGGAACTCTACGAAGCGGAGCTGCAACTCGTTCGCAGTGAAAGGCCGGCGGAGTTGCTTATCGAAGATGTACCGCAGTCCATCCTGCTTCCGGCGTTTGTTTTCGATCGCGATACCTCTCCAGAGTATTACCAATGGAAGGATCGTTACGTCGAGAACCAGAGGCAACCGGACTTGGTTTCAGCGCGAATTCCGATCTTTCTCGGCAATCTAAAGAACGATTACGCCATTCGGCTGGCGAAGTTTCTTGAGCCCTTCGGCGACCATGTGCTGCGCGCCTCGCTAGGTCAGAATCTGAGATTGCGCAATATCCCAAAGGAATATCTGCCGAATGTCTATCACGTGGTTCGAGAACTTACAGAGCTTGCCTCCGGTCCGCGGCTGATTGGCGAGTCCATCGCCTGTACGGGCGCAGACACGTGCAAACTGGGCATCTGTCTTTCCAAAGGTGCGCTCACTGCGGTCGTTGACAGACTCAAAAGCTCCTCTCTCGATCTGGATCAGATCGCCGATTTCAAGCTCAACTTATCCGGATGTCCGAACACCTGTGGTCAGCATATGCTCGCTGATCTTGGTTTCTATGGCAATGTTAGCCGCAATCGACAGCATATGTTTCCTGCTTATATGGTTGTTGCCGGAGCGGAGATTGGTAATGGCAAAGCGCGTCTGGCCAAGCCGATCGACCGCGTGCGCGCGCGCGATCTTCCCGAATTTGTTCATGATGTTCTGAAGGTGTGGATTGTCAAGAAGAGCAATCATCCATCCTTTGCCACCTATGTGGATGGAGAAGGCACGCAAGATATTCGCGAGATAGCCAGCCGCTATCGTGAGATTCCAGCCTACGGCGAAGACAAAAGCTACTACCAGGATTGGGGTGCGAAAGAGTTTTTTTCTCTTGTTGGCAGAGGCCTCGGCGAGTGCTCGGCTGGACTCTTTGACTTGATTGAAGTCGATTTGAATGGTGCCAGGCAATTGCGCGAGGAGCTTCGCTCCGGCGATCCGCAAAACGAGGAAGCCCTTTACGGAATCGCCCTGCGCAGCGCTCGCGCCTTGCTGATTACGCGCGGAATCGAAGCGCCGACAGATGCCGCCGTCTTTGAGAACTTCGCAAAGAAATTCATTCAAGCGGGGCTGATCGACAGGCGCTTCGAATCGGTGATTCGCAGTGCACATCAAAAGAATACCGGGGAATTGAACCAACTGGAAGAGGAAGTCTTCGCGCTGCTCAATGCCGTAGAGACTCTCTATCGCAGTATGGATAATTCGCTCCGGTTTCCCGCAGAAGAAAAGTCAACAGCATAATGAAACGACCAGAACTTATGACGACTTTATTGGGTGTCAATCTTACGCAGCGCATCGGCAGCACGCCGCTGCTTCGCCTCGAACGCGTCACCGCTAGCCTGAAGGACGTGCAGGTACTGGCCAAGGCTGAGTGGACCAATCCCGGCGGCTCCGTCAAGGATCGCGCTGCATCGAGGATCGTGAGCGAGGCTTTGCGTTCAGGTAAACTGGGCGCGGGCATTTCACTGCTTGATTCGACCAGCGGCAATACCGGAATTGCCTACGCGATGCTGGGTGCGGCCTACGGGATTCCGATTACATTGTGCATGCCCTCGAATGTGTCGAAGGAGCGCAAGCGGATTCTTCGCGCCTATGGCGCAACGGTCATCTACACCGATCCCGGTGAAGGCTCGGACGGTGCCATCCGCAAGGCGCAGGAGATTGCGGCCGCGGAGCCGGAGAGGTATTACTACGCAGATCAGTATTCCAACGACGCCAACTGGCGCGCGCATTATGCCAACGGAACAGCGGATGAAATCTGGATGCAGACGGCAGGGCGCGTCACTCATTTTGTCGCTATTCTCGGCACCAGTGGAACTTTTGTGGGAACATCGCGTCGCTTGAAGGAGCTGAATCCAGCGATTTGCTGCATCTCTCTTCAACCCGACTCGCCCTTTCACGGAATTGAGGGAACCAAGCACATGGAGACCTTGATCGTTCCGAAGATTTACGATGCCAGCATCGCGGACGCGGAGTTGGGCATCGAAACAGAAGCGGCCTATACGATGGCCCGACGAGTGGCGCGCGAAGAAGGATTGTTGATCGGCGTTTCAGCGGCCGCGGCGCTGGTTGGCGCAATGCAGGTTGCACGAGATGCACCCGCGGGTTCCGTAATTGTTACCATCTTTCCCGACTCGGGCGACAAGTATTTGAGTGAGCATTTTTGGGAAGAGAATGCATAAGGCAANNAAGCGACATATCCCCATGAGTGCTGTGGAGTTCTGGTGGGCGAATTTGATGATGTGGGCGGAAAAGCTGTCAAAGCGGCAGTGGAATGCGGCAACACGCGCACCGATTCGCTGGCCAATCGCTATCACATCAGTCCGTCGGAGTTAGTGCGCATTCAGCGGGATGCGCTGCTGGCAGGCCACGACATTGTCGGCTTCTACCACTCTCATCCCGATCATCCAGCGCACTGGTCGGCAACCGATCTTGCCGAGGCGCATTGGACGGGCTGCTCATATGTCATTACCAGCATCGAACAGGGCCGTGCCGTACTAACGAATTCATTTATCTTGCTGGATCAGGAAGAAGCCAAGCATTTTGAGGACGAACTCCTCGAAGTCATTCAGTAGAACAAATGCAACGTAAAACAGAACCGTTTTGAAAGGAAGAATATGTCCATCAAAGTCTTGATTCCCACGCCGCTCCGGCCTTATGCCGGCAAGCAATCCGTCATCGAAGTAAACGCTCAAACCGTAGGCGAGGCGCTGAGCGATCTCGTCACCAAGCACCCGGATCTGCGCAAGCATCTCTTCTCGGAAGACGGCAAGCTGCGCTCCTTTGTCAACGTCTATCTGAACGATGAAGACATTCGCTATCTGAGCAAGGATGCAACGTCTGTCAAGGAAACGGATACGATCACCATTGTTCCCTCCGTTGCCGGTGGACGATAGAACTCAGCAACTCTGCGAAGAATGAACTCACAACATCATTTTTGGAGAAATGAACCGTGGATGAATTGATTGATGGTAGTCAGGCAAAGTTGAGCAATGAAGAGATTCTGCGCTACTCGCGTCATCTCATTATGCCGGAAGTAACTCTGGAGGGCCAGAAGAAATTGAAGGCCGCGCGCGTTTTGTGCGTGGGCACCGGCGGGCTCGGTTCGCCGCTGGCGCTGTATCTGACTGCGGCGGGCGTGGGCACTCTCGGCCTTGTTGATTTCGATGTAGTGGATTACACAAATCTGCAACGTCAGGTTCTGCATCACACCAGTGACGTGGGCCGTCTCAAGATCGACTCGGCCATCGACAAACTGACCGCGATCAATCCATTCGTCGAGATTAAGCGCTTCGATACTTATCTCAACAGCCAGAATGCACTGGAGATCTTCTCGGGCTTCGACATCATTGCCGACGGCACGGACAACTTCGCCACGCGCTACCTGGTCAATGACGCCTGCGTGTTGAGCAACAAACCCAACGTCTATGCCTCGATCTTTCGTTTTGAAGGCCAGGCCAGCATCTTCGCCACCGAGGCCGGACCCTGCTATCGCTGCCTCTATCCCGAGCCGCCGCCGCCGGGTCTGGTCCCCTCTTGCGCCGAAGGCGGCGTGTTGGGCGTACTTCCCGGATTGCTTGGAGTGATTCAGGCCACCGAGGTCATCAAGCTGATCCTCGGCGCGGGCAAACCGCTGATTGGCCGCTTGGTACTGGTCAATGCGCTGGCCATGCGCTTCCGCGAGTTGCGTGTACGCAAAAACCCTGAGTGCCCGGTCTGCGGCACGAATCCAACGGTCAAGGAACTGATCGACTACAACCAGTTCTGCGGCATTCGCGGAGAGGAGTCGGAGGCAGCGTCGAGCGCGAAGATTCCGGAGATTCAAGTCGAGGAACTCAAGCGCCGACTCGACGCGCGGGAGGATATTTTCGTGCTCGATGTGCGCGAGCCGCACGAGTATCAGATCGTCAACATTAAGGGGCATTTGATTCCGCTTGGCGATCTGCCGACACGCATTCATGAACTCGACTCCAGCCGTGAGATTGTAGTGCATTGCAAGAGCGGAATGCGCAGCGCCAAGGCTGTCGATTTTCTGCGCAAGTCAGGCTTCAAGCACGCCGCCAACCTGACTGGAGGCATTCTGGCATGGGCCGACCGGATAGACACTACTCTGCCAAAGTACTGACCGACCGCAGTGTGGCGGAGTGCCTTCGGCTGCAAAGATGGAAATGGGCTGCGACCCAAACTGAAACTGCGAGGTGATACGGGACACAGAAGACGGGCCAAAAGGCGAGTAAATTTCATTCGGTAGACATTACCCCATTTTCGGGGGTATAGTTCTCGATGAGTGAACGCTCTTGAGTTTTGAGCGTTTGGCCGATGAGATGAGAACCATGCTGACGGCCCGCCTTCTGCTCGTCCGATGTTGTTGTCCGGCTCGATATTCTCTCCCTGTCCGCTCTCTTTTTCTACTGCTTGCGATTGCCCTGCCCGGAGTGACGGCGGCGCAAATGCGGCAATCAAACGACATCGTCAACTTTCGTCTGCGCGATAAATACCTGATGATCGTTCCAACAATGGTGAACGGCGCAGGCCCCTTCAATTTTCTTTTAGACACCGGCGCGACACACACGGTGATCGACCCGGCCCTTGCTCGGCAGTTGCAGCTTCCGATGATTGGCGAGGCTTCGCTGACAACAGTTTCCGATATGCGCCAGGATCAACTGGTGCGACTGAAGAGAGTAGCAGTGGGCAACTCCGAGGTCTCGGAACTGGGAGCGGTTATCGATAACCTGGATCAGGTCAAGCTCAAGGCTCCAGGCGTTCGCGGGGTGCTGGGCGAGGATTTTCTGTCGAACTTCGATTTTCTGATCGACTATTCCCACAAGATTTTGCGCTTTGGCGGCGACGCGCCCGCTGGGGATCGATGTCGATTCGAGACGATGGGCCGCTACCATGGCGAGCCAACCACCAACCGCCTGCTGATTGAAGTCGAGTTCCTGGATGCAAGCAACGGCAAGGCGCAGTTGCAGTTGGATACGGGAGCGAAGATGCCGGAGATCTTTCCCACCCGGCCCGGCTCCGTCTTTTCGCATCCGTGGGCCGGTTCGATGGCCTTCAGCAGCGGGCCTAATGGAACCGCCATTCACTCGCACACATCCATCAAAATCGGCACAACAATTGTAAGCGACCTGGACGTGGTGAAATCCCGGCGCGGGGTTGCCTTCGACGCAGTTGGCCTTCTGCCGACGTTTATTTTTCAAAGAATCTATATAAGCCACACAGGCGGATTCGTTGTGCTAAATCCACCCGCGTGAGGTTAATTGCCGTTCATGCGCTACACGATGCCAGTCGAGCGTCCCTGCCTCAGATCCCAAAGGGCGGCGACCAGCGCGTCCACTTCCTCGCAGGTGTTGTAGAGCGCAAAGGTCGCGCGCACGGTGCTCTCCAAACCGAAGCGGCGCAGGATCGGTTGTGCGCAGTGATGACCGCCGCGTACTGCAATGCCCTTGCGGTTGAGATAGTCGCCGATCTCTTCCGTGCGGAAACCGTCCAGTACGAAGGAGATTACGCTGGCCTTTTCCTTCGCCGTGCCGATGATGCGCAGGCCAGGAATCTTGAGCAGTGCGGCGGTGGCATAGGTCAAGAGCATATGCTCGTGGCGTGCGACGTTGACGATGCCAACTCGGTCCAGATAATCGATAGCCGCGCCCAGTCCAACCGCATCGGCGATGCTGCCCGTGCCGGCTTCAAAGCGCTGCGGCGGCGGCTGGTAGAGCGTCTTCTCGAAGGTCACATCCTGAATCATGTTGCCGCCACCTTGCCACGGTGGCATCTGATCCAGCACCTCGGAGCGGCCGTAGACCACGCCAATGCCCGTTGGCGCAAAGACCTTGTGGCCGCTGAAGACATAAAAATCGCAACCGATGGACTGCACGTCAACGCGCATATGCGAGACGGCCTGTGCACCATCGACCAGCACGCGCGCGCCGTGACGGTGAGCAGCCTCGGTCATCGCCTGCACCGGCAGAATCGTGCCCAGCGCATTCGAGACGTGTGCGATTGAAACCAGGCGTGTCCTGGGTCCAAGTAGCTTCTCGTACTCGTCGAGCAGAATCTGGCCCGAATCATCGACAGGAGCAACGCGCAGCCGCGCGCCCTTTTCCGCGCAGAGCATCTGCCAGGGAACGATGTTGGCGTGATGCTCCATCCAGGTGACGACAATCTCATCGTCCTTCTGGATGTTCTGCCGTCCCCAACTCTGCGCGACCAAGTTGATGGCCTCGGTGGCTCCGCGCACAAAGACGATCTCGCGTGGGGCGCCGGCGTTTAAAAAGCGGCGCGTCTTCTCGCGCGCGGACTCGTAGGCATCGGTCGAACGCGCAGCCAGCTCATGCGCGGCGCGATGCACGTTCGAGTTTTCGTGCTCGTAAAAATAGCTCAGCCGGTCGATGACCGATTGCGGCTTCTGCGTGGTTGCGCCATTGTCCAGCCAGATCAGCGGACGGCCGTTGACCTGCTCACGCAGAATAGGAAAATCGCGTCGAATCGCCTCCACATCGAAGGAATACGACGAGAGGCCGAGATCGCCCAGCAACTCCGGCTGTCCTTCGCCGGGAATGACCGCAGGAACAACATTCAAAGCTTCGAGCGAACGAGGCGAGTTCTGATTTTGCGAAGCGGGCGCGCGAAAATCAGGCTCGTGCGTGACTGTTCCTGGCAACTGAGGCGCGTTGCGATCCAGCGGCGATGCAAAAGGATTGCTGCTCGCGGAACCATTCTTTGCAAGATCCGCCGGAACCGGACCGGGAAGCAAACCAGAAAAGAGCGGACGCGCATCTTCGATAAAAGAAAAAGTCGGAAAAGCCGAGGAATCGACTACGCCAAATGCGCCGGGAACAGTTGGCGTAGGTGGTTGAAAGCCCTGCGGTACTGGAAAATCTGGCGACAACGAAGCGGGAATCGATGCAAATCCATCTTCGCTGGGCGCAGGTTTCCCGCTTGCTTGTGGGTTAGCAGGCTCCGCATCTGAAGCAGCAAAGATCGGACGCGCATCCTGCAAAAAAGCAAACTCCGGCGCTGCGGTAGGCGTAACTCCGCCACCTGGAACTGCTGGAAGCGAAGAGGCAGACGAGCGCGTATCCGGCGCAATGCTTCTCTCCGGCGTGGCGATATAACTTCCATGTTGCGCTTCCGTCACGCTGGCCAACACGCCAGGCACGGCGGGCGCGGTTGGAGCAGGCACAGCCGCGTATGGGTTGCCGGTGAAAGTTGAGTTCGGAGGCAGCACTGCGTGGGCCGCTGTCGCAGCTAGATGCTGTTGCTCGTCCGGCAGCTCGTTGAATATCTCATTGGCCATGCGCGCTAGCTGCGCTGGAGAGAGTACGCCGGGAGCGATGCTATCGCTCCCGCGCAATCCAACAGCCCAGTCAGTCGCATTCGGAGAGACTGGCAACTGCTCACTTGTACTCATGGTATTGACCCACGTTCACGTCTTCCAGCAGGGCAATGGCATCGTCGGTCAGCACGGCCGCCGAGCAGTACAGCGAGACAAGATACGAGGCCAGTGAGCGCTGATCAATGCCCATGAAACGCACCGAAAGTCCGGGGCTTTGTTCACCGGGCAATCCGGGCTGGAAGAGTCCAACCACGCCTTGCTTCTTCTCACCCACCCGCAGCAGCAGTATCTTCGTCGTATGATCCTTGCCGCGGATGGCAATCTTGTCGGAGGGAATCAGCGGAACTCCGCGCCAGGTTACGAACGGTGTGCCGAAGAGCGTCACCGTCGGCGGAGGAACGCCGCGCCGGGTGCACTCGCGCCCAAAGGCGGCAATGGCGCGCGGGTGCGCAAGGAAGAACGAAGGCTCTTTCCACACCTTGGTCAATAACTCGTCCAGATCGTCCGGCGTCGGCGCGCCTTTGCGAGTCTTGATCTTCTGCGCGTCAGGAACATTATTCAACAGGCCGTAATCGGCATTGTTGACCAACTCGCTCTCCTGCTTTTCCTTTACGCTCTCGATAAGAATGCGCAATTGCTCACGAACCTGATCGTAGGGATTGCTGAGCAGATCGGAAACGCGCGTATGCACATTGAGTACGGCATTGATGCTGCCCAGACGATATTCGCGTGGTGTGTCCTGATAGTCGGCGAAAGTGGTAGGCAGCGGCGACTCATCTTCATGCGCGCAGAGAGACTCGATCACCTTGCTCTCGTCCACTTTATTGACGCGGAATGTGCCAGCCTCAAGTGGCTTCCAATCCAGGAAGCGAACCAGCCAGCGCGGCGTGATGGCTCCAAACTGCGGAGCGGTCTTGGTGACATTGGCAAGTTGAAAAGCGGCTTCTTCGCGCAACGAAACGCGGCTAACTTCTTCTGGCACGGTCGATCTCCTTTTAATGCGATAACATGAAAATCTTAACGGCTGATGGCAGGGTCGCCAATAGATGGATACTTGTTCATCGAGAATCGCAAATCAATACGGACTTCGCTTTCAAGAACAGGAAAATCTGTTGCAAATGTTTGGAGCGCCGGGCGGGAATTGAACCCGCGAATACAGGTTTTGCAGACCTGCGCGTTGACCGCTTCGCCACCGGCGCCTATGAAATTCTCAGTACTTCCGTACACTGTGATCCACGCGATCCGACCAGGCATGAATGCCGCCGGTCAGATTCCAGACATGAGTGAAGCCCGCCTTGTGCAAAACCTGCGCGGCTTTCACTCCACGCGGTCCCATCTTGCAAACGGTCACGATGTTCAGGTTCGTATCCAGCTCATTCATCCGCTTCGGCAGCTCCGCAAGCGGGATCAACTGCCCGCCGATATTGGAGATTTCATACTCGAACTCGTCGCGCACATCCAACAGAAACAGATTCTCGCCCGCATCCAACCGCTTCTTCAGTTCCTCAACACGAATCTCAGGAATGCTCATCCCATTCTCCCTTGCCTGAAACCTGTTTGGCGACTGCCCTGCCTCCGCAACCGCCTCAATCCCCAAATAAAAAACCCACCTGCCAGTTCAATCTGGCGGTGGGTTTCCAAGAAGCGGCGGCTTGTAAGTTGCTCTAGCCCAGCCATTTCCTCACGCCAGAATGTGTTTGCGCACAGCACATCGCTGCACAACAACACATCGCGGCGGTCATCGGGCTAAAAGAACTCATGGACGAAATCTAACACAGAAGATTTTGGATTGCAACAAGAAAATGCACTGAATCCCTTAGAGTGATAGTTGGTCGTTTAGATCCCCGCGCCCTGGTCCAGCAGCAGCGCTCTCGCTCCATCGTCGTCAAAAAGTCGTATGGATTGCGGCCAGATGAAAACCTTCTCGCCAGGAACCAGCGCTAGCTCCTCGTACCGTCTTCGATCCAACTCCGCAGTTGCCGGCCTGCCGTTTCCCGCAATGCTCAACTCCACGCGAACCTGCGGCCCAGCCGCATGAATCCGCACAACGCTCGCAGAAACAGCCTTAACCTTTGCCGGAAGAGTACGCGAAAGTTCTAGTTCATGCGGTCGCACAAAACCAATTGCGGATTGAATGGATTCTTCCGCGCTGTCTCCGCGCTCTTGCGGCGAAAGATCGGCAAGCAAGCGTCCATGAAATAAATTCACATTGCCCAAAAAGTTGTAGACAAACGGCGAGGCTGGGTGGTCATAAATCGATTGCGGCGTGCCGATCTGCTCCAGCTTGCCGCGATTCAAAATCGCCACGCGGTCGGCCACTTCCAGCGCCTCTTCCTGATCGTGCGTCACCAGCACGGTGGTCACGTGCAACTCATCGTGAATGCGGCGCAGCCAGTCGCGCAGCTCCTTGCGCACCTTGGCGTCGAGCGCGCTGAAGGGTTCGTCGAGCAGTAGCACCTTGGGCTTGACAGCCAATGCGCGCGCCAATGCCACGCGCTGCCGTTGCCCTCCAGAAAGTTGATCGGGATACATCCGTGCAAATGAATCCAATTGCACGAGGCGCAGCAGTTCGGTCACGCGTTCGCGAATCTCACGACGTGGCGGCCTGATCTTTCTCGATTGCACGCGCAGTCCGAAGGCGACATTCTCGAAGATCGTCATGT
Organism: Acidobacteriaceae bacterium; assembly: GCA_003159355.1. Classification (GTDB taxonomy): domain Bacteria; phylum Acidobacteriota; class Terriglobia; order Terriglobales; family Acidobacteriaceae; genus Telmatobacter. The sequence goes on along the minus strand of PLPA01000016.1, from coordinate 5,341 downwards.
GGCGAAAGAGCGCGTAATGCTGAAAGACAAAGCCAATGCCGCGCTTCGATGCGCTGTGCTCGGTGGACTCTTCGCCATGCAACAGAATCGATCCGGCGTCGGGCGATTCAAGGCCCGCGATGATGCGCAGCAGCGTCGTCTTGCCCGAGCCGGATGGTCCCAGCAGAGCCACCAGTTCTCCATTCGCAATCGTCAGGCTGACATCGTCCAATGCCTTGAAGGAGCCGTACTGTTTGCCGATATGCTCGACCTGAATGCTCATGATTCGCTTTCCTTCTCTTGCCCGTGTTGATGAACTCCAGTGGCAGATTCAATGGATTTCTTCAGCACCAGCGTAACGATCGCAGCCAGCGTCAACAGCGATGCAGCGGCAAAGGCCGCGGTGAAGTTGTACTCGTTGTAGAGCATCTCCACTTCAAGCGGCAGAGTGGTGGTCAATCCGCGAATGTGACCGGAGACCACCGAGACCGCGCCAAACTCGCCAATCGAACGCGAGGCCGCGAGGATTGTTCCATAAAGCAACGCCCACTTGATGTTGGGCAGCGTCACGCGCCAAAAGACGCTCCAGCCGTTTGCGCCCAGCACCACCGCCGCAATCTCTTCGTCGCTGCCCTGCGCCTGCATGAAGGGAATCAACTCACGCGCCACAAAGGGAAAGGTGACAAAGATCGTTGCCAGCACGATTCCCGGCACGGCAAAAATAATATGCAAATTATGCTCGCTCAGCCACGGGCCGAGCCAGCCATGCAGACCGAAGACCTCGACGTACATCAGGCCCGCGACCACTGGCGAAACAGCCAGTGGCACGTCAATCAGCGTAATCAAAAGGCTCTTGCCGTGAAACTCGAAGCGCGTGATCGCCCAACTGGCGCTGATGCCAAACAGAACATTGAGCGGAACCGCGATGACGGCAACTAGACCCGTGAGACGCAGCGCCGAGAGCACATCCTGCTGACGAATCGAGTCGCGATACATTGCCCAGCCTTGCGAGAATGCCTGCGTGAAAACAGCCGCCACCGGCAGCAGAAGAAAGACCGCAAGAAATACAAGCGCCGCCGCGATCAGCACCACGCGACCCACGCGCTGCTGCATCGACGGTTGCAGCAATGCGGAAGAGGAGTTTGCGCCACGATTACTCATACTCGCTTCCCCTCTCTGCGCTGCACCCTCCATTGAATGAGATTGACCGCCAGCATGATGATGAATGAGAGCGCCAGCATCGCCGAGGCAATGGCGGCAGCGCCGGTGTAATCGAACTCTTCCAGCTTGGTCACAATCAGCAGCGCGGTGATCTCCGTTCTCATCGGCATATTGCCGGCGATAAAGATCACCGATCCGTACTCGCCCGCCGCGCGCGCAAAGGCCAGCGCGGTTCCTGTCAGCAAAGCAGGAAAGGCCACCGGAGCAATGACGCGCGTGAAGCGCTGCCAGACGTTTGCGCCAAGGCTCGCGGCGGCCTCTTCCATCGCCGGGTCCAGATCTTCCAGCACCGGTTGCACGCTGCGCACCACAAAAGGAAAGCCGACGAAAGACATGGCCATCACAATGCCCAGCGGAGTGAAGGCTACATGAATTCCATGCGGCTCAAGATAGCGCCCGATCCATCCACTCTCTGCATAGAGCGCGGTCAGCGAGATGCCCGCGACTGCAGTGGGCAAGGCAAAAGGAAGATCAACAAGAGCATCGACGATGCGTTTTCCGGGAAAGCTGTAACGCGCCAGAACCCACGCCAGCAGCAACCCAAAAGCCGCCGAGAGCAGCGCCGCCACTGCTGCTGAACCCAACGTGACGCGATAGGAAGCCAGTACGCGCGGAGCCGTCACAGTGTGCAGAAACACGCTCCATCCCAGGCGCGACCCATGCAGCAGAATCGCCGCCAGAGGAATCAGCACGATGGCCGTCAGATAGGCCAGCGTGAAACCTATGCTCACGCGAAATCCCGGAAGTGGCGAACTTCGCGTGACAAGGCTCCAGGATTTTTTTCGCTTCGTTTCCGGCATCCTCACCTGTTACTTTCCGTAGATCTGATCAAAGGTTCCGCCATCGCTGAAGTGCTTGGCCTGCGCGTTCTGCCATCCGCCGCATCCTTCAAGAACGGTGAAGGTATTCACCTTGGGAAAGACGCCCGCGTATCTATCGGCAACTGATTTGAGGCGCGGGCGATAGAAATATCTTGCCGCCAGATCCTGCGCCTCAGGAGAGTACAGATATTCGAGATAAGCGCGGGCAACCTTCTCTGTACCATGCTTGCGAGCGACACTGTCAACCACCGCGACCGGCGGCTCGGCAAGAATCGTCTCCGAGGGAACGACAATCTCAAACTTGTCGGAGCCAAATTCCTTCAGCGCCAGCAGCGCCTCGTTCTCCCAAGCGATCAGCACATCGCCCACGCCACGCTGCACAAACGTTGTCGTCGAGCCGCGCGCGCCGGAGTCCAGCACTGGCACATTCGCAAAGAGCTTTTTCATATAATCGCGCGCGCCTTGCTCGTTGTTGTTGGACTTGTGCAGCGCATATCCCCAGGCCGCCAGATAATTCCAGCGCGCGCCTCCCGAGGTCTTCGGATTCGGCGTGATGACCTTGATGCCGGGACGGATCAGATCGTCCCAATCGTGAATGTGCTGCGGATTTCCTTTGCGCACCAGCAGCACAATCGTCGAAGTATACGGCGTACTGTTGTTGGGCAGCTTCGACTGCCAATCCTTGTCCAGTAGTCCGCCATTCTGCGCAATGGCGTCGATGTCGTAGGCCAGCGCAAGCGTCACCACATCCGCCTCCAGCCCGTCGATCACCGCGCGCGCCTGCTTGCCCGATCCGCCGTGCGACTGGTTGATCACCACATCCTGCCCGGTGGTCGCCTTCCAGTGCTGCGCAAACAAGCGGTTGTACTCTTCATAAAACTCGCGCGTCGGATCGTACGAGACGTTTAGCAGATGAGTTTGCGCATGAACATAACCTGCCGAAACGCTCAGAGCGAGGACGGCGATGAGGAACGGCTTAATTCTGCTGTACAGGCTTTTCATACTTTTCTCCGTTTGGACTCGACTTGGTTTGATCTTTGGAGTGCCGGGCGGGAGTTGAACCCGCGAGTACAGGTTTTGCAGACCTGCGCGTTAGCCGCTTCGCCACCGGCGCAATTTGGAATTATTGACGGGCTTCAGAAAATTCGGACGACCGCAAATTTGTGCCGCAAAATCAAAAACCCACCGCGCCGTCTGGCGGGTGGGTCACAGGGAATCAAGATTCTTGCTTCGGAATCTAGCCCAGCGAACACGCCCGCGCACGGCAGCCCTGACAGCAGCAGCACAGACACATCGCGGGAGTGAAGAAATAGGCCATTGAATCCTTGACCGGTCGAAAGGCAATTCTTGCCGCTAACCGATTATTCGTAGACTAAAGCCAGAGTGAGAGTATGTCAAGCCGTTCATGCGGTAAAAAACGGACCCAAAGGCTGCTAGCATTCGCGTCTTCAGCTCAGTTATACCAAATCCAATATCGGCTCCGACTCTAAATAGTTCATAGTTTGTGTCGCATTGCACGCTCAGGCAGGCTCAATTCGAGCTCGGTCAGCAGCCTCTATCCAGATCCTTTTCTCCATCCCCCCCACGGTTAGATTTGTTGTGGTTCATTCGGCTTCCCATGCTTCCATGCAATGAACCCACTACACTCTCAGGCGCATCTTTCGCGTAAACTATTTTTGCAACAATCGTTTGCAGTGTGGTCTACCACTCTCATATACTAATGCTGTAAGATACGTAACGACAAGGAAATCACATGCCCGCTACAAAGAAAGCCACTGCCCGACCGAAGCGCAAAGTCGTTTCTCCCGTGAAGACGCGCACTCAACTCCGGCTCACAGTTGATTCCAAATTCACCAAGAGCCATTTCAGCCAGCTTTTCGCTGTGCTCAAAATCCGCAGAAAGAACGCCCTCGCGGAACACATCATCATGAATTTCAAAACCAAGGCCGCGCAGGCGCAGCTTGTTGCGTTCTATAACGGACCGTGGCTGAACATTCCATTTCAGAGCATAGACACCGCGTTCGTATTCCCATTGACACACGAGATAGCCGATGAACTGGATCGAGTCGGCGGAGAGATCCTCGGCGGAGTGAATCGGTCCAAAACATTCCGCGTGATGGTGGCCTACTATGCCTTCGTCCATAAACTCAAGACTCCAGTTCAATCCACATTCGCATAGCCTCGTCAGAGCATCTTGCTGACGGCGGCCGCATATCCGCGATCATAAGCTACCTGCCGCCTCTTTCCTGCTGGCGTTGGCGGGGATTCGCCAAACGTTGAAGAAGACGCAGGGCGTGTTGCATCTCCGGGTCTGTGAATTGGACGGAGATTCCTTGTTGCGCCGCAACCTTCGTGACCATCCGCTTCCACTCCACGCTGCCGTCACACGCGATGCGCGATCCGTATTTTTGGACAGCCATTTCCACCCCGAAGAGGACGGCGGCCTTATCCTGGTTGAGAACGGTGACGATGCGTCCGCGGTCGATGACGAAAACTTGCCCGTTGACTGCGTAGGACACGTCGCCAGTCTCGCGGTCAATTCTCCAGATGCGTGTCGCGGCGATCTGGTTGGCGAGCGCTTGCTCCTTCTGTTGGCTTGCAAGCCGCTGCTGTGCGAGATCGGCCCAGTCTGTGCTGCCATCATGATCGGGCGGCGGGCCGATGTGCATCGCGTTTGCTTCCAGCCTTGCATCGAGCCGCCGCTGATTGCGTTGATCTGCATAACGCCATCCTCGAAGTTGCGCGGCTGCCCGCGCATCGCCCTCGGCGGCGCGGTCAGCGACCCATGTGCGCAGGTTTTTCGGAAGCTGATCCTGGCGCGTCTTCTGCGTGGACATTTTGAGGGTCCGCAACTCGATGACTGAGGCGGCTACAGCCTCCGACAGCAAAATCTTTTTGAAGGGCCACGGTTGTGCCGACGCGTGGATTTCCTTTTTGCGCTGCTTCAACCGGGTGAGGGTTTGTTGCCGGTCCTCTCTGCCCTTCGCAGTAATGCCCTTACAGACGCCTCTTTGCTGACTGCGGTATTTATTGTACTCGGCTATGAGAGCGTTTCTCTCCCGGAGTCGTTGCTCTCTTCGTTCGTCGCGTAGCGCCTGATTACGAACGGAAGTACGTCCGGTATTTGCCGCAGTAGGCGGAAGCAATGTCGATGGTTCCCTCCAAGAACCGAGAAGCTGTTCGGTCGCCTTACGATTCTCTTTACCAGCAAAGTTATGACGGAATACATCCGATGCTTTCACGCGGATGGTATGGTCGATGGCGAGGACCGTGTACCCGCCTGCTTCCCCCTTCTCCATGCGCAGATGATATTTCGCAAG
>PLPA01000090.1 GCA_003159355.1 Acidobacteriaceae bacterium | reverse complement strand
GAGCCGGACAAGATTGTGGTTGCCCGCTTTGGTCCGCCGGTGATTATCGGCGTGGGCGAGGGCGAATCCTTTGTTGCCTCCGACGTGCCTGGCGTGCTGCATCACACGCGCAACATCTACTTTCTGGCCGATGGCGACATGGCCATCCTCACTCTTGCCGGCGTCGAGCTGACCGACTTTGACGGCAACCCGATTCAGCGCGCCATTACGCGCATCCTCTGGGATCCGATCCAGGCGGAAAAAGGCGGCTACAAGCACTTCATGCTCAAGGAGATCTGGGAGCAGCCGCGCGCCGTTACCGACACCACCAGGGGGCGCGTTTCGCTGGACTCGGGCAAGGTCTTCCTGGGCGAGATGAAGATCAGCGACGAGGAACTGGCCGCCGCCACCAGCCTCAGCATTGCCGCCTGCGGAACCAGTTGGCACGCCGCTCTGACAGGGAAGTACATGATCGAGCGGCTGGCCCGCCTGCCGGTGGACGTGGACTACGCCAGCGAGTACCGCTATCGCAACCCCATCGCCGACTCGAATGTTCTGGGGCTGCTTATCACGCAATCCGGCGAGACTGCCGACACCCTTGCCGCCCAGCGCGAGATGAAGGCGCTCGGTTCAAAGACCGTGGCCATCTGCAATGTGGTGGACGCGATGGTGGCCCGCGAGGCGCACGGCGCTATTTACACCCATGCGGGGCCGGAGATCGGCGTCGCCTCGACGAAGGCCTTCACCGCGCAGCTTACCGCGTTGTTTTTGCTGGCGCTCAAGCTGGGCCAACTGCGCGGCCATCTCGATGCTGCTCAGTCAGTCGCCCTGATCGAAGAGCTGAGCCGCATTCCGGTCAAAATCGAGGAGGTGTTGCGCTCCCGATCGGCGCAGTGCGAGCAACTGGCCAAGGATTTTTCCACCGCGCGTGACTTTTTGTACCTGGGCCGTGGCATTCACTTCCCCATCGCTTTGGAAGGCGCGCTCAAGCTCAAGGAAATCTCCTATATCCACGCCGAGGGCTACCCTGCGGGCGAGATGAAGCACGGCCCGAACGCGCTGATCGACGAAACTTTGCCGGTGGTGGTGCTGGCCACACGCGACGAATCCGACCCCGCCTCCAAGCTGCGCTACGAGAAGACGCTCTCGAATATCCAGGAGGTTACCGCGCGCTCCGGCCGGGTGATCGCCGTGGCCACCGAGGGAGACACGAGCATTGGCAGCCTGGTCGAGCACGTCATTCATATTCCTCCGGCCATCGAGCTGCTTTCGCCTCTGATCGAGATTGTGCCCTTGCAGTTGCTGGCCTACTACATCGCCGTCCGCCGCGGCTGCGACGTGGACCAGCCCAGGAACCTGGCCAAGTCGGTCACCGTGGAGTAGGTTGTCAGGGCTGCTGGAGAATAGTTTTTTAACCGCTCCAATCTTGCCGGAGTAACATTGGAGCTATCCGCGGGTACGTTTAGGCAGTAGCCTGAGTATGCGCCACAAGAGGATTCGATAATGATCTCATCCGTTTGCTTGCGTCGCAGTTTTATTTCCGCGGCCGTTCTCCTGTTGTTTGCCGGAGCCCTTTCCGCTCAAGAGGGTCAAGTCGTTCTTACGCGGGGCGGCAGCACCATTGTTCTTGAGCCTTATGCGCCGAATATCCTGCGCGTGACGCTGAGCCTCAAGCGTGAGCCGGCCGTGGCCGCGCCCGGCTATGGATTGATTGCCGCGCCCGCCGCCGCAGGCTGGAGCGCCAGCCAGACCAAGCTGGCCGACATTTACAAATCGGATCGCATCGTGGCCAGCGTCGAGCGTCCGCAGAGCCCGCCCTGGGACGACAGCACGAGCTTCTTCCCGTCCTCGACCCCTGCGGCGCACATCACCTTTACCACGCCCGACGGCAAGAAGCTGCTGGAGATGACCGGCTGGACACAGGCTGTCCCCAATCAGAAGGACGGAACCGCTGCGGTGCTGGCCGACCGCCGTCCAACAGACGCCGAGTTTTACACCGTGGGCGCGAGCTTTGCCTCGCCGGAGGATGAGCATTATTACGGCCTGGGGCAGAACCAGGAGGGCTTCCTCGACCATCGCGGCCATGTGGTGCATTGCTGGGCGGATTATAACGCGCCGGCGGGGCAGAGCTTCTGTGTGCCCTTTCTGCTGACTAACAAAGGCTACGGGCTGCTGTGGGACAACCCCTCCAAAACAACCATCGAACCGGGCTTCAACGAGCAGACGCGGTGGACCTCGCAGGTGGGCGACCGGGTTTCTTTCTTTGTGATTGCCGGCTCGACGGCGGATGAGATCTTCGCGGGCTACAAGCAACTGACCGGGCCGACGCACTTGCCGCCCAAGTCGGCTTTCGGATACATCCAGTGCAAGCAGCGGTACGCGAGTCAAAAGGAACTGCTGGATGTGGCGCAGCAGTATCGCGACCGCCATCTGCCGGCCGACGTGCTGGTGGTGGACTGGTTCTATTACACGAAGATGGGGCAGTTCGACTTTGACCCCAAGTTTTGGCCCGATCCGGCGGGGATGAACAAGAAGTTGCACCAGATGGGCTTTGAGACGATGATCAGCGTCTGGCCGCGCTTTGTGCCCGCCGACCGCTACTACGACGATCTGCTGAAGAAGGGCTGGCTGATCTCCTACGCCGACGGTACGCCGATTGACGGGCTTCCGTATGATCGAGCCGGATCGGATATCGACACCACCAACCCCGAAGCGGCCAAATGGTACTGGAAGACCCTCCACGAGGACATCATCAGCCAGGGCTTCGACTCGCTCTGGGCCGATGAGACCGAGCCCGACCTGCCTCCCAACGGCGCTTACTTCAAGGTGGGTCCGGGCACCCAGTTCTTCAACGTCTACCCGCTCTTCCACACTAAGGCGCTGTATGACGGCTTCCGCAAGGACGAACCGAACAAGCGTGCGCTGATTCTCTCCCGCGACGCGTACCTGGGTGAGCAGAGCCAGGGGACGGTCCTGTGGTCGTCGGATATTGGTCCCACATGGGACGCGTACAAGCGGCAGATTCCAACGGGGCTGGATGTGGCGGCGTCGGGGATGGTGTACTGGTCGAACGACACGGGCGGCTGGGGGGGATTGCCCGCGGAGCACCACCCGGCCCATAAGCCGCTGCTCGATCCCTCCGACGCGCGCGCCAATGTGGGCGGCTACGACGATTACCCGGAGCTGTACACGCGCTGGTTCCAGTACGCCTCCTTCCTGCCCATCTTCCGCACTCACGGCAGCCGCAACACTAACGAGGTCTGGTCCTACGGCAAGCAGGCCGAGCCGATCCTGGAAAAGTATCTGCGCCTGCGTTACCAGCTCATGCCCTACATTTATTCGCTCGGCTATCAGAGCTGGCTGACCGGCGCGCCGTACATGCGTGCGCTGCCGCTGGTTTTTCCCAACGATCCCAAGGTCGCCGACCTGCGCGACGAGTATATGTTCGGGCCGGCCTTCCTGGTGGCTCCGGTGACGGAGCAGGGCGCCATCAGCCGCGAAGTGTATCTGCCGGCCGGCGCTGACTGGTATAACTACTGGACCAACGAGCGGGTGAAGGGCGGCCAGACCATCACGGTCTCCGCACCCATCGATACGCTTCCATTGTTTGTGCGGGCCGGCTCAATCCTTCCGCTGGGAGCGCCGGTGGAGAGTACGCATGAGAAGCAGGCAATCGAAAAGATACGCGTCTATCCCGGCGCGAACGCCAGCTTCACGCTCTTTTCCGACGACGGCACAACCTATTCCTACGAAAAGGGCGCGGGGTTCATCACACACTTGCGCTGGGAGGAAGCGGCAGGCAAGCTTACCCATGAGGGAGTGGCGGCCTGGAGCGGGCCGGACAGCGCGGTTGTGGAGGTTATCAAGCGCTAAAGCCAGGTTTTCCGGTTGGGCGGAACAGGCATTCTAAAGTGGTGGCCAGAGACGGGATTGAACCGCCGACGCCGGCCTTTTCAGGGCCTCCTACCGGATAGCATGAGCGGTTTAGAATCAACGCATCTGATTGAAAATGGGAGGTTTACGAAATTGCTCTTTAGGATGGTCTAGGACGATTTAGGCTGTTTTCGGCCCTTTGATGTACGCATACGGTACACCCCGGCATTGAACGTTGAAGTGTGCATTTTGAGACTTGCTCTCTTTAACTTAGCCTGTGCCACACGGGCAACGCTCGCCCCTGGCAGCAATGTCAGTTCAACAATCCGCTGCTTCTCCGCTACCGTTCGACGTACGCGCACCTTCGTTGTTGCCATGTCACCATCGTTGCAAGGCGGCGCAGCAGTGCCCCGCCGAGAAGGCGGACTTCCCGCGCTACCTACTGCGACTGACGAGCTGGAGTTGCTGGATCGCGACCGCCGCTCGACCGAGCGCCGCATCCGGCAAGCGAAGTTTCCCGTGGTCAAGACTCTGGACACTTTCGACCTCCTGGCCATTCCGTCGACCAACAAGACGCTCGTACTGGACTTGGCACGATGCGAGTTCCTGTCCCGCAACGAAAAGCATCTTCTGCGCTTCCAAAAGCTTCTGGCCAGCTACGAGATTCTCATCGTCGATGAACTGGGCTTCGTGCCGCTGTCCAAGACCGGTGCCGAACTGCTCTTCGAGACCTTCAGCCAGCGATACGAACGCGCTTCGACTCTTGTGACCAGCAATCTCCCCTTCGAGGAATGGACCGAGCTGCTCGGCTCCGAACGGCTCACGGGCGCACTGCTCGACCGGCTCACCCACCATGTACACATTCTCGAGATGAACGGCGACAGCTACCGCCTCAAGCAAAGCCGCCGAAAACGAAATCCATCCTCGGAACGCTGAACCTACCCCTCCGAGCGCGCCTCGGGGGAGAAGGGGCTCTTCCGCTACGCTCCAGAGCCCTTCTCCCCCGAAATACCTGTCCGCTCGTTCCTTCTACTGGCTCCCTTTTGCTGCGCCCCAGCGGTCTCCTTTTACTCCGCCCTTGACAGACATGGGAACAGTCGGCTCACCTTTGACCGCAGGACAGAACGGCAACAGGATTCAAGCCTTGGAACTTGCTGATGAAGATCCTTCAGCAAGCGTCTCAAGCACGAGGGAGAGAGCCTCTTCCCAAGGCGGCAAAGTCACCCCGAACGTCTGTTTCAAGCGGTCGCATGACAAACGGGAGTTGGATGGGCGTTTGGCAGGGCGAGGGAACTCACTGGTCTTGATGGGGATCAGGTGGGGAACCGTAAAGCCGAAGGTTCCAGACGACTTGGTCAACAGAGTCTTCGCAAAGCCATGCCAGGTGGTTTCTCCCGTGCTGGTGAGATTGTAGATGCCACTGCGTCCATCGATTCCGCGACCGGCCGGCGCCAGGAGCTGCGCCAATATATTGGCGGTAGCCTGTGCAATACATTCGCTGGAGGTTGGGGCGCCGATCTGGTCATCCACGATCTGCAGTTCCGCGCGTTCCTGAGCCAGACGCAACATTGTCAACAGAAAGTTGCTTCCGCGCGCCCCATAGACCCAGCTGGTGCGCAAAATCAGGTAATCGCCGCCAACCGTCTGGATGGCCTGGTCTCCTGCCAGTTTCGTCTTGCCATAAACATTGATGGGATTGGGGGCATCGGTCTCAACATAGGGACACTGCTTGGTGCCGTCGAAGACGTAATCCGTCGAATAGTGCACCAAAACAGTGCCCAGCCGCTTGGCTTCTTCCGCGATTACACCAGGAGCTGTGCCGTTGATCGCCATTGCCAAATCAGGGTCACTTTCAGCCTTATCGACTGCGGTGTAGGCAGCCGCATTGATGATTACCGTGGGCTCCGCCGCTCGCACAGTTGTACGAATTGAATCTGGCTTGGAGAAATCTATCTCGGGATAGTCAATCGCGGTCACCTCGCCAAGACAAGCCAGTTTGTGGCGCAATTCCCATCCCACTTGACCGACACGGCCAAAAACCAGAATCTTAGTATTCTGCATGCGCGTCCCTCAGGAGAAAGTCTTTTTCGAACACTTCTGCCTCGCGAAAAGTCTTGGCTGCGGCATCTTTTGCGGATAGGATGGGCTGGCCCGTCAGAGGCCATTCAATGCCTAGTTCCGTATCATTCCAAAGGATGGTTCTCTCAAACTTCGGCGCATAATACTCTGTCGCCTTGTAAAGGAAGTCCGCGGAATCCGATAGTACGACAAAGCCGTGCGCCATTCCAGCAGGCAGCCAGAACATACGCTTGTTCTCAGCCGATAACTCGACTCCTACCCATTTTCCAAAGGCAGGAGAATCGCGCCGAACATCAACGGCAACATCGAAGACCCTGCCAGTTACCACGCGAACCAGTTTGCCCTGGGGTTGACTTATCTGGTAATGCAAGCCCCGCAACACGTTGCGCTGCGAGCGGGAGTGATTGTCCTGGACGAAATGCGCGTCAATGCCTATGTTGCGCATCTCTTTTTCATTGTAGCTTTCCAGAAAGAAACCCCGGTCATCGCCAAAAATCGCTGGCTCAACAATCAGGACTCCTGGTATTTGTGTAACTTGAGCTTTCATCAGCTATAACCCCGGATTTGCTAGAATCTCGCGTAGATAATCGCCATAGCCGTTCTTGATGCCGGCAGCCAATACTTCCAATTGCGCCGCATCGATAAAGCCTGCGCGGTAGGCAATCTCTTCCGGACAAGCCACTTTCAGCCCCTGCCGTTTCTCGATGGTCTGAACGAACGAACTGGCCTCCAGAAGCGAGTCGTGAGTCCCCGTGTCCAGCCAGGCAATGCCCCGGCTCATGATTTGCACGGACAATTGCCCCTTGTGGAGATAGGCGCGGTTTACGTCTGTAATCTCCAACTCGCCACGCGGCGAAGGCTGCAAGGCGGCGGCAATATCCAAAACCTGATTGTCATAAAAGTAGAGACCTGTTACTGCATACCTCGATTTGGGGTGCGTGGGCTTTTCCTGCAGATCCACGGCCCGCCCAGAAGCGTCCATCTCGACCACCCCGTAACGCTCAGGGTCTTTCACCTGGTACGCAAAAACCGTCGCTCCCGATGGCTGCGCGGCTGCAGATTTGAGCAAGGTCACCAGTTGATGACCGAAGAAGATATTGTCGCCCAACACCAATGCGCAATCGTCTTGACCAACAAACTCTCTGCCTAGAATGAAGGCCTGAGCCAGTCCCTCCGGCTTGGGTTGCACAACATACTGGAAGGACATTCCCCANNGGGTACAAGCGAGTCCCCGAGCCTCCCGCCAGAATAATGCCTTTACGCGTGCTCATTGGTTCGCTGCTCCTGCGGGGCTTGAGGGGTTGTACTGCAAGTTGATCCATTCCCGGTATGAGCCGCTGGTCACATGCTCTACCCATTCAAGATTGTCCAAGTACCACTCTATGGTCTTACGCAAGCCGCTGGCAAACGTCTCGCGTGGCCGCCAGCCAAATTCGCGCTCAATTTTGGCAATATCCATTGCATAGCGGCGGTCGTGACCAGGACGGTCTTTGACGAAGGTGATCAGGCTCTCATAAGGTCTCTGAGCAGGTTTGAGATCGTCCAGAATGGCGCAGATTTGCCTTACCACCTCAAGATTTGACATCTCCTGCCTTCCACCAATATTGTAAGTCTGCCCCGGAATGCCTCGATCCAGCACAGTGCGGATGCCATCGCAGTGGTCCTCGACATAGAGCCAGTCGCGCACGTTCTGGCCGTCGCCATACACCGGCAGCGGCACGCTCTTGAGGGCATTGAGAATCACGAGCGGAATCAATTTCTCGGGAAACTGGCGAGGACCGTAGTTGTTGGAGCAATTGGTGGTGAGCACAGGAAGTCCGTACGTGTGGTGGTAGGCCCGCACCAGATGGTCTGAGGCTGCCTTGGACGCTGAATATGGGCTGTTGGGCGCATAGGGCGTCTCTTCGGTGAAGGCCGGAGCCGTCGGGCTGAGGGAACCGTAGACTTCATCGGTAGAAACGTGCAGAAAACGGAACGCACGCTGTTGCTCGGCAGGCAGCTCTGACCAATATCCCCGTACGGCTTCCAGCAACTGGAAGGTCCCCTCGATGTTGGTGCGAATGAATTCGGCAGGACCAAGAATGGAGCGATCCACGTGGCTTTCCGCGGCGAAATGGACGATCGCGCCGGGTCGCTGCTCATCAAGAATCCGGCGAACCAACGTACCATCTACGATGTCGCCACACACAAAGCGGTACCTGCTGTCCCGCTCCGCCGAGGCCAGATTCTCCAGGTTACCAGCATACGTGAGCTTGTCAAAGACGGTCACAGCCGCCCGCTGCTCGGTCAACCACTGTAACACAAAATTGGAGCCAATAAAACCGGCCCCGCCGGTTACCAATAGTGTAGGATTCAACGGCATCCTTTCCGCCTCTCTCAGTAAAACGCTGGGCATAGTTAACAATTACACGAGATTCAGACGAATTGCCAGCGACGAATAGAACCTGTGTTTCATTCTCGCCAACCGATGGCAGCCTTTGACCAGCGGTTCATGAATACGCACGCTGCAGGCAACCTCACAGGATGAAGACTGTGCCTTCATCGTGATTCCTTTCGGCGTCAGATTCTTCAGTGAGACACGCCTTCACGCCGGACGACTTTCAAAACGGTCATGGCAAGGATTTTGAGATCAAGCCAAAAGGAACGGGTGTGCAGGTACTCACAATCCAGGCGAACTTTCTCCGGGATCGGCAACTCGTCCCGCCCGTTCACCTGCGCCCAGCCTGTGATCCCTGGGACAAGTTCATGAACGCCGGATTTGGTCCTGAGAGCAATCAAGTCGTCCTGATTGAACAGGGCGGGGCGCGGCCCAACAAGGCTTAGATCGCCGTTCAATACAGAAAACAACTGCGGCAACTCATCGAGACTACTGCGGCGAAGAAAACCCCCAATTGGCGTGAGATAAGTATCTGGATTGGAAAGCAGGTGCGTTGCCACTTGGGGCGAATTGGTTCGCATGCTCCTGAACTTTGGCATCTTAAAAATGCGGTTCCACCGGCCCACTCGGTCCGACCAGTACAGCACTGGCCCTTTGGATGTGAGCTTTACCGCCAGAGCGGTCAAAGCCATCGGGACAACGAACACAATCAAAAGCATACTGCATAATACAACGTCAATTAGCCGTTTGATTTTGTATTTAACTGTCATAGGGCACTGAGATCTCGTCCAGCTTTGGATGGTGCGCCTGGGCCCTTGATAACTCGTTTATCCGAACCCACGAGGTACTCGGTCAACTTTAGATAATAGCGAACTAACACTGCAAGACGAACAACGCACTTGGTCGTGTGACCGCTTCCAAAGTAATCGTAGGTGTCGCTGAACAGAATCAAGGCATTGTGCAGATCGCGAATCGACTTGCGGGCCGTCTGATTGACGCTTTGACTGCCGAAGTGGATAATTTCCGCACATGGCGTGTAGTAAACTTTGTAGCCCTTCTGTTTCAGCATGAAGTTGTAAGCCCAGTCGACGACAAACAACTGGAAGCGCTCATCGAGCATTCCTGCCTGCTCCCATGTGGACCTACGGATCACATAAGCCGTGGTGCCAATGCTATCGACCTCCTGCGCCTTGGAATAATCGAAATCAGTTGCATAAAGATTTGCCATCGACTTACTTTCTGGAAACAGCTTATGCCAATTCAAAGCCTGCAACACCAACGTGGCAGGCTTGACAAAGCGGCGAATGCAGTGCTGCACTGTCATATCTGGATTGAGCAATTTTGGACCGCAGGCGGCAATATCGCCATGCGTGTCCATAAACTGAACTAACGCCTCAAAAGCATTACTTATAAGTCTGGTGTCGCTGTTCAACAGGCACGCATAACGGGCGCGCGACATCCGCATTCCGAGATTGTTATTTTTAACATAAAGCTGGTTGACCTTGTTTCTTATCAGAATTACATCGGGGAAGGCTTTTTCTACCATATCAGCACTGCCATCTGGGGAGTGGTCGTCGATGCAGATAACCTCAAAACTAATCCCCTTGGTGTGCTCATAGATGGACGCGATGCAGTCGCGCAGCAAATCTTTGGTGTTGTAGTTCGGGATGATAATCGTGAGATCAAGCATCTGTGCTGTCATCGAGATCCTCGCGCGGTAGAAACGACTTCGCGGGCCGGTATACCGGCAACGGTTGTATTTGGCATGATTGAATCCACCACTACAGAATTTGCACCGACGGTTACGTTGTCGCCGATCCTGATGCCACCAAGGACTTTGCAACCTGCTCCTAGCAGTACGCTATCACCGACCTCTGGACGCAGAACTGAGTTGAACCCCATATCCAGTGCTTTCGCTCCCAGGGTGACACCCTGGAAGACGGTGACTCTGTTGCCGATGCGGCTGGCTCCGATGACAGTCCCTGAAGTATGCGGAAAGAAAATGCCTGGACCTATCTCGCAGCGAGGTGAAACTTCCAGGCCGAAGAGTATGATATTCAGATACGTTAACAGTCTTGGTACGACCGGAATACCATGAAGCATAGCCCATCTGCTTCCGCGGCACAAAACAATCGGCAGAAAACGAGGATGCGGCAATCGGCACACGAACCCAAAGAATGTAGGTCGTACATCCGACCGACCTTCAAGTTCGAACTGACGCGCCAGATCGCTATACAGAAGTTGTTTCAGCTTCAAGATGTTTCACCATGAGTCCTCGCGACACAAGTTCCTGGGTGGCAGCATCGAGGCGATCGGGTTCCACCGGCTGCTCTTTTACCCATGCGACAAAGCGATCCAGCCCTTGCTCCAAGGAGATTTCCGGAGCAAA
>PLPA01000111.1 GCA_003159355.1 Acidobacteriaceae bacterium | reverse complement strand
GCCAGTCGTGGCGCATCATGGTGTGCAGGGCCTCGTCGCTCAACGTAAATTTGACGCCGTGCTCGCGGCTGATGTGGTCCAGAAAGTGAGCCGCCAGCAGCGGAATGTCCTCGCGGCGGTCGCGCAAGGGCGGCAGCCGCAGATTGACTACGTTGAGTCGGTAGAAAAGATCCTTGCGGAAGGCGCCCTTTTCCACCATCACCGCCAGATCCCGGTTGGTGGCGGCCACGATGCGCGCCTTGATGGGGATGCGATGAGTGGCGCCGACGGGACGGACCTCCTTCTCTTGCAGCGCGCGCAGCAGCTTGGCTTGCAGGTCGAGCGAGAGCTCGCCGATCTCGTCGAGAAAGACCGTTCCCCCCTCGGCCGAGACCAGCAACCCGTCCTTGTTCCGATTGGCCCCGGTGAAGGCTCCCTTCACGTAGCCGAAGAGCTCGCTCTCGATCAGCGTGGGCACCAGCGAGCCGCAATCGACCGGCAGAAACGGCTTTTGAGAGTTAGGCCCGTAGGCGTGGATGGTGCGCGCCACCAGCTCCTTGCCGGTGCCGCTCTCGCCCAGAATCAGCACCGGATGGGAGCTCTGGGCAACCTTGGAGAGGATGCGGTAGAGCTTTTCCATCTCGCCGGAGCGGCCGATCATCGCGCCCAGCCCCTGGGAAAGGCGCAGCCGCTCGCGCAACTGGCGGGTGGCGGCGTCGGTGACCAGCGAGGAGGCGGCGCGCTCCAGAACGGTGGACAATTCATCGATGGCNNCGAGGCGGTCATCGCGATCACCGCGGTCTGCGGGTAAAGCAGCTTGACCTCGGAGACCAGCTCCAGACCCTGGTTCGAGCCCGCGGGCAGGTTGACCAGCAGGATGTCGGCGGTGCTGCCGCGCATCATGCTGCGCGCCTGAGTCAGGTCGCCGGTACTCTCCACCGCGTAGCCCAGGCTACTGGCAATCTCGGCGCAGGCCGAGCGGACCGCGGTGTCGGCGTCGACCACCAGCAGATGCAGGCGAGCTGGCTGTTCCGCGAGCTGTTGAGGAATAAAGTCCATGGCTCTCGTGCTCAGAACTGTCTCAAGCATTGTAATTGCCTCACGCACAAAGGGTGAATGGGATTTTTTTGCTGTCACGAGATTTTTGCCGCCCTGGAACTTCCTGTTGGGCCGTCTGCCGTGCGGGCGCGCCTCAGCGGGAGCGGACGGGCAACTCGATCTCGAAGCGGGCTCCGGTTAAGTCTCGGTTGGCGGCATGAATGCGGCCCCCGGCGGCCGCGACGATGGAGCGGGTGATGGACAGGCCCAGCCCGCGATGGGAGGCCGGCCAGCCGCCGTGCCGGAAATCGCCGCCGGCGCGGGTGGTGTAGCCGGAGTCGAAGATCTTGTCCAGCGCCTTTTTGGGAATGCCCGGCCCGTTGTCTTCCACGGTGAGCGTCAGGCCCTCGACCGCGCCGTCCGTGGCGGGGAGCTCGCGCAGGCCAAGCTGGATGCGGCCGCCCTCCGGCATCGCCTCGGCGGCGTTCTTGACCAGGTTGACCAGAATCCGGGTCAGATCCTCGCCCGTCAGCCGTATCGGCAGCGAGCCGCCCTCGGCATCCACGGTAAGAGTGATGGAGGGACCGGCCAGGGCCGCCAGCAGATTGCGGTTGGCCAGAACTTCCCCGGCCAGATTGTCGATTGGCTCGGCGGGCATCAGAGCAAAGCGGCGGGTGCGCTCCTGCCGGCCCGCGCCGAGCGGCTCAGCCCCCGTCCGGGCTGCGCCGCCCAGATCGGCGGCCGGCCCTTGGCGGAAATCGAGCACCACCAGCTTCTCCACCAGCCGGCGGCTGGCCGTGGCCACCAGCCTCAGTTCGTTGCCATAGTGGTGGAACGCAGGATTGAGCACCCCCGGCTCCTCTAACAGATCGCAGTAGAGCCCCAGCGCCGTGACCATATTCCGCGCGTCATGGGCTACCTCGGTCAGGCTCTCGCTTTCGTCGCGCAGATTGGCCAGCGTCTCGACCACCGCCTCGACCCGCTTCCGCTCACTCACGGACCCTCCGCTTCCGGCCAGGCCCACTCCCGCAAGCCCTGCCTCGACCAGGCCCGATGACCCTTGCCCGGTTGCTGTGAATCCCCCCGTCTGTCCTGTCTGCTGCATAACCGCTCCTTTTCCAAGTCAGGGGTCAGAGATCAGAGATCAGGGGTCAGTTTCAAATCCCCAAAACACCGATCTGTTCCCTGTTCCCTGTTCCCTATTCCCTATTCCCTGTTTTTCGCTCTTCCCATTTCTGCCCCCGGAGTGGGAACTGTCCCTTTCTATTACACGTGGCGTGCCAAACTAGAACGGCTGAATTAAGTTCCTGATAAGGGAAGGAGTTAGTGTCCAATTCCCAGACACTGCCGCCGGACTCAAAACGAGCATTTCTTCCCAATATGGAACTGGAAATTGGTGCGTAACGGATGTAAGATTCTTGGTTTCAATGGATTAGGGATAGATTCCTGTTATGGGACGGAGAAGGAGCGATTTCCCGTCCTGGAACCGAAAGTCATTGACGGCTTGACAGCCACTCCGGCAAGCCGCTTCCCGTACAATCTGTCCATGAATCATTTTGGGAGTAATTCTGAGAATCATTCTGAGAACGACACAGTTGCTTCGTCCTTTTATCGTCCCGGCGGCAGGACTCCGCTGGAGCTTCGCCCGCTCACACTGACTCCCGGCTTTGTGCAGACCGCCGAAGGCTCGGTGCTGGTTGCGCTGGGCAACACGCGCGTGCTGACCAACGCCACCATTGAACCAGGCGTTCCGGGCTGGCTGAGGAACTCGGGGCGCGGCTGGGTGACGGCGGAGTACTCGATGCTGCCCCGCGCCACGCTCACCCGTACACCTCGAGAAAGTGAACGGGGCAAGATCGGCGGGCGGACACACGAAATTCAACGGCTGATCGGCCGGAGCCTGCGCTCGGTGGTGGACATGAAGGCGCTGGGCGAGCGNNCAGGCCGACGGCGGCACGCGCACTGCGGCCATTACCGGAGCGGCCGTCGCGCTGGCGCTGGCGTTGAACGCGCTGGTCGCCGCCGGAACGCTCAAAGCATCGCCGCTCAGGCAACTGGTCGCCGCGACCTCGGTGGGCCTGGTCGGCGGCGCGATGCTGCTGGACCTATGTTATGAGGAGGATTCGCAGGCCGAGGTGGACATGAATGTGGTGATGACTGCTGACGGCGGGCTGATCGAGACGCAGGCGGCGGCGGAGAAGGGCTCTTTTTCTCGCGCGCAGCTCAATGAGCTGGTCGATCTGGCGGAGGTTGGATTGAAGGAGATTTTTGCGGCGCAGCGGGCGGTGCTGGGGGTATAGGGCTACAGTTATACTTTTGACGGATTCTTTCCGGATTGCCAAGCATATGGACGCTCGCTGAGCGCATTGGGCTGTTCTCACCAATCGAAGA
>PLPA01000282.1 GCA_003159355.1 Acidobacteriaceae bacterium | reverse complement strand
CCCGGCAAGAGAGGCTCATTCTGCCCGCCACGCTCGATTTGGATGCGTACCGGGATTCTCTGTACGATTCTTACGTAGTTTCCCGTCGCGTTCTCGGGCGGCAGGACGCTATAACGCGATCCCGTGGCCCCGCCGATGCTTGCAACCGAGCCGGAATACGTCCGGTTGTACGCATCGACGTGAATGCGAGCCTCCTGGCCGATGTGCATATGGCGAAGCTGGGTCTCTTTGAAGTTTGCCGTCACCCACAGGTCGTCGAGCGGAGCGATATTGAGCAGGAGTTGGCCGGGCTGAACTCTCTGGCCCACTTCGATGGATCTTCTTCCCACCAGTCCGCCAACAGGCGCAACGATGCTGGTATAGCCAAGGTTTTGCGTAGCGTCGAGCAAAGACGCTTGCGACCGCTTGAGATCGCCGTGGGCTGCCTGGACCCGCTCTCGCGCAGTTGCGATCATTTCGTTCACGGGCTCGGCGGCCTGCAATGCGGCTCGCCTTTCCTGACGCCGCTCCTGCGCGGCCTTTACCGATTGCTCGGCGGCCTCATGTGCGGCTTGCGCGCTTTCCAACTGATGGAGAGACGCACTCGCTTCGGTTGCTCTTTGCTCGTATTCGGAACGCGAAATCTCATGCTGCGCGACCAGGGGCTCGTAGCGTTTTCTGTCCTCTTCGGCACGATGATAATTCGCCTCGATCTGGGCTACGGCCGCGGCAGAGGCTCTTTCCGCGCCAAGCGCGGCGTTCAACTGGGCATCGGCTTCGGCAACCGCGGCTTGCGCTTCTTTCAACCGGCTCAGAACTGTCGCCGTGGTCACTGGAACATTCAGTTCCGCCGACTTCAGGTTGGCCTGTTGACTTCCTACCTCTCCTGTCAAACGCTCGACGACGGGGCTGTAGTCGTTAGGATCCAGCCGTGCCAATTCGGTTCCCGGCGAAACAATGCGAGTGTCGTCTACGGCCGGATTGACCCAAATGACGGTACCGCCAATGCGCGCATTAATGGGATGAATGTGTCCATCAATTTGTGCATCGTCGGTACTCTCGCGCTGCGATGCGTAAACCCAATAACCGAAGGCTCCCGCCAACACGAGCATGGCGGCCGCAACGATAATTGTCACGTTGAATCGCGTTGTTTCAGGGATGTGTGCTTTCTTTGCCGGTACATTCATGGACGGATCTGCCTATCTGAAATTTTTTGGGTTTTGACGTACTCTGTCAGGCTGGGCTCCGCGATTCCCAAAGCGCGAATCAACTCGAGCTTGGCCAGGTTGTGCGCATTGATGCTCGCAATCAGGTTTTCCTCGGAGGCAGCCACGGCCTCCTGAGCTTGTATGACCTCGTAGTTTGTGGCCAGTCCCACCTGAAACCGGTCCTGCGCCTGCTTCAGGCCGCGATGGGAGAGTTCGACGTTTCGTTGGGAGACGCCGACGCTATCGTCGGCCGCGTCCACATCGAGAAATGCATTGCGGACGTCAAACGCCACGCGAGCCTTGAGATCTTCATACTCGGCCCTGCGCCGTTCGAGTGTTGCATCCGCTTCGACAATGTCGGCCTTGATTTGGCCGCCGGTGAGAATGGGAATGTGGAGTGTGGCGCCCACATCGTAGTTGCCATTCATGGTTCCGGGATTGATTCCAATCGCGCCCCAACTGGCCGTGGCGCCAACCGTGGGCAGTCTCTCGGATTTTTTGGCTCGAACCAGTTCCGCGGCAGCGCTTTCCCGGGCTGCCTCAGCTTTCAAGTCCGAACGGTGGCTCAGCGCAGTCTCAAGAGCCGCCTCGACGGTCAGCGGCGGGCGCGGAGAGTAAACCTGTTCATCGCAGATATCGAACTGCTGTTCCAGCGGAAGCCCAATGATGCGCGTCAAGGCCAGCTTGTCCTTCTCCAGCCTTGCTTTGAGCAACCTCAGCCGCAGAGCTGAGGTTTCCAGAGCCACCCTGGCGCGAATCGCATCGAGTTCCGGAGAGACTTCGCGCCGCACGCGATCCGACATGATTTCATCGAAGGCTTTGGCGGTCTCAAGTTGAGCTTCGGCTGCGTGGACCCGGGCAGCGGAGGATGCCACTTGCAGGTAAGCGCTGGCGGCAGCCAGCACTACGATCTCGCGCGCATCGCCCATGGAGGCGAGAGTGGCCCCGCGCTGCTGGCTGGCTGCCTCCGCTTGATCGCGCGCGGACCAATTGAACAGCGACTGAGAGAGATGCAACTCGGCTGCCTGATAACCAAAGGGGCCTATACGATTGGGAATCCCAAGAAACTGTCCACCCACAACGTTCTCGTCGAACGTCTCGTAGTGCTGCGCGGCGTCGAGGCTCAAATGGGGCAGCAGCGGCGCCAGGGCGCGAATGCGCGCCGCGCGCGCCTCGGCATCGGTGTGCCGGCTGTCGACCATACCCAGATTCGATTGCAGCGCCCTTTGCACCGCGTCCTGCAAGGTCAGGCTCAGAACACCGGGCACAACCGTTTTATCTGGCACGGAGCCCAGAAACGGATTCTGCGATTGTGTGGCAAAACTGCTGGGACTGGTCGTATTCAATGCGGGATCGAACGGCCGTGGCGTCGTAATCGTGTTGGACAACGGCGAGGTCGAGCCTGAGCTTTGTGCGTGCGATGAATAAGCCGCAACTGCCAGCAGAACCAGTGGCCCCACTACTCGAAAAGAAATGATTCGACGACTAGAAAGATACATTGACGAGTGTTCCCCTTCCATCGAGGGCTCCGGGGACCGGCAGCCCCGCGGCAATGTTGTCCGCAACGCGCAAACTGCGGCGCGGCCTGACTGCCGGCTCCCGCGGCGGCAACAGCGGCAGAAACAGAATCGTCGCCAGTGAAAGAACTGCCATGACCACAAAGACATCGGCGTATGCAAGCGCCAACGCCTGCTGCTTGATGGCTCCTGCCAGATGCAATAGCGCTGACGGAGAACTCAGCCCTGGGACTTCTCCCAGAACTGCGAGGTTTCTTGCGTAGAATGCCTCCTCTAGGCGGGCGGAATGAAGCGTCATGCGGCGGTCGATCAGGATTGCCGACAACGCCACGCCGATCGTCATTCCCACCTGACGCGTTCCGAAGTAGAGAGCAAACCCGTTCGAGGCGAAGTGCGACCGCGACCCGCGATAGGCCCATGTGACGACTGCGGGGAAGCCTACGGACACGTAGACGCCGAAAAGAATGAGCGGCAGCCAGAAATAGTAGTCCGGTGTATCGGAAGTCATATAGTGAGCGAACAACAGCATCGCGGCTGCCTGGATGAGCATGATCAAAGCTAGGCCGAGCCTCCCGCCGAGTCTCAATAGCCATGTCCGTGCTTGCGGCAGGCCGAACAGAATCGCCGCCGTGGCGCCGTTAATCGCCAGCAGGCAGCCTGTTTGCGTAGCGGAGTGTCTACCCAGCACACGGAAAAACTGCGGGAGGACGTACAGTGGACCGCCCAGCAGAGCACCGATGGCCACGCCCACCACAGTGGAACTCAATACTGCGCGGTTAAAACGCAGTTGGTGAAGATCCAGCAGAGGATGGCGGTTGGCGCGCATCATCTGCCACACAGCGAAGAGAGCGAAGCCGAATATGGCAGCGATGGCGGATATGCAAATGAAGGGCGATTCAAACCAACCGTCGACTTCTCCGCGACTTAGAACGACCTGCAACGAGCTCATGCCGACGATAAGAAGAAAAAAACCGGGAAAATCGAAGCGAATCTTTTCCGTGTCGCCCTTGATCCGTTCCGCCGTATACCGGTGAAAGACCCAGGCGCAAATGGTCATGGCTACCGCGGTGGGGACAAACATCCATTGCCAACCGATCGTATCGGTCATATAGCCGGATACAATTGGTGCGATAACCCGGCCGGGAATGTACATCAGTCCGCAGAAGATCAGTGATGCTCGCAGCCGTTCGCGGGGGTGGCTGTAGTCATGCCTGAAGAAGACAATGGCCCGCACCAGAAACGCTCCGCCCGCGAATCCTTGCACGGCCCTCAGCACCAGCATCAGGGCTAACCAAGGGCTGAGCGCACAGCCAAAAGAGGTTACCGCATAGGTCAAACAGGATGTTACCAGATAGTTGCGATTGCC
>PLPA01000207.1 GCA_003159355.1 Acidobacteriaceae bacterium | reverse complement strand
TTTGCGTGGCGGAAGCCGAGCAGCGCGGCGGTGATGAAACTGAAGGCCAGCACAAACAGAATATCCCGCAGCGCCAGCGCGGACTGGGGGCTGAGAGGCTGCCAGAAGGCGACCAAGGTGTGATAGATAAACCAATGGGCAGCAAGCAGAAAAACTTGCATCAGTGCGATGCCCACAACTGGCCAGGCTTTCAATCAGGTTCTCCCTGCTTTAATTCTTGCACGGACGAGGGAGGCGGGGATCAGGGAATGGGAAATGGGAATGGATATACGGAGCGGGAATTGGAAGTCTCCAGAATCGGGAAATGAAAACAAGAGAAGGCGCAAACAGGGGTGGGGCTGCTGCCATGAAACAATCTCTTCATGGCAGCTTCCGCGAGCGACGCGCTCGGTCTTTACATCTCGGTGCCGTTCTGCCGCTCGAAGTGCACCTACTGCAACTTTGCATCGGGGGTCTATCCGGCCAGCGAGCACGCCCGCTATGTGGACCGGCTCATCGAAGATTTGCGGACCTCCGGAAAATGGGCTGCGCGGATGGGTGTGGAGCTTCCACGCCGCGTGGACTCGGTCTACCTAGGCGGTGGAACGCCCAGCCTGCTGGCGCCGGAACTGCTCAATCGCCTTTTCACTACGATACGGGCGGAGTTCGAACTGGAGCCGGAGGCGGAGATTACCGTCGAATGCGCCCCCGGCCAGCTTGCCGAGGCTACGCTGGAGGCTCTCACTGCCTCGGGCGTGAACCGCGTGAGCCTGGGCGTACAGTCGTTCATCGACCGCGAGGCGGCCATCAGCGGAAGGCTGCACAGCCGCGACGTAGTGCTCGAAGATCTGCGCCGGCTGCGCGCCGCGGGCATTCACAATCTAAATGTTGACCTGATTGCCGGACTCGCTGGGCAGACCTTCCCTTCGTGGGAGGAGTCGCTGGCGATGCTGGCCAACTCCGGCGTTCCCCATGCCAGCGTCTACATGCTGGAGGTGGACCAAGACTCGCACCTGGGCCGCGAGATGCTGGCGCGTGGTGTGCGTTACCAGGCTGGCCTGGTTCCGGCAGACGATGCGATTGCTCAAATGTATTCCGTGGCGATTGAAAGACTGAAGCAAGCCGGTCTGGAGCAATACGAGATTTCGAACTTCTGCCGGCCGGGGATGGAGTCGCGCCACAATCTGCGCTACTGGCGGCGGCGGCCTTACCTGGGCGTGGGGCTGGACGCCTCTTCCATGCTGCGGGCGGCAGACTCGAACCGCGTGCTCCGCTCGACCACCAGCGATGACCTGAAGGCATATCTCGCGGGCTGCGATCCGGTCGAGACGGCCTGGCTTACCCGTACGCAGCAGCACGAGGAGGCCTGGTTCCTGGGACTGAGGCTGAATGCCGGTGTGGAAGTGGCCGCCGTGGAGCGGGAGTTTGACCGCGCGAGGTTGGCCCCGGCTCTCCAGGCCGTGGAGAGGTTGGTCGAGGCTGGGCTGGTTGTCTCCGATGGCAAAACAGTCCGGCTGACTGCGCAGGGGCAATTGCTTTCCAATGACGTTTTTCAGGAGTTTTTGGGGCTGGATACGGAAGAAGATAAAGTCTGCCTCGATAGACAATGACAAGAGTCGAAGTTTCCTACCCTATCGCCAGTTCTTTCCTAGAAAATCAGCAGGATCGTGAGTCAGGCCCTCTACCGCTTCGCCGGGGTCTGCCGGGACGCGGCGAAGGCGATCTTGGGCGGATCGGCAAGCGTGACCGTGGCCTGAACCGGCTGAGTGCGTGCGCCGCGCTGGACCTGATTCTCTTTGAGCGTGAGGTTGCCGCTGGCGACTTCAGCGTCGGCGGTCCAACGGTCGAAGCGAGTCAGTTCCGGGGGAACGAAGCCGGAGGTTGCGGCAATGCTTCCATGCTGCCACTCGAAGTGCAGCGCGCCTTTGGCTGAGGCAGCCAGATCGCTGCCGGTGAAGCCTGTAAGTTCAATCTTGCCGTTGCCGTTGAAGGCGCTGCCGGTGGAGCGGAGCCCGAGCAACTTACCCACGGTCGGCGGGCTGAGCTTTTCCAACTGGCCTTCAAAGTCATAGGAAGGCTTGTCCTTGGCGGTGGCCGCGGCGTGGTACGCGCCGGTAGCGTGGATGTGTCCGCCGAGCAGCCCGGCGTCGAGAGCGGTGATCAGAGCCCCATTGGCGAGCATGGAGACGGCGACGACAGGCTCGTGGAGCGTGACCGGCCCCAGAATCAGGGATTCGGCCCTGACCGTGCCATCCATCTGCGGCCATGCAGGAGCAGCTGTGGGGCGGAGGCGATTCAGGAGTGTAGAGAGCAGGGTGCCCCGCTCATGCGCGCCCAAAAACGCGGTCTGAAGAACTGCGGCGTCGAGCGCGCCGAACTGGAGTTGAAAGCGCTTCTGACAGGGCTGAGCGGTGGCGCAAGCGGTGGGCAGCAAAATGCTGGCCGTTCCCTTCACCGGGCCGTAGGAGAAGACGACCGAGTCCCAGCGAAGTTCGCCAGGAGCTAGGCGGAGCGTGGCCTGGGAGATCAGAACGGCATTGGTCAGGAACTCAGCCTTCCAGTTGGCATTGTGCATGGTAACGGTTCCGGTGAGGTGATCGGCTGGAGTGGCGGACGAGATGCCACCCGGCGGAAGCGTCATGCCTGACGGCTGGATGAGTGGCTGAGTCAGCATCCAGGGCCCTTCGGCGGTCAGGTCTACGGAGACAGGTTCGCCGGCCAGCGCGTCCAGAGCAGCGGCATCGGCGAGGCCGGCCACACGCGCCAGTTCCCTGCCCCGGCTGATCGAAGTCTCGCCATGCACCGTGACCTGGTAGCCGGAGAGCGCGAGGAGCATGGAGACCGTGAGTGGGCTGGCTCCGCCGGCGGGAATGGCAACGGTGGCCGTAACCCCGGGCGGCTGGTTTGCGGGCGCGGGCGCAAGAATCAGTTTGGGAACGATAATGGGCTGGCTGAGGCCGTTGCCGCTGAGTTGGAGACCGTCCACTGTGAAGCTTCCGGTGAGCGGACCCGCGACCGCCGGAAGCGCCTTGGCGGAACGGAGGTGTCCGGTGTGAGCCGACTTCTCTGGCGCGGCGTTCTCCGGAGCGTAAGTAATTTTGCCGCTTGCCGATCCGGCGGCTTCGAGACCGGGGGCTAGGCCACTGCGCATCGTGCGCAGGGCATCCAGACCGACGGCAACGGGAACCCGCTCTAACTCGACGGTAAAGCTGGGCAGGCCGTCCTGGCCGGCCACCCCTCCCGCCAGCTTGCCGGCCACGCGGATGTGGCCATTGCCGAGTGGAGAGTCGCAGTGCAGATTATCAATGGCGCGCGTGGTGAAGTGGGCCACAAGAGTGCAGTTGGCATCAAAGTCCATCGGCTCGGCCAGGGCAAACTCGGCGCGATGTACACCTGTGGCGCGCAGCCGGGTTGTGATCTGGGCCGCATCGGCGGTGCCGTCAAGATGGAGTTCGCCGGTAAGGTCGCCGCGCCAGCCGGCATCGGAGCCGAGCAGCAGGCGGGTGAGCTGGCCGAGTTGCGCCTCGCGCCATTCCAGGTCAACGCGCAACGGCATCTGGCGCAGTTGCGGCGACTGATGGAAATTCGCCTCCAGGCGCACAACGCCAGTGTCCGCCTGTTCAATGCTGAGGTCGGTGCGGACAGGCTGGCCGCGCAGCCGGACGCGCCAGTCGCCGGGTCTCTGCTGATCCAGCGACATTTTGGCATCAATCAGCGAAAAGGGCAGCTTCTCCGCGCCGTTCTTGATGTTGATGCGAGAGTTTGTGGCTTCAAGGTAGGGCAGCTTGACGGGCTTGTTTGCGCTGACATTGCCCGCCGTGGATTGGGTCTGGGCAGCGGCCGTTCGTAAAAGCGAGTCAAGGTTCCAGCGGCCGTTCGCGGTGTGCACCAGGTTCAGGCTGGCCTCGTCCACGCTGATGGAGTCGAGTTCGATGTGTCCGCGCCACAGCGAGAGCAGGCGAATGGAGGCCGTCACCGCGTTGGCGTGGAGCACCGGCTCGGCGCCGTAGGCGGGATCTTCCTCGACGGTGAGGTCTGAGAGGAGAAAGCCCGGCCTGGGCAGCAGGCGCACCTCGACGGAGGAGAGTCGCACCGGGCGGCCCAGCGAAGCGGAGATCAGGCGCGTGATGCTGGCCTTGTAACGGCTCACGCTCAGGAACGGCGGCACAATCAGGACAGCCAGAATGGCCGCCAGCGCCGCCAGGGCCAGCCATAGCCGCTGGTGCTTTTGTTGCCGGGGTTTTTCTTCTTCAATCATGGGCTTATCAGAGAACAGCTCACAGCGCACAATGGTCAGTGTACAGTGTTGCGGGCTTTTTCTGGTCACTGTTCACTGGTCACTGCATTCGATGCAGGGTCCGGTTCCAGCGGGTTTCAGTAAAAAAGTGCAGTGCGACGTGGCTCATCCAGGCCACGGCATTGCCGATTCCGGTCTGCTCGTACTGGTCATCCGGGGTGACGAACGACCAGTAGTTGAAAAGCGGACGGCCTATGATGTTCTCGCGGGGCAGAAAGCCCCAGTAGCGCGAGTCGAGGCTGTTGTGCCGGTTGTCGCCCATCATGAAGTAATGGCCAGGAGGGACGACAAGGTCGCCGTTCTCAATGTGATTGGGAAAATCCACAGACCAGGCCTCGGTGGCGTTTGGCTGTGTGGATGGCGCCAACGAGGGAAACTCGTCGAGAAAATCCTGGTGATTCTCCGGGGTTGTCGGCTGTGCGTGCGGCTGTTCCTGGGCCACACCATTCAGAATCACGATACCGTTGCGCAGATGAATGTGGTCGCCGGGCACGCCTATCAGCCGCTTCACCAGGATTATGTACTGAGGATTTCCGTCCGCGTCCGGGTCGGGCACCGGCTTGATGAAGACGATAATGTCGCCGCGCCGCGGCTCGCGAGTGTGGACCAGCGGCATCCACTTCGTGGGCGGAGC
>PLPA01000130.1 GCA_003159355.1 Acidobacteriaceae bacterium | reverse complement strand
TCCAGCGCCTTGCCCTGCGGCACGCCCTCCACTACGTCGATCAGCACCACATCGGCCAATTCCTTGGCCATCAGCCAGTGCGCTGCCGTTGAGCCGACGTTGCCGGCGCCGATAATACTGACTTTCTTGCGCATGAGTTTCCTCCTTGGGGAATGGAAAACCAGTTCTCAGTTCTCAGTTTTCAGTTGCCGAGTTTTTACTGAGAACTGAGAACTGAGAACTGAGAACTGCTTTACATATTTCCGATGATGCGTGAAGCAAACTCGCTGGTGCCCACCTTGGTTGCGCCCGCGGTCTGGCGCTCAAAATCGTACGTCACGAACTTCTGCAGGATGGTTTTTTCCAGCGACGCCTCAATCAGCCGCGCCGCTTCCTTCCAGCCGATGAAATCCAGCAGCATCACGCCGGAGAGAATCACCGAGCCGGGATTGATCATGTCCTTGTCGGCGTATTTGGGAGCGGTGCCGTGCGTGGCCTCGAAGACCGCGTAGCCGTCGCCGATGTTCGCCCCAGGAGCGATGCCCAGCCCGCCCACCTGCGCTGCCGCCGCGTCGGAGATGTAGTCGCCATTCAAATTAGTTGTCGCCAGCACGCTGTAGTCCTCCGGGCGGATGATGATCTGCTGGAAGATGGAGTCGGCGATGCGGTCGTTGATGAGCAGCTTCGACTTCCACGCTCCGTCGCCGTGGGATGGGCCGATGGTACGGAGCACGCCCTCGATCTCCAGATAAACCGAGTCGCGGTAGCTCGGAGAACCCATCTCCAGGCCAGGCTCAATCATCGCGGCATTCTGCTCGACGGTCAGTCCGGGGTAGGCATCGTTGTTGCCCAGAATCCAGCTCTCGCGCTCGGTGACGGTCTGCTCGCGGAACTCCTGCGTGGCCACTTCATAGCCCCACTCGCGGAATGCGCCCTCGGTGAACTTCTGGATGTTGCCTTTATGGACCAGCGTGACGGTCTTGCGCCCCTGCTCCAGCGCCGCGCGGATCGCGTAACGCACCAGCCGCTTGCTGCCAAAGATCGAGATCGGCTTGATGCCCACGCCTGAGTCTTCGCGCACTCTCTTCTTGGTTTCGGACAAGAGGTCGTTGTTGAGAAAAGCAATCAGCCGCGCTGCGTCCGCCGAGCCTTCTTTGAACTCGATGCCCGCGTATACATCCTCGGTGTTCTCGCGGTAGATGACGATGTCCACCCGCTCGGGGTGCTTCACCGGGCTGGGAACGCCCTGGTAGTACTTGACCGGCCGTACGCAGGCGTATAGGTCGAGCAACTGCCGCAGCGCCACGTTGAGCGAGCGAATGCCGCCGCCCACCGGCGTCGTCAGTGGTCCTTTAATCGAAACGCGCAGATCGCGGGCTGCGGCCACCGAGTCGTCCGGCAGCCATGCGCCGAACTGGCGAAAGGCCTTCTCGCCGGCGAATATCTCAAACCAGCGAATCGCCCGCTTGCCGCCGTAAGCCTTCTCGACCGCGGCGTCGAAGACCCGCTCGGAGGCCTTCCAGATGTCGCGCCCCGTGCCGTCGCCCTCGATGTAAGGAATGATGGGATGGTCGGGCACCTCAAACTGCCCGTTACTGTATTCGATCGGCTGGCCGTCCTGCGGCAATTCCAGTCCGTTATAGGTGGCTTGCATTGTCTTTGAAGTACTCCTCTTCCACAATGTTAGAGGATGAGGCTGACCTCTGGGATTCACGGATTGCATGGCGGGGAATAGACAGATGGTTGGCTTCGGAGAACGCATCCCCAAAATGCTGCCACCCCGGGATGGCTGTTTCCAGACCGACGATTATCTGCTCCTGGCGATACAGTTGAATACTCAGGTTTGAGCGCTGCTTCCGCCTTTCGCGTCTATCGGTTAGCACGGCAGCGGGCGGGAACTGGTAACCTGAATCCTGAGAAGAATCACCCGGAAGAGCCGGAGCGTCTCACCCGGCGGGCAAATTCATGGCGGAGTTCATCATCAAATTGGCCGACGAGCGCGGCCGCGTGCAGGAGCAGGCGCAGTCGGCGGCGACCGCCGAGGAGCTGCGCGCCCGCTTTGTTCATGCCGGCTACCACGTCTTTTCCATCAAGGCGCGGTCGGGATTGGGCGGCCTCAAGCGCGGCAAGGTCAAGCTGGAACCCTTTCTCATCTTCAACTCGCAGTTTCTCACGCTGATTCGCGCCGGGCTGCCGATTATGGGCTCCATCGAGATGCTGGCCNNACGCGCATTTTGCCGCGCAGTTGTTCGACGTGGCCGAGCGGGTGAAGACCGGCGACGCGCTTTCTTCGGCCTTCGAGGCGCAGAGCGGCTTTCCCATCATGTACACCACCACACTGCTGGCCGGCGAGCGCTCCGGCAACTTGCAGGAGGTGCTGGAGCGCTACGTGAGCTTCCAGCGCATCTCGCTCACCTTCAGGAAAAAATTGGTGGCCTCGCTGATCTATCCCGGCGTGCTGCTGACGCTGGTTACCGGGCTGATCTTCTTCATGTTCGTCTTTGTGATTCCGCAGTTTGCCGAGCTCTATGACCAGATGGGTTCGAAGCTGCCGGCGATGACGATGGACCTGCTCTCCTTCGGCAAATTCCTGCGCCACTACCTTCTCTGGATTCTGCTCGCTATGGTTGGGACGGCCTTCGGCGCCTACCGCTTCTCCATTACAGACAAGGGGCGCGACTTCATCGACGGTTTCCGCATCGGGCTGCCCGTCTTCGGCAAGATCTGGCTGAAGTACCAGGTGGCGCTGTTTGCGCGCACGCTTTCCACACTGCTGACCGGCGGATTGCCGCTGGTGCCGTCGCTGGAAACTGCGGCCCGCTCGATCAGTTCGCGGCGTGTCTCGCGGGCGGTGATGCACTCCATCACCACGGTGCGCGAAGGCAAGAGCCTGGCCGATGCGCTGATCCAGACCAAAATCTTTCCCGATCTGGCCGCCGAGATGATCTCGGTGGGCGAGCAGACCGGCGCGCTGCCGCAGATGCTCAACTCCGTCTCGGAATTTTTTGAGGAGGACGTGGCGACGGCCCTCGCTGCTTCTCTGGCGCTGATTGAGCCGGCGATCCTGATCGTGATGGGTGTGGTCGTTGTCTTCATTCTCATCTCGCTTTACCTGCCCATCTTCTCGCTGGGTCAGACGCCGGGAGGTCAGTAAACATGGCTGCCGCGACACATTCTGTACCGATTCCGATGCCCGTTGGCCCGCTTCCAGGCTCTCAGGAAGAACGCGACCAGGCGGAACTTCTGGCCGCGCGCTATCACGCCGANNCTGCTGCGCACCGTGCCGGTCGAGCTGATGTTCCGCTACAACTTCGTGCCGATAGAACAACAATCTGACGCGCTGGTGATTGCCGTCAGCGACCCTTCGCGGCTGATGATCCTCGACGAGATCGCGGGCCTGCTGGGCCATCGCATCATCCCGCGCGTGGCCACGCTTTCGCAAATCACCGACCTGCTGAAGAAGACCGANNGCCAGCGAGGGGCTGACCTTCGACGTGCTCACCGGCGACGACAGCTCAGACGAAAATATTTCCATCGAAAAGCTGACCAGCGAAGAAGACATCAGCCCCATCATTCGCCTGGTGGACACGACCATCTTTACCGCTCTCGAACGGCGCGCCTCGGATATTCACATCGAGACCTATGATGATTCCGTCCATGTGAAGTACCGCATCGACGGCGTGCTGCAAGAGGCCATGGCGCCCATCGCGCGCGAGCATCACTCCACCATTCTCTCGCGCATCAAGATCATGAGCGAGCTGGATATTGCCGAGCGGAGAGTGCCGCAGGACGGCCGCTTCCGGGTGCGCTACAAGACCCGCCTGATCGACTTCCGCGTCTNNGTCTCCATCATGCCGACGATTCATGGCGAAAACGCCGTGCTGCGCGTGCTGGACAAAGAGTCGATGAGCGAAAAGTTTCACAAGCTGACGCTGGATGTGGTGGGCTTTGCCGATGCCGATCTGAAGCGCTTCCGCCGCTACATTCGCGAGCCGTACGGCATGGTGCTGGTCACCGGGCCGACCGGCTCCGGCAAGACGACCACGCTTTACGCCGCGCTGAACGAGATCAAAAGCGACGAAGACAAGATCATCACCATCGAGGATCCGGTCGAGTACCAGATTCGCGGCATCACGCAGATTCCGGTGAACGAAAAAAAGGGTCTTACCTTCGCGCGCGGGCTGAGGTCGATTCTGCGCCACGACCCGGACAAGATTCTGGTGGGCGAAATCCGCGACAACGAGACGGCGCAGATCGCCATCAACTCTGCGCTGACCGGGCATCTGGTCTTCACCACCGTCCACGCCAACAACGTGGTGGACGTGCTGGGCCGGTTCATCAACATGGGCGTGGAGGCCTATAACTTCGTCTCCGCGCTGAACTGCATTCTGGCGCAGCGGCTGGTGCGCACCATCTGCGAGCACTGCGCGCGCCCCGTCCAGCACAGCGACGCCGAGCTCGTGGCCAGCGGCATGAATCCGGAGCAGTGGCACGGCTTTGAATTCCGCGAGGGCCTGGGCTGCATGGAGTGCGGCGGCACCGGCTACCGCGGACGAACGGCGATTCATGAGTTGCTGGATTTGACCGACCCCATTCGCGAACTGATTCTGGCCAAGAAACCCACCTCTGAAGTGCGCAAGCTGGCGCAGAAGGAGGGCATGAGCTTTCTGCGCGAGTCGGCGCTGGATCGTGTCCGCCGCGGCCTGACCACGCTCAAGGAGATCAACAAGGTTACGTTTATCGAGGCGTCGCGATGAGACAAGCTGTCAGCTGTCAGCTCTCAGCTATCAGTTTTTACTATTAGCAATCGGAATTTTGATGTGGACTTCAGCTTTTTGCGGTTAGTTTTTGTGGCTAGGGAAGATGGACGAATGAGAGATACAAAGCTGAAAGCTGATAGCTGAACGCTCGCTGCCAAGAAGATCGAGGAAACAAAGGAATTGAATTCGATTCTCAGCAAGTCCGGCTCTCAAATTGGCGCGCGACCGCCGGTGGCCGTGGAGCTGTCACCGCAGGGCGTGCTGGCTGCCGCATCGCCGGGGCCGGGCAAGCCGCCGGTTTACGCCTTTGAGCCGTTGCCGGAGGGCGCGGTCGTACCCGGCATCGGCGAGCACAATCTGCGCGCGCCGGAGTTGGTGGCCAACGCGATACGCGCGGCGCTGGGGCAGGTTTCGCCGCGCACCCGCGCCGTCACGCTGGTGGTGCCTGACACCGTCGTCCGCGTCTTCGTGCTGGACTTCGATTCGCTGCCGGGCAACGCCGCGGAAGCGATTCCCATTCTGCGCTTCCGGCTGCGCAAGATGGTTCCCTTCGAGGTGGAGCACGCCGGACTGAGCTACCAGATTCTGGTCGAGACGAAGAGCGAATGCAAGGTGCTGGCCGCGGTGATTCCCGGCCCCGTCCTGCAAGAGTATGAGGCCGTGGTGCGCAGGTCCGGCTTCGAGCCGGGAGCCGTGCTGCCAACGAGCCTGGCGGCTCTGGGCGCCATCGATTCAGCCGAGCCGGTGCTGATCGCCAACCTGAGCGCGCTGGCCCTGACCACCGCCATCACCCACGGCCAGGACCTGCTGCTCTATCGCACCCTCGACCTGCCCGAAGAGCCAACGCATCGCCTGCAAGAAGTCCAGCGCGGCATCGCCGTGGCCGCCGCTTACTATGAAGACAAGCTAGGCGTCCGTCCCCGACTGCTGTACTACGCCGGAATCGGGGCTGGCGGCAACAGTACGGCGGAGGACTTTGCCCGCTGGATCGACGATCCGGAGCTGGCCGTGGCCGATCTGGCGCCGCTGCCTGAAACCGGAGCCGCAACGCCATTGGGCAACCTGATGAGCCTGGCCGGCGTGGTCGGCGCGCTGGCGGGGGCTTAGGGCCTGCTAACCCTTATAGGACGGCAGCGACGAGAGCGGATTTTTTTGAGATCAAGGAGTGAGGAGCGAGATGTACACGATGTACTTAAGCGACGAGCGACGCAGAGATCGAGAAAATTCGCCTCGTCCCTTCGGGTTGCGGAAAAAATCGGGCCATACTTCGTTGTCGCCCTCGTCCTTGGAACCGCCAAAGCCTTCGGACTCCGCCTCGTCTGGCCCGATTTTTTCTCGCAACGCTGTCCGCCCTATAAGGGTTAGCAGGCCCTAACCATGCGCATCTCCGTCAATCTCGCTACACGCCCCTACTCCGATCTCGGACCGGCCCTCAAGCGTCTGCGCATCGCGATGGCCGTGCTGGTCGTGCTGGGCATCGCCCTCGGCCTCGGCCTGCGCGCCGTTCACCAAAAGGCCGAAGAGGCGCGCGCCACCGAAGCTCGCGTCCAAAGCCAGATCGACGCCATCAACCAGGAACGGCTGGGTTACCAGAATAGGATGCGCCAGCCGGAAAACGCCCAACTGCTCAATCAGGTCGCGGCGCTCAACCAGCTCTTCGACGAAAAAACCTTTTCCTGGACGCTGGCCATGGAAGACCTGGAAACCGTTCTGCCGGGCGGCGTGCAGGTGGTCAGCCTGGAACCCTCGCGCGACCCCAAGACCGGCCGCATTACATTGAAGCTGCGCGTCATAGGAGCACGCGACCGCGCCGACGATCTGGTCCAGAACCTGGAACACTCCCGGCACTTTCTGCTGCCCCACATCGTGAGCGAAAGCTCCGAATCCACCGGCGGACCCAACGAAAAGTTGGAGGCGGTGAGCGCCTCGAACCGTTTCAACTTTGATCTGCTGGCCGATTACAACTCGGCGGCGCCGGTGGAAGGCAACGCGGAAAAGAAGAATGTGAAGCCGCAAGCCGCCGGAGAGCGCGCCGGACAGAGCACGCCGCCTCGCCGTGCGATTCATCCGCTTCCTGTTCCCGCCGCTCATGGACAGCAGAACGGCCAGCCGCCC
>PLPA01000295.1:7996-8954 GCA_003159355.1 Acidobacteriaceae bacterium | reverse complement strand
ACCGTTCTCAACCAGGATAAGGCCGCCGTCCTCTTCGGGGTGGAAATGGCTGTCCAAAAATACGGATCGCGCATCGCGTGTGACGGCAGCGTGGAGTGGAAGCGGATGGTCACAAAGGCTGCGGCGCAACACGGCATCTCTGTCCAATTCACGGACCCGGAGATGCAACACGCCCTGCACTTTCTTCAACGTCTGGCGAATCCGCGCCATCGCCAGCAGGAAAGAGGCGGCAGGTAGCTCATGATCGCGAATATGCGGCCGCCGTCAGCAAGATTCCCTGACGAGACTATGCGAATGTGGATTGAACTGGAGTCTTGAGTTTATGGACGAAGGCATAGTAGGCCACCATCACGCGAAATGTCTTGGACCGATTCACCCCGCCGAGAATCTCGCCGCCGACCCTTTCCAGTTCATCGGCGATCTCAAACGTTAAAGGAAATACGAACGCGGTGTCNNTTGTTGTAGAACGCAACAAGCTGCGCTTGAGCGGCCTTGCTCTTGAAACTCATGATGATGTGTTCGGCCAGGGCGTTCTTTCTGCGGATTTTGAGCACGGCAAAAAGCTGGCTGAAATGGCTCTTGGTGAATTTGGAATCGACGGTGAGCCGGAGCTGAGTGCGCGTCTCTGCGGGAGAAACGACTTTGCGCTTCGGTCGGGCAGTGGCTTTCTTTGTCGCAGGCATTAGGTTTCCTTGTCGATACTTATCTTACAGCATTAGTATATGAGCGTGGAAGACCACACTGCAAACGATTGTTGCAAAAAGAGTTCACGCGAATGACGCGCCGGGGGAGTAGTGGGTTCATTGCATGGAAGTGAGGGAAGATGAATGAACCGCAACAAGTCTAACCGTGGGAGAAGCAGGGAGAAAAGGAGGCCGGCAAGAAATTAGCGGCGACCATCACAGGCTGCGGCAAGGCAGTTACGTGATCACGATTCATTCCAGCCAGGGGCAGACCG
>PLPA01000295.1:0-7961 GCA_003159355.1 Acidobacteriaceae bacterium | reverse complement strand
AGCCAGAACAGAAGCAGGAGCAGTCAGTCACGCCGCAGCGGGAATTAGCACCGCAGCAGGAACAGAGCTTGGATATTGGCTTGGGCCTCTAGTCGAAAGGCTGGGGCTTAGAACTCTGGCTTTAGCGTGCGATTTTTCCCGTTTCGTGAGCAGACCCCAAAGTTGCCGCAACCTGGGAAGGATGCGGCATCCTGGATTCGGTGTGGCCTACTGCACATTGAGGGTGACCGTGCCCGTCGCCGTGGTCGAACCTGAAATGCCAGTTACGGTCACGGTGTAGGCTCCCGCCGTAGTACCCGGATTGCTGGTGCCTCCTCCGCCGCCACCGCCGCCCCCTCCGCCACCACATGCGAGCACACCGCCGCTAAGGACCACGAGCAACGCCAGCATTCCGAGCATTGTTCGCCAGCTACGCCGCCGCGCCGGGATGCCGAAGAGCAGGAGGCAGGCCAGAGTCGCGCCACCGGCCGCATACCAGGGAACTCCGGGGCGCTTGGGATAGACCAGGGCGCTGCTGGTAGCCGCCGTGGTGTACACGGTCAGCGTGGTCGTTTGCGCCGCCGCGCCGCTGATCGTAACTGAAGCCGGGATGCTGCACGTCGCCGGGTCGCTGGCGGCCGCGGGGGTAATGGCGCAACTGAGGCTGACCGTGCCGGTATATCCACCCGACGGCGTCACGGTGATGGTTGAGGTGTTTCCGGTAGTCGCGCCGGGTGCGACAGAGACGGATGTCCCGCCGATGGTGAACGCTGGCGCGGGCAGATTGATGGTGTAAGCGGCGGTGGCCACGGCGCTGGTGGAATAGCCCGTTGCTGTCGCTATCGCCTCAATCGTCTCTGACGACGAGACGGTGATCGGAGCGCTGTAGACCGTCGAACTCGTGGTCGGCGTGGTCCCGTTGCTCGTGTAGTAGATGGTCGCTCCAGCCGTCGTATCGCTGATCGTCACCATCTGCACTGAGGTATAGGTTCCGGCAGCCACGCTGAAGGTTGGCGTGGCCGCTGGCGGAAGATTGATGATGTAGGCGGCGGTTGCCACGGCGCTTTGAGAATAATTCGTGGCTGTCGCAATCGCCTCCAGCATTTCTGACGATGAGACGATGATCGCACCTGTGTATTGGGTTGACGACGTGGTCGGCGTGGTGCCGTTGGTGGTGTAGTAGATGGTTGCGCCTGATGTTGAGTCGGATATCGTCACCGTCTGTATCGAGGTATAGGTTCCTGCGGCCACACTGAAGGCGGGGGTCGCCGCTTGTGGCAGATTGATAGTGTAAGCGGCGGTTGCTATGGCGCTGGTATAGCCCGTGAACGTCGCAATCGCCTCCAGCGTTTCTGTCGAAGAGACGGTGATCGGACCGCCGTATACAGTCGAACTCGTGGTCACCGGGATGCCGTTGGTGGTGTAGTAGATGGTTGCGCTTGGCGTCGTATCGCTGATGGTTACCGTCTGCGCCGCGGTGTAGGTCCCGGCCGGCACACTGAAGGTTGGCGTGGCGGCTACCGGTAGCGAGGATGTAGATGGCTGATACTCCCAAAGGTCGTTGAGATAGCCGCCATTTCCGTCACCCCCCAAGAGCCAGAAATTGCCGCTGCTCTCGGTCCAGCCCGCAGCGGCATAGCGGGCTCCGGGAATGTTTCCGGCAGCAGGCGTTCCCAACGTGCCGTACACTCCGGCCTGGCCGACCGTGTTGTTTCCGCCCATCCATGCCCATTGGCCCGGAGTCGTTGCCGGAGTCGTGGAAGGATAGAACTCCCACAGGTCGTTGAGCTGGGCCCAGGTGCCATTGGCATCGTTGCCCAAGCCCCCAAAGAGCCAGAGATTGCCTCTGCTATCGGTCCAGGTCGAAGCGTCACTGCGGCCTCCGGGGAAGTTTCTGGCAGCAGGCGCTCCCAACGTGCCGTACACGCCGGAGTAGACGACCGTGCTGCGTCCGCCCATCCACGCCCATTCGTTCGTGGAAGGATTGAACTCCCAAAGGTCGTTGAGATAGCCAAAAGTGCCGCTGGCATCATAGCCAACGCCCCCGAAGAGCCAGGGATGGCCGCTGCTGTCTGTCCAGCTCGAAGCGGAATAGCGGCCTCCGGGGACGTTTCCGGCAGTAGGCGTTCCCAACGTACCGTAAACTCCGGACTGGCCACAACTGCCTTCAGAAGCGCAGCTGGGAATCGTGCTGCTTCCACCCATCCATGCCCATTCGTTCGTAGAAGGATTGAACTCCCAAAGGTCGTTGAGCCAGCCAGAGTCCCCGTTGGCATCGAAGCCAACGCCCCCAAAGAGCCAGAGATTGCCGCTGCTGTCGGTCCAGCTCGCAGGTCCGCCGCGGCCTCCGGGGATGTTGGTGGCAGCAGGCGTTCCCAACGTGCCGTACACTCCGGACTGGCCGCCATTGTTACCGCTCGTCTTCGGCACCGTGCTGCTTCCACCCATCCACGTCCATTCTCCGTAGGTGCCGAGCGATCGATTGAACTCCCAAAGATCGTTGAGAAGGCCGCCATTTCCGTCGGCATCAGAGCCATAGCCCCCGAAGAGCCAGAGATTGCCGCTGCTGTCGGTCGAACTCGCAGCGCCAGAACGGTTTCCGGGAACGTTTCCGGCAGCAGGCGTTCCCAACGTGCCGTACACTCCGGACTGGCCAACTGTGCTGCTTCCGCCCATCCATGCCCATTGGCCCGGAGTCGTTGCCGGAGTTGTGGAAGGATAGAACTCCCACAGGTCGTTGAGAGAGCCGTTATTGCCGTTGACATCGTAGCCCCCCCCAAAAAAGAGCCAGAGATTGCCTCTGCTATCGGTCCAGGTCGAAGCGTAACTGCGGCCTCCGGGGATGTTGGTGGCAGCAGGCGTTCCCAACGTGCCGTACACTCCGGGCTGGCCATATCCACGATCTGACCTGATGTCCATCGTGCTGCTTCCGCCCATCCAGGTCCATTCGAGTGCTCGGTACTGTCTTAATTTTGCGTTGGCGGGATTTGAGGGGAAGTGGCGGGATTGGGAGGGCGGCTTTGAGAAAAATTGAAGATTTTCCCCGCAAGGTAGTGTGTTGGCCTAAGGGTTGTGGTAGTTATATCTTTGAGGTGTGTCTATGGCGATCCGGCTCACAGTGGAAGCGAGCGACCCTGAGGTAGAGGGATTATTGGAGTATTTACAGACACAAAAACATCCGACTATATGCAGTCGGATTAGCGTTCTAGAACGCGCGATGAAGTGGCTTCAAGCCAGCGACCCGGCTTCTTTTTGGTGTGATGCTAGGCTTCCGAGTTCGGGTCATCTAGAAGTTGGGCGGTCTCTCGATTCACATTCCGCACCGATTGCAGACAAGCCATCTCAACAGCCCGCATAGACGCTGGTTTCCCCAAAAGTTCACAGAGCGTCATTAAAACGACCACTTCCCTATCGGTTAATTTCACATCAATCGCCATAATGCCTCCAATTTGTTAGGGTTCACCTAGTCTACGCATGGACTGGCGCGAAGAGCAAGAGCGATTTTGTAAACAGCAATCGCTTGCTTTTTCCTGTCGATTCTCCTATCCTAAATTCATGGCAACGCAACGCACGGAACTCCGCACACTCAAGAGCCTGCTTTCGGAAACCGATCTAATCCTGTCCACGACAGAATTACCGGAGAACCGAACGGCCCGGAGTCGGGAGCTGCTACGCGCCGCTCTGGCGCTAACGGATGACCTGCTGGGCCAGGCCAAACTTCCGGCGGCGGCCGTCCTGGGGCATAAGGGCGGATCGCAGACGGCCAAGCGCGGCAGTGAATACTTCCGTCAGCTTGCCGCCAAACGAAAGACCCTCGGCGGCGGCAGACCGAAAAAGCAAGCCGAGTAGAACCCAAACCGGATAGAATGATCGCTCTGAAAGATTGCAAGCGATGAGCGATTCTTACCGGCCCCCACTAGACCACCACGTCTACGACTTAATCGAGCTGTCGCTTCACAGTGCCGATCAGCGGCACTGGGATCAACTCGAAGCGATGCAGGTTGCCCCGGTGATTGGCTTGCCGAAGTCTCTCCCGTCGCCTAAACTCCGCGGTCTGCTTCTGAATCGCCTTGAGGTCTACGCTGGCGAATTGTTCAAACTGGAAGCGGACAACTATACCGAATACAGGAACCGTGAGGAATATCCTTCCTGGTTGTCGAAGCTGGGAGATCGCGTAATCGAAAGAGTGTTCAATAGAATAGCGATACTCGAACGAGCGAACGAACCGGCAACGCTGGCGCATCATGGGCTGACTGACGATGAGATTCGCGCTGGCCTGAGTGGAATGCTTCGGGAAGTTGCAAACACCTACGTCTGGAAGGATGCAGACCCGCAGGTGCGCGCCGGAGCGCCGTCAATCCAGCCAGCAACAATTGTAGAAGCACCAGCCCCCGACGCCGAGAGCCCGCCGAAGCCGACCCAACGCGAAGAGTTGCGAGACTCGTACCGGGCCAACTTCCCCGATGCTGGGATTATGGATATTTGCTGGGCGGCGAAGCAGCATTATCGGGAGTGGACGCGATGGTTGAAAAACGAGGTCAAGGACGGATCAAAGCCGGATCGATCCTTTCGCCATGTTCTCTTGAGCGAGAAGGATGCGAAAACCTTGAGGAGAGAAATTCGACCGAAGAACTGGAAGTGAAAATCTCCCTACTATTTTGTACTATTTCACCCGTTTTCCCCTACTTTTCCCCTACTTTTCCCCTACTATATTTCCAAATTTCCCTGCTAGACTTCCCCTCATACTATCGCTCTAATATTCAATTAGTTAGGAGCGATGATTGTGAGCAGAAACCGAGGACCACCACAGAGAAAGCCCCGGCAGGGGCATTCAGCGAAGATTTTTGTTGACAAACTGCGAGCGCTTGCTGTATTCTCAACGCATGATGAACAACACTCAAGACGCTCTCACGATGATTTGCGAGGCTTGCAATCTCAATTGCCAGCGGTTCGGAACTCATCGGAACGGCCTTCGCCGGTTCCGGTGCCCGAGCTGCAAGAAGACGTACACCGAGGCGCACGCGCGGGTTCTAGACTCCATGTACATCAGCCAAGACAAAGCCGTTCTTGCCCTGCAATTGCTGCTCGAAGGCAACTCGATTCGCAGCACGGAGCGGATTACCGGCACAGACCGGAACACGCTCATGCGTCTGCTGGTGCTGGCCGGGGAGCGTTGCGAAACCCTGATGGTGTCGAAGATCCAAAACCTCACCGTGCATGACGTAGAAGTAGATGAGATTTGGGGTTTTGTCCAAAAGAAAGAGGGCCACAAGTCCGCGGCTGACGGCGAAGAAGTAGGCGATGCTTATTGTTTTGTCGGCATAGAGCGCAGCACGAAGCTGGTACTCGCCTACCACCTGGGCAAGCGCACCGCTAAGGCGACGGACGATTTTATTGGCAAGCTGGCCTACGCTACGGCCTGGAGCCGCTATCAACTGACCAGCGACGGATTCAAGCCGTACATTGGGGCCGTCAAGATGATTCTCAGGGACCGTGTGGACTTCGCCCAGCTCATCAAGGTCTACGGCACACCTCGCGACGGCGAGCAACGATACAGCCCGGCTGAAGTTGTGGATTCAGTCCCAGTCGAGATCATGGGAAGGCCGGTCCGCGACCGGATATGCACCAGCTACGTTGAGCGCCAAAACCTCAGCATCAGGATGGGAATGCGCCGCATGACCCGTCTGACCAATGGATTCTCGAAGAAGTGGGAGAACCTGCAAGCTGCCTATTCGCTTTGGTTCGCCTACTACAACTTCTGCCGGGTTCACTCGACACTGCGCGTCACGCCGGCCATGGAATCCGGGATTACAGATCACATCTGGACTATCGGGGAACTGATCGCACGGCACGCTTAGCGCCAGTCTATGCATAGACTGAGCCTAACGCCAGCGGTGAAAAACGAACGTCATAGCCGCAAGGTAGAGCAGGACACATACGGCTATGATGCCGAGAAGGACTGCGGCGCCGAAGTAGTCCTTAACGTGCGACTTTGCCAACTGTAGGCGCGTTGGCTCCCAATCGGGTTTTGGATCAAGTTCACTCACTAGCAGCCCCCCCCCGATTACCAGTCTACGCGCGGATTGAGCCGTTCTGAGGTAGAATTGAGCCTAAATAGAAAACCCCGCTGCCAGGCGGGGCTCTCGATCCTTGCATTGCGCTAATCCAAGGATAAGGTAGGATTGTGCGCAATGCAACACATAATCAAGGCTCCCACCGCTCAACCGTTATTCGAGACTCGTCAATCTCAAGCCAATGTCGGTTCCTACATTCTAGCCAGAGTCCGGGTGCAAGTAAGAGCCGCGCTATGGCTTGCGGCGTTTCGTCTGCTGAATACTTGGTGTATATGGTCCGGCGCTGCCCGCAGTTGTCTTTGGCACATTCGACTTCAATCTCCCAAAGAGCTGCCAAATGTAACCCTAGGGGCAGCTCCGGTACTGTGTCCAGATGGATCGCTCCGAGACCAACCAAGCACATCTGCCCGTGCTGCCAGCATAGGTAATCTATTGGCCATTTATCCGTGGCTTGATATTGTCCACCTTCGTATCTTCCTAATGGGCTTTGATGCGGGAGAACAAATTCATGGTCGGACTGATGGCAGCGGAACTGGCACACAAAGCGCACCTCCATCTTAAACACTCCTCACCCTCCGCTCCGCAATCATACCCGCTCACACATCACGCGGTACACTCTCACTCTATCTGATTGCAACCGTCTAGCGAAAGAAAGACTTAAACCATTGAGAAATGTGCAGGATAAAGACGAATCATGCGAGATAATCCAAGACAATCTCTACCGAATATCCCACGATTCCAACGATAATTATAGACCGCTGGCCGGTATCTATTAAGTAGAGATTTTGTTCAGCCAATGTCAACGCAGATTTAAGACAGCACCCGAGTGCTCCACCCACTGCTAACGGCGTGATAAAATATCCGGCGGTTACCACGGCGCTGGTGAGACAGCCACTACAGCCACCGATCGTCGCAATTGCTTCCAGCGTTTCTGTCGACGAGATAGTAATCGGAGCGCTATACACGCTGGATGCGGTGGTCGGCATGGTTCCGTTGGTGGTGTAGTAGATGATTGCGTTTGGCGCCGTATCGGAGATGGTCACCATCTGCGCCGAGGTGTAGGTTCCGGCTACTGGGGAGAAGGTTGGCGTGGTGGCGGCCGTCGAGGCACTCGCCACCTGACTAATCGATAACGACGTTACGGCGATGAGTCCC
Source organism: Acidobacteriaceae bacterium (assembly GCA_003159355.1). Taxonomy (GTDB): domain Bacteria; phylum Acidobacteriota; class Terriglobia; order Terriglobales; family Acidobacteriaceae; genus Telmatobacter. Next base: position 753 of record PLPA01000295.1, on the reverse strand, counting down.
GCCACGAGCAGAACCCGAAGACTCAGAACTTGCAAACTTGCGAACATGACCGAACACCTCAGAAGCTACCTATTCCGTAATTGATGGACCCGAAAACTGCTGCCACCGGTGGCCATCTTTGGCGTCAGTAACCAAATGCAATGCAACACCATTTTCAGGGTAAGCGTCCACAGAATGTTCATCCAAAATAGCTTTCCAAGGTTCGCGCAAAATAACTGGCAGTCTCTTCTTCCCTTTCTTCTCATTCTTAACCCAAGGATGCACAAACAACATGGCAATACCCGTGAATGAACGCCCCTCATTTTGCAATTCCGCCTGATAGCGCTGTAGCTTTTGGACATCCCTGAGATAATCAGAATCCCCATATCCCGGCGTCCAGAGTTTGATTTCAATTCCAACGCGGCAAGGCTGACCCCAAATAGCTTTTTCGGAGTCTGGCTTCTCGGATAATACTGCTATATCGAATTTCCCTTGGGATATGTAATATTCCGTCGTTACAGGGCGAAACTAAAGGGATCGGTGCATCCGAATCGGCGATTCGCGGGTTCGGCAGTGTATGGATACCGTACCTCGTTTGTTGCATTCCGAAGCTCTACGAAGAGCACCGCCTGAATGTCTCTTTCCGACAGNNCAACGGATAGTCTTGGAACTGTTTCACGGTGTTGAAGATTGCACTTTTCAACTGATCGATCATTCATGACTCCCATCTGTTACGTTGATGGTCCTAACCACGCGCCAGGATCGTGACCCTGT
>PLPA01000169.1 GCA_003159355.1 Acidobacteriaceae bacterium | reverse complement strand
CCGCGCGGGACAACGACGGTCTTCGACGAGACGCTGGCGCTTTCGGCGGCGTGGGCGGAGAGAATTCCCAACGGCCTGCTGGTGGCCTCCGGCGACGTGGTGTTGCGCTTTGACGCGAGCCAGGTGGAGTGGGACCGTCCAGGGGCAACGGGCGTCGCGATGCGGCTGGATGCGGAGACGGGAAGCCATCACGGCGTTTATGTGGTGGGAGCCGGGGACCAGGTTTATACCTTTCTGCAAAAGCCGACACCGGCGGAGGTGAAGGCCGCGGGTGGAATGTTCGAGGATGGACGGGTTGCCGTCGATATTGGCTTGCTGCGCTTTGATGCCGATTTGACCGCGGCGCTGACAGGTTTGGCGCGATTCAGAAGGCTGCCGGCGGTTGATCTTTACGATGAAATCACGCGCGGACTGACAGGCCAATGGAAGCCGAAGAACGGCGCGGGAACCTTCTGGAGAAAGCTGGAGAGAATTCTGCGCGGCCCAGAGTGGCCAGCGGCGTTTCACTGCGCGGTGGTGGAGGGCGAGTTCATTCATGCGGGGACGACGCGCAACTTCCGCTCTCTGGCGGCGGCCTCGGGCGGAGTGCTGGACAGCGCGATCGGCGGCGCGTGCAAGGCCGGTCATGAAGCCGTGATTCTGGAATGCGACCTGGAGGGGGATGTGCGCGCCGGCCGCGGCGCCATCCTGCATGGACTGACGGGGTTGAGCGGGGCGGTGGAGGTTCCCGAAGAGACTGTGGTTCATCAGTTGCCGGTGGAAGCGGACGGCGGCAACGGCTGGGTAATTCGCGTCTACGGCGTCGAGGACGATGCCAAGCAGGCGCTGGTGAACGCCACCTGGTTCAACCGTCCGATTCTGGAAACGCTTGCTCTGCTGGGGTTGGCGAGCGAGGAGGTTTGGGGCGCGGAGGAAGCGCCGACGCTGTGGAACGCCCGGCTCTTTCCCGTGGCGACGCCGGACGAGGCCTGGGCCTGCGCGCGGTGGATGATGGGCTACGCGAGCGGGTACGGAGTTGCCCAGTGGCGCTTGTCGCGGCGGCTCTCGCTGGCGGAGAGCGCGCAGTGCGCCGATGGGAAGGCTCTGGCCGAGGCGCGCAACCGCCGTTTGCAGGGAATTTGGCAGGAGACGGTCGTCGAGTTGGCGGAGTCAGGCACGGACCTGCGGCCGCTGCTGGCCAACCTGCCCGGATTGGCGCCAGCCGCCGCCGCGGGACGCTCACTGAGAGCGCGCGCCAATCAGTTGCGCAAGGGGCGCGCGGAGGAGCTGACTCATGCGGCCAGCCTGCTGATGCAGGCCGAGCGCTTGCTGGAGCGCGCGGGCTTTGAGCAGGAGGCTGGGCTGGCGCGGGCCGAGGCCTTCACCTGCATTCAGGATGCGGTGCGCGAAGGGACAGCCGGGGATGCGAAGGTCGCGCCGTCCGCCTGGCGCTCCGAGCGGGTTCACGTCTCCGCGCCGCCGCGCATCGACCTGGGCGGAGGCTGGAGCGACACGCCGCCCTTCTGCTTCGACTGGGGCGGCACGGTGCTGAATTGCGCGCTGGAAATCGACGGCGCTTATCCAATTGAAACGGAGATCAGGCGCATCGACGAGCCGGTGATCCGCTGCCACGCCGACGGTCTTGGGGCGATGGCCGAATTTCGCAATGCTGAAGAGCTGCTGGAGCCGTGCGGTCCGGGGAGCGTCTTTTCGATTCCGCGCGCCGCGCTGGGGCTGCATGGCCTTCCGGTGAAGGGGCAGCCGCTGCACAAGACTCTTGCGGAGCTGGGCGGGGGGGTGGAGATTCGCTGCCGGGTGGGGTTGCCGATCGGCTCGGGGTTGGGGACGAGCAGCATTCTGGCGGCCACGGTGATCCGCGCGCTGGCGGTGATCTCGGGGCGCGAAGTGGGCGATCATGCTCTTTCGCAGGCGGTGATGCAACTGGAGCAGCGCATGACCACCGGCGGCGGCTGGCAGGATCAGGCGGGCGGCATCTTTCCCGGCGCCAAGCTACTGATTACCGGACCCGGCTTGCGGCAGCGGATTCGCGTGCAGCCGGTGACCTGGACGGAAGCGCGGAGAGCCGAGTTCTGCCAGCACATGGTGCTTTACAATACCGGCATTCAGAGGGTCGCCAAGGACCTGTTGCGGCAGGTGGTCTCGCGTTATCTGGCGCGGGAGACGGCGACGATTCAGGTGCTGCACAGCATCAAGACGCTGGCGGTGGAGATGTCCTACGCGATGGCCGAGGGCGACTGGAAGCATCTGGGCGAGTTGCTGGACCGGCACTGGCAACTGAATCAGGTGCTCGATCCGCATACGGCCAATGCGCCGATCAACGCGATTCTCGAACGCGCCCGGCCGTTTATCTACGGCGCCAAGCTGGCCGGGGCGGGTGGGGGCGGCTTTCTGATGCTGCTGGCGCGCACTAAGGAGGCGGCTGGGGCGTTGCGCGCCGCGCTTTCGCACGAGGCCGGCGCGGTGGTGCCTTACCGGATTGCCGAGGAGGGGTTGCGGGTGCAAACTCATGGCGACTGAGCGGAAACGAGCGGTGGCGCTGTTGAGCGGGGGGCTGGACTCGGCCACGGTGCTGGCGATTGCCCGCAGCGAGGGCTATGAACTGCACGCGCTCTCCTTTTCTTATGGCCAGCGGCACATTGTTGAACTCGATGCGGCGCGGCGCGTGGCTTCTGCAATTGGCGTGGCCGACCATCGGATTGCGAAGATCGACTTGCGGGTCTTCGGCGGCTCGGCGCTGACGGGAGATTTCGCGGTTCCCAAGGGGCGCACGGCGGACGAGATGAGCCACGATATTCCCATCACCTATGTTCCGGCGCGCAATACAATTTTTCTCTCCTTTGCGCTGGCGTGGGCGGAGGTGCTGGGTTCGAGCGACATTTTTATTGGCGTGAATGCGCTGGATTATTCGGGCTATCCGGATTGCCGCCCGGAGTTCATTGCAGCCTTTGAGAAGATGGCGAATCTCGCGACCAAGGCCGGAGTCGAAGGCCGTCAGGCGCTTGTGGTTCATACGCCGCTGATCGCGCTGACCAAGGCGGAGATCATTCGCAAGGGAATCGCGCTGGGCGTGGATTACGGGCTGACCAGCAGTTGCTACGATCCTTCAGCGTCTGGCGAGCCTTGCGGAGAATGCGATTCGTGTTTGCTGCGGAGGAAGGGATTTCGGGAGAATGGGATCGAGGATCCGCTACGGTACCGAGCTTCTAGCTTCTAGCTACTAGCTATTAGTTTTTCTGTGTAGAGGTTCGGATTCGCGCAAAACGAGCTAGCAGCTAGAGGCTAGTAGCTAGGAGCTTGTTTTCATGAGCTACGCGGTCAAGGAAATCTTTTATACGCTGCAGGGGGAGGGCGCGCAGGCGGGGCGCGCGGCGGTTTTCTGCCGCTTTGCCGGCTGCAACCTCTGGTCGGGACGGGAGAGCGATCGGGCGGCGGCGATCTGCCGGTTTTGCGACACGGAGTTTGTGGGCTTGGATGGGCCGGGCGGCGGCAGGTTTGACTCCGCTGTTGCGCTGGCGGCGGCCATTGAGCGCGCATGGCCGGCAAACTCCGCGCTGGGCAAGCGTTTCGTCGTTTGCACCGGCGGCGAGCCGCTGCTGCAATTGGATGGGGAGCTGATCGCCGCGCTGCACAAGTGTAATTTTGAGATTGCCGTTGAAACCAACGGAACGATTCCCGCGCCGGACGGAGTGAACTGGATCTGCGTCAGCCCCAAAGCCGGAGCCGAACTCGTGCAGCGCAGCGGCGATGAGCTGAAGCTGGTCTATCCTCAACAGGGCTTTGAAGTTGCGGAATTTGAATTGCTGGCTTTCCGGCATTTTTTCTTGCAGCCGATGGACGGGCCTGATCGCGNNCAGTGGCGATTGAGCCTGCAAACACACAAGATTCTCGGCATTCCATAGCTCCGGCGAGCTTCGTTTTGGACTCCCGGCAGGAAAATGCCCCAATCTGCCGCGACGCGCAAGCCCAATGGCAATTAGAATCGTCTTTATAGTAGGCAGAGTTGCTCCCACCGGCTGCCTGCATTGCCTCCCGGCTTTTGGACTTGGAAGTTCTTCGCCAGATGGCCCGGCTGAAGAGGCATGGAATCCCCAGGATGATGACAAAAAAACTGCGTTTGCTGCCCCTCGGTCTCGTCTTTGCCGCCGCCAGCACCTTCGTGCTGCCGGCCAGGCTCTCCCACGCCCAGACCACCCCCGCCCCGATCGCTCCGGGAAGCACGGCTCCGGCCTTGCCGGAGACAGCCGCTCCAGCGCAGGGCAGCCCTGCCAAGACGCCTGCCGCCAGCCCGATCAAGATTAATGCAGTGAAGGCGGACGAAGCGGCCAAGGCCGCCGGCTCCGCCGCGCCGCTGCCGGATCGCGCCCAGTCGTATTATCATGCGGCGCTGGCCAGTGCTTACGAAGAAAAGGCCGTCAGCGAGGGCCGCCAGGAGCTTATTACGCGGGCCATCGAGGAGTACAAGCTGGCGCTGAACGCCGACCCCGCTTCGCCGCAGTTGAACCTTGCGCTGGCCGACCTGTACTTCCGCTCCGGCCACACGCGCGAGGCCGAGAACGCGGCGCGGGAGCTGCTGAAGAGCGCGCCTGACAATGTTGACGCGCACAAGCTGCTGGGGCGCGTCTATCTGCGCACGCTGAGCGATGGGCGAAACGCCCCCTCCTCGGCCTCGCCCGCCGGCAACGTGCTGGACCAGGCGATTGCCGAGTTCGAAAAGATCGTCGCGCTGGATCCCCGGAGCGTGGATGAACGCATGGTTCTGGGCCAGCTTTACACCGTCAAGCATGACGCGAAGAAGGCCGAAGAGCAGTTCAAGACCGCGAAAGCGATTGAACCCGACTCGGAGGAGGTGGTGCTGAATCTGGCCCGCCTGTACGCCGAGAGCGGCGACTATGATCATGCCGCCAAGGAGATCGAGGCGGTTGCGGTCGCCGACCGGACGGCCAAGATGGAGGCTGCGCTGGGCGCGGCCTACGATCAACTGAAGCGGCCGAAGGAAGCCATCGCGGCCTATCAGCGCGCCTCCGACATGGAGCCGGGCGACCTGCGCACGCTGGATGCGCTGGCCCAGGCGCTGCTCGCCGACAACCAGCTCGATGAGGCGCTCAAGCAGTACCAGGAGCTGGCCGCGGAGGACCCGGAGAACTCCAGCGCTCTGGTTCACATCGGCGAGATTCAGCGCCGCCAGGGAAAGTATGAGGATGCGCTGGCGACCATTCGCAAGGCGCGCAAGATCAAGCCGGAGGATCTGGAAGCCGGCTACAACGAGGGACTGCTGCTGGACGTGCTGGGCCGCTACGACGAGGCCGCCGCGGCCTACGAGAAGATGGTAGACCTGACATCGCACGCCAACGGCGCCTACAAAGAGGATGAAAAGGACAACCGCGCCATCTTCCTGGAGCGGCTNNCGGCGGTGCGCGGCTACCAGTTCCAGGTGGACACCTGGCGCGACGCCCGGCAGTTTGACAAGGCGGTCGAGGTGGCGCGCAAGGCGGTCGAGGCCAACCCCAAGGATCGCGACCTGAAGCTGATGCTGGCTGGGGAGCTGACGGACCTGGGCAAGACCGAGGAAGGGCTGGCGATGGCCAAGGGGCTGCTGGCCAACACCGCCGACGACCGCCCGATCTGGGTGGCGCTGGGCCAGATGTGCGTGCGCGCGCATCGCTGGAAGGAGGCCGAGGATGCCTTCGACAAGGCCGAGGCGCTGACCACTAAAACTGACGAGAAAAAAGCAAAGGAGGAGCGCACCACTCTGCTCTTCATGCGGGGCGAATGGGCGGAGCGGCAGAAGCACTACGAGCCGGCCGAGCAGTTCTTCCGCCAGGCGCTGGAGCTGGACCCGGAGAGCGCGATAACGCTGAATTACCTGGGCTACATGATGGCCGACAAGGGTAAACAGTTGCCCGAGGCTCTCAAGATGATTCGCAAGGCCGTTGAGCTGGAACCGATGGACGGCGCCTACCTGGATTCGCTGGGCTGGGTGTACTTCAAGATGGGCGAGTATGAGCTGGCCGAAGAGAACCTGCGCCGGGCCGTCGAGCGCGATTCCAGCGACCCCACGGTCCACGACCACATGGGCGAGCTCTACGCGAAGACCGGGCGCATCCGCCTGGCCGCCCAGCAATGGGAGATTTCGCTGGCGCAGTCTGCCAAATCGGCCGCGGCCGACGTGGAGCCGGCCGAAGTGGCCAAGGTGCAGAAGAAGCTGGAATCGGCGCGCGTGAAGCTGGCCAAAGAGGAGAGCGCCGTCGGCGTGGGCAAGCCGGAGTAGGGGCGGCAGACTCCCAGGTCTATAAATCCAGCCTGCGCCACCCGACCCATCTTGATGGTATTTCCAAGATCGGCCACCCGCCTATCTGGCTTTCATTGGCTCAGCGGATCGGATGAGAATTTCCTGGGTTCCAACCTTCCGTGTGCTCCAGTCGAAGACTCCCGCCTCCAGGAAGAGCGCTGTGTCGGACAGGTCGATTTCCAAATGGGCCTGGATGCCGGTGCCTTGCGCTGCTGCGTAGGACTCCGGGCTGAGGTCGAGGACCAAGGTTCCGCCCGCCCCTTTGAGCGCAGTTCCGTAGCGCTCATAAGCCACCAGCCCGAAGCGAAGCTGGCCTTTGTAATTGCCTTCAGGATTGAGCGTCAGATTTACGTCTTTTGCGCGCACATTGAAATCGACGAGGTAACGAGTGAGCGGTTTGACCTCGCCGCCAGCCGGCTGGGCATCGAGAGCGGGCTGAGGGTTGGCTGGGATCGCGCGCACGATGAAGGCAATTTCTGTCGAGGTATGCATACCTCGCACCAGTAACGGACGCAGCGGATCAGATGCCGACTTCGGCTCGGGCGCGGTGGAGACGCCGGCGGCGGATGGAGCTGTTGCGATTGGGGCAGGTGCGGTGGATGGGGCTGGTGAGGTGGATGAGGTTGCGACAGGCGGCTCCGCGCCGGGGACGGGGCGCAGCGCAGGCTCGGGTTCAGGTGCGGGAGCCGCTTCGCCCGGCGCTGGCGGAGCCGTGATCCCGGCAACAGAAGCAGGCGAATCCCCCGCCGGTTCCGTGCTATCCGCGGACAAGATGCGCATCTCGGAGGTCAAGCGGTGATACTTTTCAAACGCGACATCGTTCAGAAAGGTCTTGACCGGCCCCGGACCACTCGCGTGCGGCGCCGTCGAAGCGCTTGGGGAACGGACCAGCGAAAGGGCAACGCTTTTGATAGGACAAATGAAGCTTTTGCCACCGATCTCCACGGCGCCGTATTTCACCACGATCGCGGATCGGACAAATGGATCGGCCGGCGCAAGATCTGCCTCCAGCATGAGGCGCTGAACCGCGCCGCTGGCGGGATCGACGGCGATCTCGCCGTGATAGCCGGCCAGCTCATGATACTCATTGGAAATGTAAGAACCATCATTGGTGGAGTCATAGATGAAATTGGCATGAACATAGTAATGCGATTTTTGCGCGGGGACCGCATAGCTGAAGACCGCCTCCAGCCCGTCCGCTCCCTCTTCCCAGTGGCTCCAGGTCAGTTTGCTTTGGGCCGCGTCCAGCAGAACCGTGCTCAAAATGGGTCCAAACTCGCCCCTGGTGACCAGTCCCTGAGAGTCTGATTGCGGCGTTCCATGCTTCCGCGCGCCCGTGTCGGCTTGCTCCTGGCCGTCCCGGTAAACCACTGGCTGGCTGGATTTGCTTACGAAGTGCAAAGGCAGGTAGGTTTCAATGACTATATTGGAATCGGTGTAAAGGATCTGCGGCCTGTCTTCAAAACGGGTTGTCTCCCGCGTCGCCAGGAAGTTCGGCAAGCGGTGAAGCGTCTGGGTCACATAGCTCACGACCAGCTGCATGGTCTGACGCTGGGCGGCCGGGCTGGGGACGGCCGCGGCGGGAATTTCGGCTACCGGAAGATTCAGGAACTCCGACGAATCCGCCAAGGCAAGCAGCGCCTGGCGAGCCTTTTCGCCGGGCAGACCTGCCTTCAGGCGCGCGAAACGGGCCGCGCTCAGACGTTCGGTCAACTGCAACCCGAAGAGCTGGTCCGCCACCTCGCCATCCGAGGCGGCATGGTCCGCGGCCAGCATCTGCTCCAGTTGCGCCACCGTCACCTTGGAGGATGCGCTGCCATTGACGGCAAAGGCCGGCAGAGAGAATCCTGCCAGTAACAGAAGACAAAAGACTCTCCGCATTGCACTGTCCTGCTTTCAGGTACGTTCCAGAGTATTTTCGCATCACATTTTGACATGAGACCGCATCGAAGGTGGCTTTTTCTTGAGGAAAAAGCCTCTCAGCAGCATGGTTTCTGTAAAGTGCAGAATCGAAGATCTCTCCGTAGATAGTTGCACTGCCGCGCTCGCTGGGCGACGGCAGTGCCGGGACTGCGACAGTATACGTTAGACAGAGAATCGAATCAGCGCTTATGCCAATATCGCGTCCTTGGGTAGAGCGCCGGTTCTACTTGGCTTGTTGGGCTGCGGCGGCGATGTAATAGTCCACGTTGGTCTTGTCGACCAGCGATGTGCCTGTATCGACGAAGGCCGGGTAGGGGGCGAAGGCGTCGGCGCTGTAGTCCTTGGAGAGCTGCTTGGGCGGCGCGTGATAGACCTCGTCGAGCGCCTTCAGTCCAAAGTAAGCCATGGTGAAGGGCTTCTGCACGACCGTCGAATCGATATTCCCGGCCTTGATCGCATCCAGCGTATTGGGCTCCACGTCCCAAGCCATCACCAGCCGGTCGGGGACGCTGGAGCGCTTGAGCGCGTCGGTCACCGCCTTGGCCGAGGACGATTCCAGGCTGATAAAGGCATCCACCTTCTTGTCGCCGGTCAACGCCATCGCCTCCTGCGTCCAATCGAAGGCTTTGCTCGTTTCACCTTTGATGTCCACCACATCCACGATATGAATCTCGGGCCGAGTGGCAAAGACGTCCTTGAAGCCCTGGAGCCGCTCCTCGGTATTGGCCTGATGGGCAAAGGTGAAGAAGACGACATTGCCGCGGCCACCCAGTTTCTCGAGGACGCGCTGTCCGCCCAGCCTTCCGGCCTCCAGATTGTTGGTCCCGATAAAGTAGAGTCTGCGGCTTCCCGGCGCATCCGAGTCGATGGTGATGACCGGAATCCCGGCGTTGACGGCCGCGTCAATCTCCGGCTGCAGCAGAGTAACATCGGCTACCGAGATCAGAATCCCGGACGGTTTGGCCGCGATCGCATCATGGAGGGCGGCCAGCTCGGCCTGCGGATCATGGCCGTT
>PLPA01000126.1 GCA_003159355.1 Acidobacteriaceae bacterium | reverse complement strand
TTTTTCAGGAAGCGGTAAAGGGGGTGGGCCTGGGGTCCGTTTACCTCGATTTTGGCGAAGAGAGGAAAGCTGACGCCGAAATTCTTCTCGCAAAAGGCGCCGATTTCGGCCTCCGAGCCGGATTCCTGCGCGCCGAACTGGTTGCAGGGGAAGCCCAGCACGGAGAATCCGCGTTCTTTACAGGTGCGGTAAAGCTGTTCCAGAGCAGCATACTGGGGGGTAAAGCCGCAGTTGCTGGCGGTGTTGACGATCAGTAGAACCTGGCCATGAAACTGGTCCAGGCTGATCGTGCTGCCGTCCAGCAGTGTGGCGGAAAACTCATAAACCGTCTCCGTAGAGTTCTTCATCGGGGAAATGCCTCATATAGTTGGATGTCCTGTTCGCTCATCCTGCGTCTAAAAATCATGTTGCGCTCGCCGGCGGGAGGAATATGCCTACCAACCCGCTGGAGTCCGTTAGACTGAGGATGGGTTCCTAATCGAATCCGGCCCTCGGCCGAAGGCGGTAAGCGCGGCAGGGATTTTCGGGAAAGACACGGTTTCCGAGCCGAGGCGCGGCCCGGAGGTTTGGGCGGGGTGGCCGCGGTCCAATATAATCATTCTTTCCTTGATGCAGCATCAGATTTCAGCAGTGAGGGTGGCGATATTTTTCCCGTGAAGCCGAACGATGGACCGCACCAGTACTTTTGCTCGCCGCATGGCTCCAGCCCGGTGAAGACAAGGCGCACCCGCATCTCCCGTCTGGCGCTGATGGCGATCTTTGCCCTTGTGGCTCTCAGCGCCGGCACAGCCTTGGCCCAGCAGTCGCAATCCATTGATTCGATCCGGGTGATCGGCAACCGGCGCATCCCCAAAGAGACGATCCTGGCGCGCCTCTTTACGCATCCTGGCGACACCTACGACCCACTGTCGATTGAGCGCGACTTCAACTCGCTGTGGAACACGTCGTACTTCGACGATCTGCGCATCGAGCGCGAGGACACGGAGAAGGGCATTATCCTGAACGTCTTTGTCCGGGAGAAGCCCACGATCCGCGAGATCAACTATAAAGGCCTTAACGCGATCTCCCAGTCGGATGTCCTGGACCGCCTGAAGAAGGAAAAGGTTGGGTTTTCGGTTGAGAGCCAGTACGATCCAGCCAAGATCAAGCGGGTAGAGCAGGTGCTCAAGGATCTGCTCTCCGAGCACGGGCACCAGTTCGCCACCATCAAGGAAGAGGTGAAGACGATTCCCCCGGCCTCGGTGCAGGTGAACTTCAACGTCAAGGAAGGCCCCACTGTGAAGGTGGGCCAGATTAAATTCACCGGCAACCCGCACATCAGCTCACTGCAACTGCGCCGTTCGATGAAGAACCTGAAGCCCATCGGCATTCCGTATTCGATTATCTTCGAGAATTTGTTTGCGCAGACCTTCGACGCCACCAAGCTGGAGGATGACACCGAGCGGGTGCGCTATGCCTACCGCGACAAGGGCTACTACAACGCCGCCATCGAACAGCCCCGGACGCAGATTCGTGACGAGGGCGGGCTGAACTGGTTTACCTTCCGGCCCAACAAGGGCAAGCGCATCGACATTCTCATCCCCATCGAAGAGGGTGAGCGCTACCGGCTAGGCACGATCACCTTCACCGGCAACAAGGCCGTCTCCAATGTGAGGGCGTTGCGCGCCACTTTTGCGGTGCGGGATGGCGACTGGTTCAATGCCACGCTGATCGGCAAGGGCCTGGAGAATCTCAAGAAGGCGTACGGCCAGTTGGGGTACATCAACTTCGGCGCCATCCCCAAGCCGGTCTACGACGAAGAGAAGAAGACCGTATCGATGAATATCGATATCGATGAGGGCAAGCCGTTTTACGTCTCGCGCATTGAGTTCCAGGGCAACACCATCACCCGCGACAAGGTAATTCGCCGCGAACTGATGCTGGAGGAAGGCCAGGTCTACAATTCGCAACTGTGGGAGTACAGCCTTCTGCGGTTGAACCAGCTGGAGTACTTTGAAGCTCTCAAGGTCGATCAGGACTCGGAAGCCCACCAGGACGCCGAGGCGGGCACGGTGGACCTGCTGCTGAAAGTGAAAGAGAAGGGCAAGAACTCAATCGCTCTGAATGGCGGCATGAGCGGGCAATCGGGCGCGTTTCTGGGCCTGAACTACACGACCAACAATTTCCTCGGCTTGGGAGAAACGCTCAGTCTGCAGGGCAACCTGGGTAGCGTTAGCCGTCAGTTCACCTTCGGCTTCTCGCAGCCCTACATTCACAACCGCCCGCTCAATGTGGGCTTCCAGATTTTCAACAACAAGCAGGACTTCAACGCGGCCAAGAACTACCAGGCCCAAACCGGCCAGTCGGCGAACCTGAACTCCGCGCAGCAATCCCTGACGCAGAACTACAACCAGGCCGCAACCGGTTTGACCTTCTCGCTCAGCTATCCGCTCAAACGGCACGCATTCCAGCGCGTGGGTTTCACTTATTCGCTGAGCAAGTCCACGATTACCGCGTTCAGCACCGCCTCGCAGACCTTTTTCCAGACCATCAGCTTCCGTTCGGGCGTGCAGGGAGCCAATGCGCTGGACGGCATTGTCAGCAGCATGGCCTCGTTCTCCTACACCTATAACACCATCAACAACCCCATGCGTCCGCGCAGCGGCAAGGAATACTCGGCGGTGTTTCAGAGCGCCGGCATCTGGGGCAATGTACGCTATTTCGCTCCCATGGTGGCCTACAAGCAGTTCCGGCCGATGCACTACCTGATGCCGTCGCCCAGCGGGCGCAACGTGCTGGGCGTGCGCGCGCAGTTGAGCTATATACAGGGCTATGGCGGCGCTGTGGCCCCGCCCCAGAATCGCACCTACTCCGGCGGCGAGGGCGAGCTGCGCGGCTTCGACATTCGCAGCGCCACGCCTTACGGCTACGTTCCCACGCGCGTCAACGTGCAGTTGACCAATCCGGATGGCTCTTGCGTGCCGCGCGACCCAACCCAGCCGCAGTTGAACCAGTGCATTCAGGTGCCGCTGCCCATCTATGGCATCGCCTCTATCGGCGGTGACTCAAGTCTCACCACCAATGCCGAGTACCGCATTCCCATCGTCGGGCCGGTAACCTTCGCGTTCTTCGACGACTTCGGCATCGATACGGCCCTCAACAAGGGGCAGTTGAAGCAGAGCCCCGAAGGATTCGCCTCGCTGACGGCGCCGCTCTATGGCTGCCCGGTGTGGAACAACGGCGCCTGCCAGGGCGGGATTCCTGGCTCGCAGGTCGGCTTCCTGCGCAACATCCACCCCATCTCCGGCACCAATTTCGTTCCGCGCATGTCCACCGGCGCGGAGCTGTCGGTCATCATGCCGGTCATCAATGCGCCCTTCCGCTTCTACTATGCCTACAACCCTCTGCGGTTGTATGAGCAGCCCTATTGCAACCTTGGACTGGGAAGCAACAAGGACAGTTGTTCCGGCGAGTTGATTACCCGCAGTATGTTCCCGACGGGAGGCGCGGGCGATTACACCTACAGCGAGGTGACGGCTGCTTACGGAGCGCGGAATAGGTTCCAGGAGCCACGCAAGACCTTCCGGTTCACTGTGTCGACGACCTTCTAGGAAACACCTTTCTCAACCGGTATTTCGAAGAGGGCGCAGTCTGTGACTGCGCCCTCTTCCTTTCGGCTCCGCTGACGCGCACTTCACGCGTTAATCGCCATCCCCTCTACCGCCCCGTAAGCGTCGAGCAGAGATTCCGCCAGCGTGGGATGGGCATGGATCGTGAACATCAGCTCCTCCACCGTGCCTTCCAACTCCAGCACCGCAACCGCTTCGGCGATCAACTCGGTGGCCTGCGGGCCAAGGATGTGAACGCCGAGAATCTCGCCGTATTTCTGCTCGGCGACAACCTTCACAAAACCGTCGTGATTCCCCAAAATAGTGGCCTTGGAGTTGCCCGCAAAAGGGAATTTTCCGACTTTGACGGCGTAGCCTTTTTCTTTGGCCTGGGTCTCGGTCAGGCCCACCGACCCGATCTGCGGCTCAGTATAGGTGCAGCCGGGGATGCGGTCGCGGCGCACCGTGCGGAAGGGCTTGCCGGCAATCTTCGCGGCGGCGATCATGCCGCTCATCGCGCCCACATGCGCCAGTTGCGGCAGTCCGGCCACAATGTCGCCGATGGCGAAGACGCCGGGCTCGGCCGTCTCCTGGGCCTCATTGACCCTGATGAACCCGCGATCCAGCTCGATGCGGGTCTTCTCAACGCCGATCTCGCCCGTCCGTCCCGCCCGGCCGACGGCCACCAGCACCTTCTCGGCCTCACGAACCTGCGACTTGCCGTTGACGTCGGTGAAGGTGACCTTGACGCCGCTTTCGGTCTCTTCGACCCTCTCAACTCGGGCGCCGGTGTTCACGTCGATGCCGCGTTTCTTGAAGAGGCGCGTGATCTCCTTGGAGATTTCTTCGTCCTCGACCGGAACCACGCGCGACAGGAATTCGAGGATCGTCACTTCGGCTCCAAAGGTGCGAAACATCGAGCCGAACTCCATGCCCACCGCGCCCGCGCCGATGACAATCAGCGACTTGGGAAGCTCGTCGATGGCGAGGATTTCAATGTTCGTCAGGATACGGCCGCCGGCCACCAGGCCGGGCAGCATCTTGGCCTCGGAGCCGGTGGCGAGGATGACGTTTTTTGCCTTGAGCTGGTTGACTTCGCCGCTCGCGGCCGTAACCTCGACGGAATGAACGCCGTCCTGCGCGGGGCCGGTGAGGCGGCCATAACCCTCAATGCGGGCAATCTTGTGCTTCTTCATCAGGAAGTCCAGGCCGTTGGCGTGCCTGGCGATGATCGCGTTCTTGCGCCGTTGCACCGCGGCCCAGTTGAGGGTGGGCGCGCCGATGCCTTCAATGCCAAAGTCGGCGGCGTGCTGCAAGTGCTCCCAGATCTCGGCGTTGAAGAGCAGCGCCTTGGTGGGGATGCAGCCCACGTGCAGACAGGTGCCTCCCAGCCGGTCGGACTGCTCGATCAGCGCCACCTTGAGGCCATACTCCGCCGCGCGAATCGCCGCCGTATAGCCGGCCGGCCCGCCGCCAATGATCGCCACATCGTAGATTGTCTCTGCCAAGGGAACTCCATTCCGGGACTATGAGTGCTTTATTCCATCGTCCAGTCTAATGGATGCGCGTGAGGCCCGCTTCGCTTCCCCTTTGGTGCTACCCGCAAGTGCGGGAGATTGTCTTACAGGTTGCTCTGTACCAGTTCGTCTGCCAGGCGCAGCGGCTCCGGTTCATCGCCGAAGCCCGCGATCCAATGCACCTCCGGCTCACGGCGAAACCAGGTCAACTGCCGCTTGGCGTAGTTGCGATGGCCCTGCTGGGCGGCTTCTACTGCTGCATCCACACTCCAAGACTCCCGCAGCACTCGCAGCGCCTGACGATAGCCGAGAGAATCGAGCGCCTTGACCGGCCCGTAGCGGTCGAGCAGGCCGCGCGTCTCCTCGACCAGTCCGGCGGCAAACATACCCGCGCAGCGCCGGTTGAGCCGGTCATAAAGGCCCTCGCGGGGCGGGAGCGCCTGCCGCGGCGGGTTGAGGCCGATGCGCAAGAGCCGGAAGCCGGTGAGCGGGTCGCGGGCTTTTTCCTGGTCTCCCAGCATCTGCGAAAGCGGTTTACGAAGCGCCAGGCAGACCTCGATGGCGCGCATCAGCTTGGCCGCGTCGTTGGCGTGAATGCGCTCGGCCGAGGCCGGGTCGAGCCGCGTGAGCAGGCGATGCAGCCAGGCGCTTCCGCGCTTCTGACTGCTCAATTGCAAGCGCTGACGAAGCGCTCTTTGCCGCTCCGGCGCGGCAAAGAGCCCCTCGGTGAGCGCGCGCAGGTAGAGGCCTGTGCCGCCGGTTACGATGGGCAGCCGGTTGCGGCTGGCGATCTCCCTGAGCGTCGCCCGCGCCTGGCGGCTGTACTCGCCCGCGGTGAAAGGCTGGTCCGGGTCGGCCACATCAATCAGGTGATGCGGCAGGCGCGCCCGCTCTTCATTGGTGGGTTTGGCCGTGCCCAGTTCCATGCCGCGATAGACGGCCACCGAGTCGCAACTGACGATCTCGCCCCCGAAGCGCTCGCCCAGCGCGAGAGACAGCGCCGTTTTGCCGCTGCCGGTTGGCCCCAGCAAAAGAACAGCCAGAGGTGCCTGGTTCTCATCCACAGGGCTGCTCGACGCAGTCGTCCGCGCGGGAGTCACGGGCGCCACCATCCCGGCGGAAAGATCCACCTGGGATTGGTGCGCAGGAGACACCAGAGCAGGATCGCCGCCGCCACCAGCACAAGCCCTAAGACCTGGTTGCGCCGGTAGGCTCGCAACTGCTCCCGGCGCCGCGCCGTCTCGGCAACTTGCTGAAAGAACGGTTTGATCCGAGCCTGCTTCATGGCGCATTGCTCCTGCCGTCTGGCGCGTCCGGGCAT
>PLPA01000018.1 GCA_003159355.1 Acidobacteriaceae bacterium | reverse complement strand
GCTGCGCCTACCAAGCAGCAGGAGGAGAAAGAAACCGACGACCGTGGGAGGCAGAACCAGCGGAAGCGTCAGAAGGCCGTCGATCCACGCGCGAAGGCTTCCGCGTAAGTCATACATCAGCCTGGCAGCCAGCATTCCCAGAAAGAACGTTGCCACTGTTGCCACGCAGGTAGTGGCGAGCGAGATCCAAAGCGGCGAATAGTCGAGGGGCAGAGTCACGGTGCTGCTATTGTAAACCCGTGTTTCACGAAGATCGCTTGCGCTATCGGACTGGGGAGAAACTCGACAAACTTGCGCGAAGCCTCTTCGTTGCGACTCCCTTTGACAACTGCCACGGGATAAACGATCAGGTCATGCGCGGATTCAGGAGCAGTGGCCACAACTCGAACCTTCCCCGAAGCCTGTGCGTCGGTGGCATAGACCAGGCCCGCATCGGCGTTGCCGGTTTCTACATAAGTAAGAACCTGACGGGCATCTTTGCCCAACACAAACTTTGCACTGAGTTGTTCCCAAAGATGAAAAGACAAGAGCGTTTGCTTGCCGTACTGGCCGGCTGGAACGCTTTCTGGATCGCCAAGCGCAATCATCCGGATTGATCTATCTGTGAGCCCCTGAAAATCCTTAAGCTTCGAGTCAAGCGGTGCAATAAGAACCAGTGTGTTTCTCAACAGATTGCGGCGTGTGCCTGTAACGATCAGCCCGCTGGCTGCAAGGTCGTCCATCGGCTTTGATGCGGCTGATATGAAAATGTCAACCGGAGCTCCCTGGTCTATTTGCGCTGCAAGCGTTCCCGAGGAGCCTATGTTATTGCTGAATTCTATATTCGCCTGGGCGCGCTTATAAGCAGCCTCAGTTTCCGCGAGCGCATTCGTTAAACTCGCCGCGGCGGATACTGTTAGGCGCGTCTGCGCTGAACTATAGCAGGTGCAAACCAAAGCAATTAGCACTGCAACCACAATTCTGTGGCAATGCAGCCTTCCATTGATTCCAAATACAGGCTCTGATTTCACGTCTTCTCCCTGTCCGATGATCGATTCTGAATTGACCAGCACGTTCTTAGATTTTCGCATTTTCCATGATGACATCAGAAATTGCACGGCCTGGGATTGCCAACCAGGCCGTGTGCAAGGCAGTCACTAAAATGGAAGGCGCATGGTAATGACGGTTGCGTGATTGTACGTGTGGAAGTGCGTTAGCGCAATCTGCTGACCCGCTCCAACGGTCAAGCCCAATCGCCCCGGCTTGCCTGATGCGTCATGAGTGAGCGGAATCCTGCCAACGATCAGGCCCGGCGTGGCAAAGGTCGCGATCTTCCCGTCGTTCGATCCGCCTTTGTAGAAGCTGGAGTTGATCTCGGCTTCTGGCCAGAAGAAACGGGCCAACCCCTTCCTTGCAACGCGATATTGAACGGTGCTATTCCAGGCTATGGTGTGCCCCAGACCCTTCACATTGCTTGCAGGAAGCGAGCCCCCCGCCGTCGAAGTGAGAGCGAGTTGGCCGAAGCCTTTTCCGACTGCTAGCGTGGGCGTAACGATGGCGCAGCAGCTTCCGTTGGCGTTCTTGCCCGTAGGAATCGATCCAGCCGCAAATGCGGTCACAATCGCATTGCCATGCTCCTCGTTGCGTGAGTAGATCCGGTACTTGGCCAGAAACGAGACGTCGCCAAAACCATCCTGTGCACCGTTGAAACGATTGAAGAATGGCGGAACATTGAAAATGAGCTCAGTGTGGCGCTCGGGAATCAACTCCAACCCTTTGCCGTTCCCGTAGTTCCAGATCGTGAAGCCCTTGGTGTTGTATTGGTGAATGAAATCGCTTCGGATCTCCTGTTCCAGTCGCGGAGTCACCGTAACCAACGGAGTGACCCAGTGTGGCTGTTCAGCTTGCGTTGCGCTGACGCGCGCCTGGTAACGCTCAATAAACGTCGTGGACTGGCCGAAGAATGAACCCGTGGCGACCAGAAGTATCATGATTACAAGAAGAATGGGCTGACTTTGGATTTTCATTGGCTCCTCCTATGAATGAATGTGTTGCGTAGAAAATGGAACTGCGTAGCGCTCTTGAGATTGAAGAAGCGGCTGTGCTTCATCCTCACAGTTGCGCGGAAGACGATGATTGAGTGCGATTGATTCGTAGTCTATACACAACTCAGTCTCGAATACAATACAGATATCAAAGAAAAGTGAAATCAATTCAGGAGCTGCGGATTTTCCCAAATAGTGAGACAATCTCAGCAGCAATCGTTTGCATCACGTTCGCCGCTCTTGTTCAGAGGAACCGATGAAAGTACAGAGTCGTTTGGCCGAATTGCGCGCCGCCCGCGGCCTCTCTGCCGCCGAATTGGCATCCGCGATCAATGTGAGCAGGCAGACCGTCTATGCAATCGAATCAGGGGGATATGCCCCCAATACCGCCATTGCTCTGAAGTTGGCAAAGGCGCTAGGCGTGACGGTCGAAGAGATATTTCAACTGGATGCGCAACAGGAAACGCGGCAGACCGAGCAGGTGGAGCTGCTGGAGGAAGCTCATTCCACCCGCCCCGGAATGCCGGTGCATCTTTGCCGCGTCGATGGCCGCCTCATAGCGACGTTTCCAGAGCAAGGCACGTGGAGCCTTCCCGTGGCTGACGCGGTCATCGCCGGCAAATTCCAAGCGCAAACCAAGACCAGCGTCGAAATCTTTTCCGGCGCCAAGGACTTCGACAAGCGGATTCTCCTGGCCGGCTGCGACCCCGGAATCTCCATTCTTTCCCGCCATCTCGGCCAGCAGGGCGTTGACCTGATCGTCGCCCATCGCAACAGCACCAGAGCCCTTGAGCTGCTGCATCAGGGCAGCATTCATGTCGCAGGCTGCCACATTCGCGACGAGCGCACGGAGGAGTCCAATCTCGCTGCGGTCAGCCGCATCTTCCGCAAGCAGGACATTGCTGTAGTTTCTCTCGCGCTTTGGGAGGAGGGTCTGGTCGTCGCGCACGGAAATCCCAAGCAGATCCGCTCCATCTCCGATCTGGAACGACCGGATGTGACTCTGGTGAATCGCGAGCGCGGAGCCGGCTCCCGCCTGCTCCTTGATGCTCGCCTGCACAATCTTGGAATCGTACACACCAGCTTGCGCGGTTATGAGAACATCGCCACCGGCCATCTGCCCGCCGCGCGCCGCGTCCAGTCCGGAGAAGCCGACTGTTGCATCGCCGTTTCATCGGCCGCGCGCATCCTGGGCCTTGATTTCATCCCGCTCGTCAGCGAGCGCTATGATCTCGTGGTCCACCGGCGTCATCTGCATCTGCCGCAAATCGAGGCGCTCTTCAACACGCTCGCTCTGGCTGCCTATAGACGAGAACTGGAGCGATTGGGAGGATACGACACCTCGGTCGCTGGTCGCCGCCTGATTTGAATTGTCAGCCTCTGGCATGGCGGCCCTATGCGCCGATCATTACATTGGAAGCTTTTATGATTGCGCTGACCTGGTCACCCTTCTGCAGCCCGAGCGCCTTTACGCTCTGCTTGGTGATCGACGCAACCACTGAACCGCCACCGGAAAGCTGAATCTCTACCTCGCTATTGACCGCTCCGTCCAGCACTTTTTCCACGACACCGGGCAATACATTGCGTGCGCTCAGCTTCGCGCCATCCACGCCCTTGCCGACAATCACCTCGGAGGCCTTGATGATCGCGAAGGCTGCACTACCTTTTGTCAGTCCTAAAGTCTCGACGCTGGAGTTGGTGATAATGGCGACGACGGCATATCCACCCGCCAGAACGAGAGTCACCTGTGCGTTCACAGCCCCCTTGGTGACATTCTGCACTTTACCCTCAAGCACATTGCGAGCGCTGATCTTCATCTTTCTCCCCCTCATCAGTCGATGGACTTGGCACACAGCGGTGAATCGCAGCCATGGCGTTTAGCGTAGCACACTCTGCAAATTTGACCGTAGTCGGCAATCCGCACCTTGGGAATCCTCGGTATCCCTCCAACCTGTTTTCCGAGATGGCCGAAGATGGCTGAACGTGGCGCCTATGGTTCCGGCCAGCCGAAGGCGAAGTGCATGCAGCATATAGCTATCGACTCTGGTTTCAGTCAACCCCTTGTTTTGGAATGCGATGACGAGCAGCGGATGGAGCCGCTTCAGTTCCTGGGCTTCCTGGAGCCAAGCGACAAGCTCGGCCATCAGCCGGGGGGCGTCAAAGGGCTAGGCGATCTCGTAGACGACGGCAATCTGTTGGCCGGCGTCGTCGAAGGCGGCAACACTGTTGGGCAGCTTCTTGTACTCGCCGCGGCGCCGGTCGTCATTCTCGCTGTAGCGCAGGAGATCGTGGTGGAGCTGCTTGATGTGGTTCTTCGTGATCGAGATCTCCGGCCACGCATGGAAGATGGTCTCCATGACTTCGGCGTAACCGGCGACCTCCTGCTCGTCGCGGGTGGCAAAGGATTTGATCTCCAGATTGGCGAGCAGGCGCTCCACGTCGCGGTCGGAAAGCTGGCTGCCTTCGATGCGCGTCGAGGAGCCGATGCTCTCAATGGTCGCCACGCG
>PLPA01000228.1:15187-17747 GCA_003159355.1 Acidobacteriaceae bacterium | reverse complement strand
ACCTATTAGTGATATGCTCTAATCATGGCTTTCTGGCCGCTCTGTTCGGCTGGGCAAGATAGCAGATCCAATCCTCATAGACCGCGGCGGGCCTGTTGCCCTCGGCAGGCCGCTCAAATCGGAAGGTGCGCGGATGCAGGTGCGCCAAATCGCAGGTTTTTCCGTCGTGCTGAAAGGCCTACCATTTCACCTGTTCCTGTGCCTCTTGCGGTATCTTCGATTTCCTCTGCATCCTACACTCCTGGTCTCGTAGGCGAGTGGACTGCGCCCACTCGGCAAGCTCAAGGTAGGCTGTCCGGCGGAACTCCCAGGTCTCAAAGGCTATAGCTGGGGCACTCGGTTATCCATACTGGTATTTCATATAGGTATACAGGGGAACGTATATCCTACTTCATAATCTATATGTAGCAGACGCTCTATACACCAAAATGCACGGAAAACTGCCCGGATGCACACCGCCTGTCGATAAGGCAGGAACAATTCAATAGCCCGCTGCGTATGATTTTGGAGAAGCAAAAATCCATCATGGAGATGCCGGTTGTGATGAGCGATTTGAATGTTTGTGAAGAGAAGCAGTGCTATCGCTGGGGTGGGATAGCGGCGCTGCTTTTGGCGATTGGCTACGTGGCGATTATTCCGCTCTTCGCATGGGTGGGCGCGCCTCCGGCGACCGGCGAGGCATGGTTCCGCTACCTGCCAGGCAAAACTACGGTGTGGTGGGTGATTATTTGGCTTTCGGTAGTCACCGATCTGCTTTATCTACCGGTGGCCTGGGCGCTGTGGATCGCCTTGCGCAAGGCGGGAACAAAACTGATGCTGGCGGCCATAGTCTGCCTGCATCTGTTTGTCGTTCTCGATCTGGCAGTGACCTGGACACATCACGCTTCTCTGTTGGCGCTCTTCCAAAACTATTCCAGTGCCGCAGACGAGGCTCATCGAGCCGCCTATCTGGCTGCGGCCGAATATGCCTCCTCGATTTATGCGACGCCGCTGCTGACCTTTTACATAATCGTGATTCCATCGGTAGGCGTGTTGCTGGCGAGCATCACGATGATAAAGGCAAGATTCGGGAAGGCGAGCGCCTGGACTGGGATGATCACAGGGGTGTTCGGGTTACTTTCATTGACGGGCTTCTTTCCGCTGGTGATGGCGAACGCGTTGGGCGCGACGCTCTGGTTCTTCCTCGTTGGCGCGCGGTTACTGCGGCTTGGCAGAGCTTGCGCCGAAGGAAAAGAATAGTTGGCGCGATTGCGATGATGCCGTTTGTTTGCCCCGCCGAAGGTCGTCTGCCCCACCGCAGGTGCTACATCAGCCGCAGCGCGTCCACGTCCACAATCAGATTGCGGCGCGGAATCTGTGCGGCGTCGGCGTGCGTCAGCATTCCGCGCAGAGCCGCATTGAGCGCCTTGCGTGAGGCTGCTTTGAGAATCAGGTGAAAGCGGTAGACGCCCTTGATGCGCGCGATCGGCGCGGTGCAGGGGCCGAGTACGCGGACGCCCTCCGGCGCTGCGCTCTGGAACCATTTGCCCAGCACCGCCGACCAGCCGGCCGCTTCTTCGAGTTTTTGCGATTGCACCAGCACATTGGCCAGCACGCCGAAGGGCGGATAGTGCATCCAGCGCCGGTATTTCAGTTCGCGCTCGACGAAACTGCTGTAGTCGTGAGTGCTGGCGGCGAGAATCGCGTAATGGTCCGGGTAGTAGGTCTGGACCACGACTCGGCCCGGCAACTCGCCCCGTCCGGCGCGGCCTGAAACCTGCGTCATCAGTTGGAAGACGCGCTCGGCTGCGCGGAAGTCGGGCATGGAAAGCGCGTAGTCGCAGCCCACCACGCCCACCAGCGTGACGCCGTGAATGTCGTGGCCCTTGGCGATCATCTGCGTGCCGACGAGCAGGTTGATCTCGCCCGAATGGAGCCGCGCCAGCAGCCGTTCCAGATCGTAGCGGCCGCGCACCGTGTCGCGATCCATGCGGCCGATGCGCGCGGTGGGGAAGATTTCGCCGAGCCGCTCCTCTCCTTGTTCTGAGCCGGCGCCCAGATAGTAAAGGTGCTCACTGTCGCACTTGGGGCAGCGAGCCGGCACGACGCGCCGGAAGCCGCAGTAGTGGCATTCCAGGCGCTGGCCCGCGCGCGCCACTTCGGCATCTTCACCCGTCGGCTTGTGGTGGGTCAGCGCGATGGCGCAGTTCTGGCACTCCAGCTTTTCGCCGCAGGCGCGGCAGAGGACTGCGAAGGAGTAGCCGCGGCGGTTGAGCAGGATCAGCGCCTGCTCGCCGCGATCCAGAGCGGTCTGCGTCTTCTCCACCAGGGCGCGCGAAAAAAGCTGCTCCTGCCCCGTTTCCTGAAACTCGCGGCGCATATCGATCAGTTCGACCTCGGGCAGCGGGCGGTTCATCACGCGGTCGCGCATTTCAATGCGCTGGTACTTGCCCGCGACCGAGTTCTGCCAGCTCTCCAGCGACGGCGTCGCCGATCCCATCACCACCACTGCGCCCTCAATTTTGGCTCGCATCACGGCTACGTCGCGGGCGTTGTAGCGCGGCGTCTCCTCCTGCTTGTA
>PLPA01000228.1:0-15177 GCA_003159355.1 Acidobacteriaceae bacterium | reverse complement strand
TCTTCGGGCGTGAGCGCGGAGTGCAGCAGCGCGACTTTATCTCCGAAGGCCGCGTCCAGCAGGCCCACCGATTGCGGCGTCAGGCCGATCTCCGGAACCAGCAGAATCGACGCCAGGCCACGGTCCAGCGCCCGCTGCATCGCCGCCATATAAACCGCCGTCTTCCCCGAGCCGGTCACCCCGTGCAGTAAAAAGGGATGGAACCCCCCCAAGGCCGTCGCCAGGCTGGCCAGCGCGTCGATCTGCGGCTCGTTCAGCCGGAGCGGCGCAGGCTGGCTTTGCAAGCCGCCCATGCGGAAGGCTGCCGGCCGCTCATCAATGCGGACCAAACCGCGACGCACGAGGGTTTGCAGCGTGGAAGAGGGCAAGTCCTTACTCCGCAGCTCGGCCAGCGGCAGTTCGCCGTCGCAGGCCGCCAGCTCGGCCAAAATGGCCTGCTGCTTCACGGTCAGCGCGGGCAGCCGGGCTTCGGGAATGAGGACGGCAAACCGCTCCGTGCGCCGCGCATCGCGCTCCACGGCCGCCGTCTCGCGGGCTATCCATTTCTTGCGCGTGAGGCCGGCCAGCACCGGCAAAGTGGCCGCGGTAGCCGTGCGCAGAGTGGAGACCTTCACCGGCTCGCCTGAAGCCAGGCGCGCCAGCACACGGCGTTCCAGATCCTGCTCCTCGGCGGAGCACTTCTCGTGCCGTCTCCCTTTGCGCTTCGACGCGCCCTTTTGTCCGAGAACAAATTTGGGCGCCCCAACTCCGGATTTTCGGACCTGGGAATCCTGAGACGGTTTGTTCCAGGATTGGTAGGGCAGGGTTTCAGCCCTGCCACCAAACTCGCCTATTTCATCCGGGGCTTTAGCCCCTGAGGCAGGTCGATCTGGAAGGCGATCAGCACCCTCCAATGACGCCGCCAGCACATCCCGTCCCAGGTCGGTGATGCGGTAGTAGACGGTGCGCCGCACCTCGGCCATCAACGGCAGCATCCCGCGCAGCACTTCGCCCAGCGGAGCAAGGTAATACTGCGCCATCCACTCGGCCAGGGCCAGCAGCGNNCGCACCGCGTAGGTGAACGCGCGGTCCAGCGGCACCGGCAATGCGACTTCGCAGTAAGCGGGCATGGGAGGCAAGATTCAGTGTAGGGGATGAGGCTGACACCCTGACGGAGCGGCGACTCTTCCAGTTTGAAAAGAACGGATGTGGCGCTTAACAGAGATTCACAGGCAAGAGATTCCCGTACGGCACGGCTGAACAGGCTGCGGAAAANNATTAGAATCAGTCGTGGCTTTAGCCACGGAGGGACGATTTTCGCACATATTACCCGGAATCAGGGGTTTTTCCGCAGCCTGTGAAGTCGTGCCCTTTCAAAACATAAACGACCATCTGTGCGGCGGACACCACTAGAACTCCCAATGGATGCGCGTGCCGAAGACCGAGACGGAGCCGATGAGCGTATCGAGCCGAGCCCACTTCAGATCGGCGAAGCGCAGCCGTTTCTCTGCCACGCAACTCTGTTGGAAAAAAAGCTGCCAGGGCGCGATGGTTGTGCCTACAATCGCGATCACCAGAAAGACCAGGCTGCTGGTGATGCCTCCCGCGGGCATGGTCGGAACGGCCGTAGTGTAGGCAACGGCGGCCCAGTTGGGATGAACGAGATAGGCCAGCACGAACCAGGTCAGATCCAGCAGGCAAAGTGCGATCACGATGCGCTCCCAACGCAGATAGCTGCCGGGGGTCAGCAGTTCCTTCCACTCGGCGTCCGTCAGATGGCCCTGCACGCTGTTGTGGAAGGTGACCGGCTCGTCGTCGGTGGGCCTCACCTCATGCCAGGTCAGCGTCACCACTGCGCCGTTGCGGTACTGCCGCTCGGCCTCTGCGATCATCGCCGGGCGCGAAAGCACGGAGTCCTTGTCCTCGCCGCCGGAAAAGCCGAAGTCGCCGCCAAAAAGCCCCGGATATTTGGCCGTAAGGTCGTAGGCCATGTCCGTCCAGCGCGCGCCCACGTTAGGGTAATTGAGCTGCCCGGCAATTGTCGCGTTGCCGGAGATCGAATTGAGAAAAGCCAGCAGCGCCCGCGCCTCCGGCGTAGCATGAGGGTTGACCGGCTCCGGTCCCGTCTGCGCCCACCCCACGCAACCCAAAACGGCTGCCAAAGCAAAAACCATAAACGGCTTCAATTGCATCGTGAAATCCTTTCCGCGTGCGAATTATAGCGGATACCGTTACCTTCGTGAAAACCGCTAAGCAGGCGGGCGGCGCATCAGTCTCTTGAAGAGGAAGTATCTTGGGTGATAAGGTATTTGCGATGCGTTTCTATCGTATACTCCCGGTGCTTGCTGTAGCCCTGGCCTGTTTGGGTGTCGCCAAAGCCGAAGTCTTGTCTATCCGCAAAGTCGGAGACAAGACGATTACGTGCATGCACAGCGGCATGTTCAGCAATCTCAACGACTGCAGCAGCCGGTCCAACTGGTACACCTATGTGTTTGTGGGTCGTATCTCCGCTATCAAGCCTGCCAAAGATAATGAGAAGCAGGTTCAGATCGCCCCAGACGAAGTCTTCTTCGGAAAGCCTGATAATCCCATAACGGTTCTGACCTCGCAAGGGTTGTGTATGCCTAAGTTAGCGGTAGGAGATAGATGGCTTTTCTACCTGAAGAAAGTGAACGGCCAGCCGATCATTCTGGACTACTATGGGAATGACAGCCTGCCAATAGCCGATGCACGGGCCAAAATCGAAACCCTCCGCCGTCTGAAGAAGATCGGCGAATTCGGTATCTTGAGGGGCCGGGTGATGCGAGGTGCGTTCTACAACGAAAAGACAATCTCGAACGCGCATGTCATCGCAGATCGGCGGTCAGACAACAAACAATTTGTTGCGGTCACGGACGCGGCCGGACGATACGAGTTCCAGCCCCTTGCTCCCGGCAATTATAAAATCACAGTGGGCCCAATCGGATCGTATCAACCCGACGACTCCGAGGTCAGCCTGAAAACTGGGGCTTGCTGGGATCTGACAATCGACAGGTCTCCTCATGCGCAGATCGGTGGTCACTTAGAGCGCTTCAACAGTCAGCCCGCAACAGGATTCCATCTGGTGCTCATTAGAGCTGACAACACGTGGTATCAAATTACGCAAACCGACCGGAACGGATATTTCCATTTCGACCAACATGATCCGGGAGATTACTTGCTAGGATTGATCTCCCCTGAGGGGCCCAATTGGAGAGACGGGAGTGGGGGTGGACCGGGTGTTAAGATTCCCACTGTCGCGTTGTATTATCCTGGTGAAAACGACCGGTCCCGAGCGCGTGTGATTCGCGTGAAGGATGACGAAATACTCGATCTGGGCTTCAAGCTTCCAATGAAGTAGAGGCCCTGCGGGGAACCCAGTAGTTCACCTTCATCTGAAAAGTTTCCTAGAGAAACGCTCTACTCCGACTTGTCCGTCAACTCCGCCCAGCGCGCATAAAGCGCATCGTTCTCGTGCTGCGCCGCGTCCAGTTCCATGAGCGCCTCCTGCAGCGCGGCGGCGTTGGTCGCGATCTCCGGATTCTCGACGCGCTCGTGAGCGGCGGCCAGCCGCGCATCGGAGACCTCGACCCGCACTTCAATCGCCGCGAACTCGCGCGCTTCCAGGTAGGAGAGCTTCTTCTTGCCGCCGGCCTGCGAGGGCAGGGAATTGGCGGAGACGGTCGAGGCGGACGATGCGCTCAACGTGCTGCCGGATTTGTTCTGCTCGGCTTCCTGTTCCTCAATCCAATCTTCCCATTGCCCATAGTCGGCAAAGCGCCCGCAGTGGCCGCGCCCATCCAGCCCCAGCACCGTTGAGGAGACGCGGTTCAGCAGATAGCGGTCGTGCGTCACCAGCACCAGCGCGCCGGGAAAGTCCAGCAGGTTTTCTTCCAGAATCTCCAGCGTCGGAATGTCCAGGTCGTTGGTCGGCTCGTCCAGCAGCAGCACGTCCGCCGGCTCCAGCATCAGCTTGGCAATCAGCACTCGCGCCCGCTCACCGCCGCTCAGGTTGCGCACCGGCTGATTCAACTGCTCGCTGGTAAACAGAAACCGCGCCGCCCAACTGGCGACGTGGACCAGTCGTCCTTGATAGTTGAGTCCGTCGCCCTCCGGAGCCAGCGCCCGGCGCAAGGTCAGGCTTTCATCCAGCTCGCGCATCTGGCTGAAGTAGACCAGCCGCAGCGCCTCGGCCCGGCGTATCGATCCCTGAGCCGGCTCAATCTCGCCCCGCAGCAGGCGCAGCAGCGTCGTTTTGCCGCTGCCGTTCGGCCCCACCAGCCCCACCTTCATGCCCGCGGTGAGAATGAAATTCAGCCCGCTGAAGAGGCGCCGCGGGCGCATTTCTCCTTTAGGCTCATTATCGGAACTCGGCACATCGCAGGCCACATCCTTGAATTCAACCAGCCGCTTGGTCTTGCGCAAACTGGCGTCGAAGTCAATCCCCACCGTCGCGACCGCCGTCCGCGCATTCATCTCCGCCAGTTGGCCGATCATGGCATTCGCACTATCGATGCGCGCCTTGGATTTGGTCGTCCGCGCCTTGGGTCCGCGCCGCAGCCACTCGATCTCGGTCCTCACCTGATTGCGCAAGCTCTCCTGCTGGCGGTTCTGCGATTCCAGATAGGACTGCTTTTCTTCCAGAAAGCGGCTGAAATTGCCTTTCACGCGCAACAATCCGTCGGCAAAAACCCGATTCAGTTCAATGATTTCGCTCGATGTGGATTCAAGAAAATAGCGGTCGTGGCTGACGGTGACTGCGGCAAACGAAGCCGAGGTCAGCAGCTCCTCCAGCCATTCGATCCCGGCCAGGTCAAGATGGTTGGTCGGCTCGTCCAGCAGCATCACCTCCGGCTCACAAACCAGCGCCTCGGTGATCGCCAGCCGCTTGCGCCAGCCTCCGCTGAGCGCGGCCGCCTCCGCATTGAGGTCCGCGAAACCGGCGCGGCCACTCAGTTCGCGCAGTCGCCCCTCGCGCTCGGATTCGTTCACATGCGCGGCGGCCAGAGCTGCTTCCAAAACCTGCCGGACGCTGAGGCCGGCGGCAAAGCGCGAGTCCTGCGGCACGTAGGCGGCGCGGGCGCGCTTGCGCACCGCCAGTTCGCCTGAATCCGGCTCCATCTGCCCGGCAAGAATCGCCAGTAGCGTGGACTTTCCCGCGCCGTTGGGACCGATCAGTCCGATCCGGTCGCCCTCTTCGACGGTGAGCGAAATGTTCTGAAAGAGCGGCTTGGCGCCGAACTGCTTGGTGATCGACTGCGCGTTGAGAATAGGAGGCATCTCTCTCTAGAGTACCGTGCTGAGGAAGAACGAAGATCAAACCCACTTGCGACGTAGTCTCATTGTGACTACAATAACGTTTAGGGAGAATTTCCATGGCCACCGCCGACACCTACGTCCGTGCCCGCATCGACACGAACACCAAAGAGCGAGCCTCCGAAGCGCTCGAAGCAATGGGCCTGTCCATCTCCGATGCGATCCGGCTGCTGATGCTCCGTATTGCCGATGAGCGCCGCCTGCCCTTCGAGGTCAAGGTTCCCAACGCAACCACCCGCAAAGCCATCGCCGAACTTGAGCTTGGAAAGGGCAAGCAGTTT
The DNA here is from genome assembly GCA_003159355.1 of Acidobacteriaceae bacterium. Taxonomy (GTDB): domain Bacteria; phylum Acidobacteriota; class Terriglobia; order Terriglobales; family Acidobacteriaceae; genus Telmatobacter. Next base: position 9,583 of record PLPA01000228.1, on the reverse strand, counting down.
GCCAGCGTGGAAGCATTAATGGCGGATTAGTATGCGGTCGATTGAGCGTTCAACGGCTTTCAAACGCGACATCAAGCGAGAAGCCAAGGGCCTTTACCGGACTATTCTCGATGCCGACCTTGTCCCAGTTCTGTTGGCATTGGCAAGCGATGAGGCTCTGGAGCCTCGACACCGCGACCATGACTTGAGCGGCGATTGGTCCGGTTACCGCGAGTGCCACGTCAAGCCAGACCTGCTGCTGATCTGCAGAAAAACAGAGAACGACCTTCTGCGACTAGCGCGGCTTGGCTCTCATAGTGAATTGTTCGGCTGATCGACCGCGATACATTACAGGTATTGAATTCCGTTTTCCGATCTGACCGCATATACTCTCCACTGTCGGATCAATTGAGAAGGAGCACACCCATGTCATCGCCCGCCGTAGCCTACGCCCGTGAGAATCATCCCCGCTTTCTGAATGAACTGAAGGATTTGCTGCGCATTCCTTCCATCTCCACGCTGCCGGAGAACAAGGCCGACTGCCGTCGCGCCGCCGAGTTTCTCCTGGCCGAGCTTACGCACATCGGCTTCGAGCACGCGAAGTTGCTGGAAACCGAAGGCAATCCGCTGGTCTATGCCGACTGGCTTCATGCCGACGGCAAGCCTATTGCGCTCTTTTACGGCCACTACGATGTGCAGCCTACCGACCCCGAGGACGAGTGGCTCTCGCCGCCCTTCGAGCCAACCGAGCGCGACGGCAATCTCTACGGCCGCGGCACCTGTGACGACAAGGGCCAGGTCTGGGCGCAAATTAAAGCTCTGGAATCGCTCATGGCCGCCAACGGCAAGCTGCCCATCAACGTGCGTGTCCTCCTCGAAGGCGAAGAGGAGGTGGGAGGGGAGGGAATTGAAGCCTTTGTCGCCTCCAAGCCGCCGGAGTTGAAGTCGGATTTTGCCCTGGTCTCCGATACCGAGCTCTTCGCGCCCGGACTGCCCACCCTGTGCGTGGGCCTGCGCGGCATGATCTATACAGAATTGGAAGTCCGCGGCGCAAAGACCGATCTGCACTCCGGAATGTACGGCGGCGCGGCGCCCAATCCCTTCGTCGCCATTGCGCAAATCGTGGCCAAGCTCAAGGACGAGGACGGCCACATCCTCATCCCCGGCTTCTACGACGGCATCATCCCTCCCAGCCCCGAGGAGCTGGCCGCTTGGAGCAGCCTGCCCTTTGACGAGGAGCACTACCGCCTCACTGAGGTCGGCTCGCGCACGCTGGTGGGCGAGGCCGGTTACAGCGTGCTGCAGCGCACCTGGGCGCGGCCCACGCTCGACGTGCACGGCATCCCCGGCGGCTTCATCGGCGCGGGCGCAAAGACGGTGATCCCCGCCAAAGCCACCGCCAAGGTCTCCATGCGCCTGGTTCCCGGCATGACTCCGGCCAAGACCTTTGCCCTCTACAAGGACTACGTCGAGAAGATCGCCCCCGCCGGCGTCGATATTGAGGTCCGCCTGATTCACTCCGGCGACCCCTGTCTGGTCCGGGTCGATAACCCCTACATTCAGGCTGCCACCACCGCCCTGCGCGAGGTCTGGGGCCAGGAGACGGTCTTCATCCGCTCCGGCGGCTCCATCCCCATCGTCGGCGATTTTGACCGCAATCTGGGCATTCCCAGCGTGATGATGGGCTTCGGCCTCCCCGACGACAACATCCACGCCCCCAACGAAAAGTTCCACCTGAAAAACTTCGAGCTGGGCATCGAATCGATCGTGCGTTTTCTGGAAGAGGCCGGCAAATAAGCGATTGCCCCAAGTCTCAATCGAGGCTTGGGGCAATGCTTGGTGTTGGGGTGGTCTGACCTTAGCCACCCAGTTAGGAAGTCGGATACCTCAAAGTGAATTGACTTCATCTCTAACGGCTCTTGAAGTAATTGAAAACTTGCCACAGTTCATAAGCGATATGTAGCAGTTCAATAATATGCCAGATTAGCAAAAGAATATGCATGCTTTTTTCTCCTTTCAAAAAGGAGTTCGATAGTTTTATTTTTTAAAGACTTTTGAAAGTCTCTTTCTTGGCCGGGTGCCCCATCCTTTTCACGCACTTTGTGAAAAGGGTGGGAGACCAAGAAACTCAATCGGTTATCTTGATGAGAGAATCTGAGGCAACCAGCTACGATGAGAGCCGTTCTTGACACCTCCGTAATTGTCTCGGCTATGCGCAGCCGGCATGGCGCCAGCAATCGGCTGCTCCAGTTGGCCTATGCCCGCTCGTTTCAGATGTTGGCCACGCCGGCCCTCTTCCTGGAATATGAGGATGTGCTGGGACGCGACGAACAGCGCGCCGTCCATGGAATGTCGCCCGAACGCACAGCCGCTTTCCTGATCGGAATTGCTGCTATCATTGAGCCAGTCAAGGTCTATTACCGCTGGAGACCCCAGATGCAGGACGTGGGCGACGAGATGGTGCTCGATGCGGCGATCAATGGGCGCGCGGACGTGATCGTCACCCATAATCTCAGGGATTTTATTCCCGCCGCTTCACGGTTCAACCTGCGTATTGTGAGTCCCGCGAGCTTTGTTGGGGAGGTGCTGAAATGAACAAGGCAACGATTCCAGTCAAGCTGCCTCCTTCCCTGGGAAATGCAGCCCGAAAGCTCGCCGAAGAGGACGGCGTTTCGCTGAATCAGTGGGTCTCTGTCGCAGTTGCGCAGAAGATCAGTTCAGTGGAAACCGCCGAGGCATTCTTCAAGCGGAGATCGCAAGGCGCGGAGCAAGTGGATTTTCTGGAGATTCTGCGCAGCGCTCCCGACCGTATGCCCGATCCAGGCGATGACCTGGCTTCTGCGAACCCTCGATGAGTGGGCAGCTGCCCAGGTTTGGATTCTCAGACCTGGGAGACCACGAACCTCAACCACCCTTTTCGACAGGCGGTCCGTATCCGGGAACGCGCAGGCTCTTGACAAATCCTCCGGCAAGAGTACGATAAGAACAAGTCTTACTGAGTAAGACTCATCCAACCATGAGAACCACTGAAACCATGACCGTCTCTCTCCCTCCCGCGCTGCTTTGTCAGTTTGAGGAGGTGCGGAAAAAGGAATCGCGCACCCGTTCCGAGCTTGTCCGCGAGGCGTTGCGGGCCTATTTCAAGAGCCGCTATCCCGCCGATGAGCCAACTCCGGATGAACTTTCCGCGCTACGGCGTGGTCGGGCCGCTTATAATCGCGGCGATGCAGTTTCGTTGAAGGCATTCCTCCATGACGTGGAACCTGGTCATCACCGGTCCGGCGCAAAAGGACTTCCAAAAGCTCCCGCAACGAGATCAGACGCGCGTTAAGGCGGCACTCATCGCCATGCAGGACGATCCCTTTCAGGGGGATCTCAAGCGCCTCAAGGGAACCGCGACCGCATGGCGGCGGCGAGTGGGGAACTACCGGATTATCTACGACCTTTACTCCGAGGAGCGCCTGATCGTGATCTCCGCAATCCTGCGGCGAACCTCAACAACATACGATTGACGCAGGTGCGGATACGAAGCACGTCCGGCAGAGGCGCATGAGCATAGGCAATTCGAGGTGCATTGATGGAACCGGACGAGATTCGTGCTGAAATTGAACGAAGAAAGAAACGAGCCAGGGACCTCAAGATTAGAGAGGTTCTGTGGTCTCTTTATCATTCCCACCTCTGTCACTATGAGACGTTCATTCAAAAAGACCCGGAACTCCTGTGCGCGGAAGTCAGTGAATCGATCAAGACCTCCGGCAAGAGTGTCGAATTCTCGTTGAGGCAATCGATCTATCGCATTGTCTATACCGAGGGATCCAAAGTCAGACGTGAATCTCTCGGGAGAGGGGAATTATTTGGAGAGAGCATTGTTCCTGCGATCTTGGATCTTAGCGTAGATGACCAGCGCGTCTTCAAGTTTGAAATCAGGAGAAGCACTCGCTACTTGGAGGATGGGCTGGCTTGGAACGATGACATGGGAGAAATCACTTGGTTTATTGAGGGGCCGTGGGTTCAGGAACTGCCTGAGCTGTTGAAGAGAATTAGGGCGCACGAGAAAAGTGTGCTGGATCGGCGAAGCGCTCCAAAACTCGAAGCGATGAAGAAGCGTTTCGGACTTTAGGGTATTGCTCTATATTCAGCAATTGTAGATGTCCAGCGACGCCCCGTCCGGCGGGAAGAAGAACTGCTTGTACGTCGAGCCGGAGCCGGTCTCAATAATTTTATTGTGACCGAGAAATAGACAGATGAAATTCGTGGATTCCCAGGTCCGAAAATCTGGACTTGGGGCACCCAGTTACAGTTCATTTCATTCTTTGGGCACCTGGGCCACCCGCCGCTTGCCAATACGCATGAGAATGAAGATTACGATAAGACCGAATACCGGGTATCCTGTCACAATTTGCGGCATAAAGGGACCTTCCGCGATCCCCCAAAATCCTATTGTTAGGGCACTATGAGATATGGCTGTATGGTTCCAAAATAGACAAACATCCAAAGCGAAATAGACAATTTCGGCTATTAGAATGTTCCTTGTCGGGCGTAGCCCAACTTCGTTGCCTTTGAGAAGGGTAACCCCATAAAATGCCAAACCTCCAACCAAATAAAGACTTAGCGTGCTCAAGATTACAAATATGCCCCAACTAAGTGGTCCAGGATTCCCTGGCCAGTTGTTCCAGTGGATATTAACAAGGTAGAGGAACATACAAATACCAATTACGCTGAAAGCGCAGTTCAATGCTCCAATAACCCGAGCCACAAATAGCCGCATTTTCATTCCTCCTTTGTGCGCTAAAAGATCATCTCTAGATCCCGATCGGTGCGAAATCATGAAGAGCAGGGCAACGTCCCGGGCGGATACCCCGCTCTGGATTTTCGGAGCTGGGAACCCATTCACTCGATCCGGCATGGAAGCTCAAGCCGCGCACCGAACCGGCTCGATGCGAATCAGCTTCTCGCGCTTCCGCGTCTGGGCAATCTCGTAGGCCGACTGCATCCGCATCAGCGTATCCATCTTCACGCCGAAGGCCTTCTCGATGCGCAGCGCCATCTCTCCCGACAAGCCAGCCTTGCCGTTCAGCAAACTGGACAACGTAGGCCGGGAGACGCCCAGCGCCGCCGCCGCCGCCGTCACCGTCAATCCCGCCGGTTCGACAATCTCCGTGCGGATAAAATCCCCTGGATGGGGTGGATTCTTCATGGGCATCGCGTTTTTCTCCTAGTGATAGTCTTCCAAATTCACTTCGCGGACTTCGCGTTCCGCGGCATCGATGCGGAAGGTCAGCCGCAGATTCCCGGTCACGCTCAAACTCCACGTTCCCTTGCGGTCTCCGGTTAACCGGTGCGCCTTCCAGACCGGGAGCTCTAGCAACTCCTCCGCATCGTCCATCGAGTCCAGAAAGACAAGAATCTTGCGCAATTTGCTCGCCGAACTCGCCGGAATTCCTTTCGCGCTATCCTCGTCATAGAGCCTTTTCAGGCCCTTATGAATGAAATCCCGAATCTTCATCTGATCTACTGTAGCCTGTAGCCTAACGCTTGTCAAGCTGTAGTTTCAGGCGGACGGGCCGATAATTCGCCGCTTGATTGTGGGAGGATGAATGGCGAAAACCGCAGCCGCCTCGGCCCCAATCGCGTAATCTGAATCTACGGCCATGCTCGACACCTTGACCAATGCGGACCCGTCCGATGCGCCGGCTCAACCGCCGGAGCCGATCATCTCCTTCAGCCACGTCGGCATCTCCTTTGATGGCCGTTCCGTTCTGGAGGACGTAAGCTTCTACGTCAATCGCGGCCAGACCCTCTGCATCCTGGGGCGCAGCGGTGTGGGCAAATCGGTGGCTCTGCGCATGCTGATGGGCTTTCTCAAGCCCGATGAGGGTTCCATCCGCGTCGAAGGCCAGGAGATTACCACACTGAGCGAAGAGGGTCTGCGGGCCATCCGCAAGCGCGTCACCATGGTCTTCCAGAACGGCGCGCTCTTCGATTCGCTGAGCGTGCGCGAAAACGTGGCCTTTCCGCTGCGCGAACGCGGCGGCCTCACGGAGGAGCAAATACTGGAGAAGGTTGACCAGTTGATCAACGTGGTGGGCGCCGAGGACGTGGTCGATGCCTTGCCGGCCAGCCTTTCCACTGGTCGCAAACGCGCAGTGGCCATCGCGCGCGCACTCGCCGCGGAGCCTGAGGTGGTCCTCTACGACGAGCCAACCACCATGGTTGATCCCATCATCGCCCGCCGCCTCGGCGATCTGATCGAGATTCTCCAACACCATCTTGGCAAGACCAGCATCGTCGTCACCCACGATATGCGCTTTGCCGAGCGGCTCGCCGACCTGGTGCTCTTCCTCCATCAAGGGCGGGCGCAGTATTTTGGCCCGCTCAAGGGCTTTCTGGCCTCTCCCGACCCGCATATTCAGCAATTTCTTGCCCTGGACGCCTACTTGTTACCTTCGGAATAAGGAACTCTTCATACCGTAACCGCGGCCCAGCGGTTTCTTCTTGCCGTGATTTGGCAATCTGGGTCATGCTATCTAGGCAGGGTTCGGTGAGAATGGATCGCAATTTTGAGAAAAGATCTCACGATTGCGGGTAGACCGTCGCCGGAATAGTGTTGTACAATCGGTTATTCTCAATGGTTTGCACTTCGCCGGGCTGGTTCCAGCTTCGCGGTGAAGCTCATATCACCAAGTTGGTCTGACTCAGGTTAAACCAGTTCACCCTGGGCCATTCGCCACAAGCTCTAGCCGCGATTAGCTGGCGATTGCGGCAGACAAAGCAAAATTGATGTCATGGCTGGGCAGGATTAACCCGGCATGGTTCGCATATCGATGCGCTTGGCTTCCTTAACGTAGTGTGTTTCTGATGATGATGGAATGCACATTTTTCCCGAATATTGATTGAGGTCAGCGATAGCTATGGCCACATCGGATTTCTGGCAAAGGGTATCCGCTTCAGTGTCTTCTTCCCAGGAGTGGGCGGGAGCGTCGGCCAGGGATGCTGTGCGCGGACCGCGGGGCACGACCCGGCTGTGGATGGTCCTGGATGTGATTACAATCGTCGGCTGCGCGGTGATTGCCACCTTATATAGAAAACATGCGGGCCTGGTGAACGATGCACGGGGATTCTGGCACGGCACACTGATCCATGGCCGTTCCATGGGAATCCTGCTGGCCCTTTTGGGCTTCTACGCTATCTCGCTGATCATTACCAGCCGCCGATTGAATCTGTATTCACCCACCCGGCTCAACAACGTCCTGCTGGAGCAGCGCCTCAGCATCCAGGCCTGCCTCACCGCCGGTTTATTGCTCACCGGTACACTCTACCTGGTTCATGCCGCGGACATTTCCCGCGCCATCGTGCTGCTCACGGTGGGTCTGGTCACCATCCTCCTCAGCCTGCGCCGCCTGGTCTATCGTCTCTATCTCTACCGCAGCTTCGAACGCGGAGTGGGCACACGCAACATTCTCATCGTCGGCACCGGGCCGGAGGCGCAGGCCTTGCGTCATCACCTGGATGGTATTCGCCATCTGGGATACACATTCAAGGGCTTCATTGAACTCCCCGGCTCCTCTCCCATTCAGGCCTCGAGCCAAAGCGACGTGGTGGGCACTCTCGCTACGCTTTTCCAGCTCGCGCGCAAGCAGTTTGTGGATGAGATCTTCTTTACCGCACCCTGTGAGCGCGGCATCGTTCAGGACGCCCTTGCGCTGGCTCGCACCAACGGCGTGGACCTGCGGATCGTCCCTGAAATGTACGATGGCCTCACCTGGAACAGCTCTATCGAATACGTTGGCCAGTTCCCCACCATTCCGCTGCACCGCGGCCAGGTGCCCGAGGTGGCGCTGGTGTTCAAGCGCACGTTTGACTACGTCTTTTCCATCCTCGCCTTGCTCCTTCTTTCGCCGGTACTGCTGGCCATTGCCATCGCGATCAAGCTGGATTCCCCCGGCCCGGTCTTTTATTTTTCTGAGCGCCTCGGCAAGAAGGGCCACGTCTTCCGCTGCATCAAATTCCGCACCATGATCCGCGACGCGGAAAAAAAGCGCGCCGGCATGATGCACTTGAACGAGCGCGAGGGTGTGCTCTTCAAGATCTCCGACGATCCCCGCATCACCAGGCTGGGGCGCTTCCTGCGCAAGTATTCGCTGGATGAGCTGCCCCAGTTCTTCAATGTGCTGCGCGGCGATATGAGCGTGGTCGGTCCGCGGCCGCCCATCGGCAGCGAAGTGCACGAGTACAAGCTGAGCCACCTGCGCCGGCTCGACGTGACCCCCGGAATCACCGGTCTATGGCAGGTGCAGGCCCGTCAGGATCCCTCCTTCGACAGCTATATCTCGCTCGATGTGACCTACATCGAGAACTGGAGCTTCTGGCTGGATTTCCAGATCATCCTGCGCACCATTGGCGTGGTCTTTGCCGGAACCGGAACCTAGCCGCTAGCCTTTAGCTTCTAGCTTCTTGGAGGCGGCCGGTACGAGCTAGCGGCTAGAAGCTAGAAGCTGTCGGCTTAGGGATTAAACTGGAAGTGTGAAGATCGCACTGGCCCAGATCAATCCGACTGTCGGAGATTTCACCGGCAATCTAGAAAAAATTGTCGCGGTCAGCCGCCGCGCCGCTGCCTTGGGAGCGCGGCTTACCGTCTTTTCCGAGCTGGCCCTTTGCGGTTACCCCCCCGCCGACTTTCTGGAAAAGCCCAGCTTTCTGGCCCGCTGCCGTGCCGCCGTCGATGAACTAGCCTCGGCCACCCGCGAATTGCCCACCGCTGTGCTGGCAGGTGTGGCTCTGCCGGCTGAGCGCGAGAGTGGAAAGCCTGCCATTAACGCCGCCGTTCTTCTCGACGGCGGCCGCCTGCTTCTCGAACAGCACAAGCGCCTGTTGCCCTTCTACGATGTCTTCGACGAACAGCGCTACTTTGCCCCGTCGCAGCCTCAAAAGGTGGTCGAGCTGGACGGCCTCCGGCTGGCCATCACCATCTGCGAGGACGCCTGGAATGACAAGAACTTCTGGCCGCGCCGCCTGTACGCGATCGATCCGGTTGAAGAGCTGATGCGCCAGCAGCCCGCAGTGCTCATCAACCTCTCCTCGTCGCCCTTTTGGCACGGCAAGCGCGCCCTTCGCCGCCAGATGCTTTCGGCCATTGCCCGCCGGGATGGCGTGCCGGTGCTGCTCTCCAACCAGGTGGGCGGCAACGACAGCCTCATCTTTGACGGCTCCTCGATGGCCCTCAATGCGCGCGGAGAGCTGATCGCCCAGGCCTCCTCCTTCGAAGAAGATCTGATTGTCGTTGATCCCTTCAATGCGCCGGTCGTGCCAGCCCCGGAGGAGGACGACACCGAAGCCGCCTATCGCGCCCTGGTCCTCGGCACCCGCGATTATGTGCGCAAATGCGGATTCAAGAAAGCCTTGGTTGCCTTGAGCGGCGGCATTGACTCCGCGCTGGTGGCGGCCATCGCCACCGAGGCTCTGGGCGCGGAGAACGTCCTCGGCATCGGAATGCCCAGCCCGTATTCCTCCGCAGGTTCCATCGACGACAGCAGGGAACTGGCGGCCAACCTGGGCATTCGTTTTGAAGTCATCCCCATCAGCGGCCTCTTTGCCGAGTTCACCC
>PLPA01000217.1:18188-18329 GCA_003159355.1 Acidobacteriaceae bacterium | reverse complement strand
AGGCGCTCATCCGCGAGCAGAAGTCCAAGCTGGGGCAGGCGGCTCCGGCGGCTGTTGAAGCCGAAGAGGTGGAGACGGGCGTTGCAGAGTCTCCCGCCGCGCCGGCCGTTGCACCCACCAAGCCCCGCCATGAGTTCGACG
>PLPA01000217.1:12683-18181 GCA_003159355.1 Acidobacteriaceae bacterium | reverse complement strand
GAACTTCAACCGCGTGGATGGCGCTCCGGCTCCGATCGCTGGACAGCCGGCAGGCGCGGGCCGTCCCAAGCCCGCCGACAAGAATCGCCGCCGCCGCCGCCGTCCGGGTGGTGGTAGTGGCGGAGGGCGCGGATAGTAAGTGCAGCTATTAGCTATCAGCTAACAACTGCTCGCTGCTGGTGCGAAGGTAAAACAAGAAAGGTCCGGATGTTCTCCGGGCCTTTCCTGTTTTGCGATCTTCACGGAGTCAATCTCTTTCGTTAGCATGGGAGCGTCAGGGTACGACTTTACAGGCTGCGGAAAANNATTTTCGCACATATTACCCGGAATCAGGGTTTTTCCGCAGCCTGTTTAGTCGTGCCGCAAATGGCCAATTGAGATTCCGGCTTTAGCCGTCTCATAGAAGTCGCTGGGAGAATGAAGGGAATTAGCGCGAGAATTAGCGCGGGGCCGATCTACAGTTAAAGGCTGAATCGGCAAGGTTTGCGGATTGAAAGTCGCAGACCGGAAGACCGCCGTCGCAATTGGTCAAATGGAAACAGGCCTTCATCTCTAATGGAATGTATCCTCTGCACAAGTACTAAAGGGAACGCGTTTGAGGCTGGGTAACAGAATGGCTGCTATTCAGAAGGAACAACACCGGATTGGGCGCATTGGCTGGCTGCGTGCTGGGGTATTGGGCGCTAACGACGGCATCCTTTCAACCGCCAGTCTGGTGCTGGGTGTGGCTACTGCGCATGCCACCCACGCCAACATATTGGCCGCCGGTGTTGCGGGTCTGGTGGCGGGGGCTATGTCGATGGCCGCCGGGGAGTACGTCTCTGTCCACTCCCAGGCAGACACCGAACAGGCCGATCTCAAACTTGAGCGCAAGGAGCTGAAAACAGACAACAAGGGTGAACACGAGGAACTGGCGGCGATCTACGTCACACGCGGACTTGATGCGGAACTCGCGATGCAGGTCGCCATGCAGTTGATGGCCCATAACGCGCTGGCCGCCCATGCCCGCGATGAACTCGGCATCTCCAAAAAAGTAAAACCGCGTCCAATTCAGGCCGCATTGTCGTCAGCCGTGAGCTTCGCCGTGGGCGCGGCCTTGCCGCTGCTGGCGGCGGTGTTTGCTCCGGCGGCGATTTTGATTTCCCTTGTTTTTGGCACATCATTGGCTTTCCTTGCGCTTCTGGGCGGATTGGCCGCGCGGGCGGGCGGGGCGGGCGTGATGATCGGCGCGTTGCGCGTCACTTTTTGGGGAGCGCTGGCCATGGGGGTCACAGCGGCGGTCGGAGCACTGTTCGGAACAGTGGCGTAACCGAGGTTCAGAAAAAGCGGAGCCAAGTGCCCCACGTCCGGATTTTCAGATCTAGGAGCCTCGTTCAAAATTTGATTCAGGCTTGAAGTCGTGCCCTGATACTTCAAGCTCACTCGAATATTTTTTGCAGCCTAGCGCGCCGGGATTGCGGTTTCGATCAAGGGCGCTCGGTGCTTGTTTTCGTACATCCGCAGGTCGGCCGCTATGCAGAGCGACTCCATATCGGCGGCGTCGTCGGGGAAGATGGCGATGCCCACGCTGGCGCCGATCCGCACTGTATGATCGTCGAGTTGAAGCGGTTCTTTGAGCAACTGGATCAGCGAATGGCAAACGTGTTCGGCCTCCGCGCGGCTGGTAGGCTCCTCTAGAATCACGGAAAACTCATCTCCCCCGGTTCGAGCGACCGTATCGGAACGGCGGACCCTTCCGGTGCAGATCGCGCCGACGCGCTCCAGCAGCAGATCGCCGACGTGATGTCCCAGCGTGTCATTCACCTTCTTGAAGTGGTCCAAATCGACCAGCAGCAAAGCCGTCTGCGCACCGGTGCGGCGGGCGCGGTCCAGGGCGCTTGTCAGCCGATCCTGGAATAGCCGGCGGTTTGGCAGGCCGGTTAATTCGTCATGCAGGGCCAGATATTTGTTGTGTTCGATCTGGTCTTCCAGCAGCAGCAGAATCATGCCGATGGCAACGATGAATTTGGGCAGATTCCAGACCTCGGCTTCAACATGAACCTGGGGAAAGAAATAAAAGAGAGCAGGCCCCAGGGCAAAGATCGAAGCCCAGACCGTGAAGCCGGCGATGGTGATGAAGGCCCCTGCCGTCGCGCGCCGGTACGCGAAGAAGAACTTGACGGCGCAGTCGAGAAAGACAGCCACCATCACTGCATTCATCGCCAGATAGGGGCCATTTCCCGGACGGTTCTGGAAGGCCAGCAAAAAGACCGAAAGAAGAAGGTTGACGGTGACCGTGGTCCAGCGATACATGGAATTGCATCTGCGCAAAGCGAACAGGGTGATCGCCAGGGGGCCGAGGCCGAAGAGCGCGGCCGCCATCGTCCATGTCCACCTCGGCTGGCTGGTAAAAAGCAGGATCAGGTACAGCGTGTTCGCCGTCAGCAGCATGAACATCATCAGGCGGCTGGAGGGTTCTTTCCGGTAGGGAATCACCGCCGTCTGAAAGAGCACTCCAGCCCAGGTCAGGGCGACCACATTAAGAATCTGCGCCAAAGCGCCCCACACTCCCGGAAGGTCAGTGAACAGAGCGGAAAGGAAGTGCAGAGCGATCATCAGCCAGGCAATCAGCCACATACTGGCGGTCGGCGAGTAGTTGCGCCTAGCCGTGGAGGCAAAGGCGCAGATGAGCAGCGCGATGGCTACAAGATCAGGAAGTACGCTCCAATTCATTCTTCTTCCTCTGGATTGATGTATATACCATGTAAATCGGTCACCGCTCCGAAAAAAGTGAATGAAAAATCGTGCGCTCTGGTTACGGATGGGTGTTGGAGCGCATCGTCAGATTGCCTCCTCCTGATTACCTTTAGGAGAAAAGACGTTGCCCATGCGGTAAATCTCGGCGCCCACGCCGGCCAGCTTCTCCTCGATGCGCTCATAGCCGCGATCCATGTGATAGACGCGGTCCAGGATGGACTCGCCGTCAGCCACCAGCGCGGCCAGCACCAGCGAAGCCGAAGCGCGCAGGTCCGAGCACATGACCGCTGCGGCTGACAGCTTGGCCGGCCCGCGGACGGTGGCGCTGCGGCCATCCACTTTAATATTCGCGCCCATGCGCGCCAGCTCCTGCACGTGCATGAAGCGATTCTCGAAGATGTTCTCCTCAACCAGGCTGACGCCCTCGGCCTGGGTGGCCAGCGCCATGTATTGCGCCTGCATGTCGGTGGGAAAGCCGGGATACTCCTCGGTCGAAATGTCGGCCGCATGCAATTGCCCGCCGCCGCGCACGCGCACCGCGTCGGCCCCGAGAACATCCACGCGCGCTCCGGCTTCCTGGAGCTTGTTGATCACCGCGCTCAGATGCGCCGGATTGCAATGGGCCACCGTCAGGTCGCCGCCGGTGATGGCCCCGGCCACCAAAAATGTTCCCGCCTCAATACGGTCGGGATTGATGCGATAACGCGCGCCATGCAGACGGCTGACGCCATGCACGCGCATCGTCGATGTGCCGGCGCCTTCGATCTTCGCGCCCATGGCAATCAGCAGCGCGGCCAGATCGGCAACTTCGGGCTCACGCGCGCAGTTCTCCATCAGCGTTTCACCCTCGGCCAAAACGGCGGCCATCAATAAATCCTCCGTGCCGGTGACGGTGATCTTGTCGAAGACCAGATGCGCGCCGCGCAACCGCTCCACGCGCGCCTCCAGATAGCCGTGCTCCTGGGTGATCGTGGCGCCCATCTTCTCCAGGCCGCGGATATGCAGATCGATGGGGCGGCCGCCGATGGCGCATCCGCCGGGCATGGCCACGCGCGCCATTCCCGCGCGGGCAATCAGCGGACCCAGCACCAGCGAACTGGCGCGCATGGTCTTGACAATCTCGTATTTGGCGACGGGGTCCGAGAGCGTCCGGCAGCAGATCTTGACGCGATCGGGCTTCGAGTCGTCGACCCAGATTTCTGCGCCCATCGAGGAGAGCAGCTTGCGCTCGGTGTTGATGTCCCGCACCTGGGGAAGGTTTTCGAGCGTAATTTCGTCCTCGGTCAGAATCGCCGCCGCCATGCAGGGCAGCGCCGAGTTCTTTGCGCCCGAGACGCGCACCGTGCCCACCAGCGGATTGCCGCCGCGTATGACAAATTTATCCATGAAAGTTGAGCAACTCCTCGTCTTTTAGTCTAAATCCGGGCGCACGGTTCCACCGAGAGCGAGAGTTATACTTGCGACATTGTTTTCAAGCGGCGGAACGGCCTGATGGGAATGCTTGCACCGTTGCCCGCGGCGGAGGCACGGACTGTACCCGTTGTTGCAGCGCATTGTTGCTCTTCCATTTCTGAGTTGCCAATCCTTGCGCATGAAATGCTCATGGTGGTTCAGGCGCTTCACCGCTTGAGCCGCTCGTTAACCCTTTGTTACAATAGAAAGCAGTGGAAGCGGCACGCGCCGGTCCGGATTTTCGAATCCAACGGCTTCTGTTCGCGTCCAACTAGAAGAAAGGCTTGCAACAACCCCGTGGATGGGGGCTAGCCTGATCTCCCCGGCGGCAGCGTCGGCGACTTCAGACAGGTCAGCGCATCCTCTGCAAGCCGTGAATTGCTTTCAACATCCCCGTCGGCTGCCTTAAAAGGGCGAGCGGACTGAAGGCGGAATACGGTGAACTTGGTTCTCGACGATCCAACGGCGGCCTTGCCGGAGGCTGGCAGTATCTGTAGCCTCGAAAACTACCTAGCGCTCCCCGACCATACGATGGACGAGCGCATTGCGCGGGCCCGCGCCAAACTGGGCGCGACCACCCTGCTGCTCGGGCACCACTATCAGCGCGATGAAGTGATCCGCTTCGCCGACGCCACCGGCGACAGCTACAAGCTCTCCCGCATTGCCGCCGAAACTCCCTCCAAGTACATTGTTTTCTGTGGCGTCCACTTCATGGCCGAAAGCGCTGACGTGCTCGGCTTCCCCGGCCAGCAAGTCATTCTGCCCGACCTGAACGCCGGCTGCTCGATGGCCGATATGGCCGAAATCTCCCAGGTCGAAGCCTGTTGGGAGGCGCTTGAGCACCTTGGCCTTGCCGGCGAGATCATTCCGCTGACCTACATGAACTCCACCGCCGCCATCAAAGCCTTCTGCGGCGAGAGGGGCGGTTTGGTCTGCACGTCATCGAACGCGCGGGCCGCCTTCGAATGGGCCTTTGAGCGCGGTAAGCGCATTCTCTTCCTTCCCGATCAGCACCTGGGCCGCAACACCGGCTACGCCATGGGCATTCCGCTCGACGAAATGGTGGTTTGGGATCCGTGGGCGAACCAGATTGGCCAAAGTCAGGGCGGCCAGACGAAGCAGAGCCTAGCCGCCAGCCGCATCCTGCTCTGGAAGGGCCACTGCGCCGTCCATCAGCGCTTCCTGCCCAGCCACGTCGATGCGGTGCGCGCCAAGTACCCCGGCATTCAGGTCATCGTCCACCCCGAGTGCCGCTTCGAGGTCTGCCAGAAGGCCGACGCCCTCGGCTCCACGGAGCGCCTGATCGCGCT
>PLPA01000217.1:0-12595 GCA_003159355.1 Acidobacteriaceae bacterium | reverse complement strand
AGCGTCAAGCGCTGGGCCAAAGTGGCGCTGGACCGGATGCTGGAAGTGGGGTAAAACAGCTACTAGCTTTCAGCTCTCAGCTTTCAGCTACGAGCCTGAAATACCAGCATCCCAGGCATGATAAGAGCTAAAAAACTGAGAGCTGAAAGCTGAAAGCTGACGGCTAGATGCTCTTTCGTCGTATCCTGTAATCGGAGGCGCCCATGAAGACCTTCACTCTCGACGAAGCGCAATCGCTGCTCCCGGTGCTGGAGTCGCTGCTCAAGCGCGCCATTGAAGGCAAGCAATTGGCCCAGCAGGTCGAGTCCGGCCTCGCTGAAATGGCTCGCCGCATATATATCTCCGGCGGCATGAGGGTGGATGTGACCAAGGTGGCCCAGATGCGCGCGGAGATGGAAGGCCATGTGCAGCGAGTTCGCGAGAGTATCGCAGAGATCGACTCGATCGGCGTCCAGGTGAAGGACATCGATGCCGGCCTGCTCGATTTCCCCTGCCGCCTTGAGGACGAGGTCGTGCTGCTCTGCTGGCGCATGGGCGAGCCGGCCATCGAACACTGGCACCCGACCGACTCCGGCTTCAGGGACCGTCAGCCCGTCGACGAGCGCTTCCGCCGCCGCTCCGCCTCCGGCAACCGGCCGAATTGAAAAAGCAGGGAATAGGAGGACTCCTGTATCTCTCACTCTCCCCGGCCATAAATTTCCGTGCCCTTGTCATCCTGAGCGGACCCTGAGTGTAGCGAAGGGGTAGTCGAAGGATATGTTTCTTGCTTTTCTGGTGAAAGGGTGGGAAACCACGAACCCTGCATCACCCGGAATCCTTTCTCCGCGTTCCATCATCTCTTAAGATGACAAATGATCCGTGCGCTTCACCGGCAACTGCCCACCATCCGCGCACGCACGTCAACCCCATCAACCTGTAAGGAGTGAATATGCTTTCCGTAGGCGCAAGTTTTCCCAGCTTTGAGCTCTCCGCCGTCGTCAATAGCGAGATGAAGTTCCCCACCATCACCGATCAGAGCTATGCGGGCAAGTGGAAGGTTTACTTCTTCTGGCCCAAGGATTTCACCTTTGTCTGTCCCACCGAGATTGCCGCCTTTGGGCAACTGAACGCGGAGTTCGCAACGCGCAACGCGCAGGTGCTGGGCGGCAGCATCGACTCGGAGTTCGTCCACTGGGCCTGGCGCAACGAGCAGCCCTCCCTGCAGGATCTGCCCTTCCCCATGCTCAGCGACATCAAACGCGAACTGACTGGGGCGCTGGGCATTCTTGACCCCAAAGCCGGCGTCGCGCAGCGCGCCACCTTCATCGTGGACCCGGAGAACGTGATTCGCTTCGTCTATGTAACGGATCTCTCGGTAGGCCGCGACCCGAAGGAGGTTCTGCGCGTCCTCGATGCCCTGCAAAACGGCGGCCTCACCCCCTGCGGCTGGCACAAGGGCGATGAGACCATCAAGGTCTAAGCGGCCGTCGATGGTATTTTCCCTGTGAATGGAATTTGGGTGCCCCATCCTTCCCGCGTCTTTTGCGGGAAGGGTGGGAACGAATAACTTCAACCAGCAGAGTTTCTCAGCTCCCGTTTTTCGCGGCTGGTAAAACACGCACAACTTACTTGACCAGCAGCCCTAAAACAGACGCCACGATCCCAACAACCGAGAATCCTAGCCCAAGGTACCAGTAGGCGCGCTTGCGAGTCAGCAGCGTGATCGAGGTAATCACCAGGCCGATCTCCAGCAGCACCTCGCCCAGGTCAAAGCGCTTGGCGCGTGCCTCGGCTTCTTCCACTTTCTTCTCGAATTCACTGACCTTTTTTTCCTCTTCGCGGGCCTTTTCTTCCTCGTCCTTTAGCTCGGCGGTCCATTTCTCCTGATGATCCGCGTAACTCTTCTCGATCTTCTGCGCCTTGTTCTTATCCGAAATAGCCAGCACACTCATCAGATCGGCAGTCAGTGCAGTGTCATTGAAACGGATCTTGTGGGCTTGGTAGTAGGCCCAATCATCGGAGACTCGGTTTTGCTCCACAGCGGCTCTCGTTTGGTTCAGAATCGCCTCAGTGTGCGTGCGATGGCCCAGCACCGTCACCACCGCCACCAGCACGGCCAGCACGGTCATGGTCAAGGCAACCGGCCGCAACGACTGATCATGCTCGGCGTGTTCCGCGTGCTCCTGCAACTCCTGCGATTCGTTGGCTTCCATCGAAAACCTCCAGTTACAGAGTATTGAACCGCTAACTTGCTAACTCGCTAACACCGCGAAGCGGTGGCTAACTTGTTGCTTTCAAAATGACCGCTCTTGCCAGCGCCTCGACCTTGGCTTGCGCCTCTTCACGGGTTGCGCCATAAGCCAGCACTCCCGGCAGCCGCTCGACCGCCGCAATCCAGCGGCCATCTTCTTCTAACTCGAAATTAATTTCGAATTCCATCACAGCCTACTTCCGCTTCCAGCGCACGCCGTCCTTGGAGTCTTCGATGACGACGCCTTTTTCCGCCAGCTCGTTGCGAATCGCATCGGCGCGGGCAAAGTTGCGCTGCCGCTTGGCCAGCGTTCGCTCGGCCACCAGCGCGTCAATGTCCTCGTCCGTCAGCCCTTGACGCGCCAGCAACTCTGGAGCCACATCACTCAGCCGTCCCGCCAGTTCGGCCCACTCCAGCGCTCGGCGCGTGGCCTCGGCGTCGCGATTCTCCAGCACGTCGAAGACCGCGTCGAAGCTCGCAAGCACAGCCAAAATCGCATCCCGGTCGCCGGCCATCAGCAGCCCTTGATCCATCGCGGTATTCGCCGCGCGCAGCAGGTCGAAGATCGGCGCGCGGGCTTCGGCGGTATTCAAGTCGTTCGCCAGCGCGGCCAAATACTCCGCCTGCGCTTTATTCGCCGCTTCTTGCAGCGCGGGATTCTCTCCCGCCGCGAAGCTCCCCGCTATCAGTCGCTGCTTGAAGGTGCGCAGCCTCTCAATCGCGTTCGTCGCTTCAACCAGCCCGTCGAAGGTAAAGTTGAACTGATGCCGGTAAGGCACCGATATCAGCGCCAGCCGTATCGCGGACGCCTTGTAGCCCTTCAGCAGCAGGTCGCGCAGCGTATAAAAGTTGCCCTCGCTCTTGGACATCTTGCGCCCGTCCACCAGCAGGAAGCGCACGTGCATCCAGTGCCGCGCAAATGTTTTATGGGTTACGCTCTCGCTCTGCGCAATCTCATTTTCGTGGTGCGGGAAGATCAGATCCTCGCCGCCGGCGTGCAGATCGAAGCTCTCGCCCAGGTACTCCATCGCCATCGTCGAGCACTCGATGTGCCAGCCGGGCCGGCCGCGCCCAATCGCCGTATCCCAGCTCGTCTCGCCGGGTTTGGCCGCCTTCCACAGCGCAAAGTCCCGCGCCGAGTCCTTCTCATACTCGTCCAGGTCCACGCGCGCGCCGTCTTCCATCCCGGACAAATCTTTTTTGCTCAGCTTGCCGTACTCTGGAAAGGCCGCCAGGCGAAAGTACCAGCTCCCATCCTCCGTCTGATAAGCCGCTCCTGCCGCGGCCAGCTTCTGAATCAGCTCCACCATGCGCGGAATATGCTCCGTGGCCCGCGCCATCACCTCCGGCCGCTCCACGCGCAGCGCTTCCAAATCCTCGAAGAATGCCTGCTCAAAGCCCGCCGTGTACTCGCCGATGCTCACTCCCGCCGCTGCCGCGTTGCGGATGATCTTGTCGTCCACGTCGGTAATGTTCATCACGTGGCGCACCTTGATCCCGGTCAGCCGGAGGAAGCGCCGCAGCACGTCCACTTGTAAAAATGTGCGGAAGTTGCCGATGTGCCCGTAGTCGTAGACGGTAGGCCCGCAGGCGTACATACGCAGCGCCACGCCATCGGCGGGCGCCAGCAGGTCCACTTCTCCGGTAAGAGTATTGAAAAGCCGCAGAGTCATCGTTCGAACTTCCTGCCATTCATGCTGTGAAAAGCAATGGAAAATGGCCGGTTTTCGGCCTTCTTGATTGTATCAGCGCGCTCAATCCCGGCGAAGCGGGGCTAACTTGCCGGCGTTCTCAAGATTTTCCCGGCTCTAGCTGGAGTTCCAGCAGCTTGCGAATGCGCGGCTTCGCGCTTCCCGGCTGCGGCGCGGGCAGAAGCGCCAATGCTTCGCTGGCTGTGGCGCGGCTCTTCTCCGTCTGGCCGGAGGCGCGGTAGGCCTGGGCGAGTGTCAGCAGCAGCGAAGGCGTCTTGCGATGGTTCAGAGCGACCGCGCGCTCGGCGCAAGAGACGGCAAACTGCGGGTCGCGCAGAGAAGCAGGCTCTACCATCAACAGGTCGCTGGCGGCCATATCAAGAATCAATGAAGAGGCCTCCTCCTTGAGGGCCAGCTCCTTCAGCCCCGCAATGCCCTTTTTCGCCATCGCAGCAGAGTCCGCAGCGGTATGCAGAATCGAATGAATAGTTCCCAGACGCAGCAGTGCGTCTGCCTTGGATATCTGCATATCCTCATTCACGGGATCATGCTTGATCGCTTGATCGATAATCTCCAGCACCTGCATCCATAGTTTCTCCGCCGCGACGAGGTTACACCGCCGGTCGCTGCCGGTAACAGCCAGGGCAGGATCGGCCGCGGTTTCGTAGCCCAGCGCTTCGAAGTTCAGAACCACTCTCAGGTCGGCAAGCGCGCGCGAATCCTGCGCGTCCGCGGCAACATTCTTCTGGAAGATCTGCGCAACCTCGGTAAACAGATCCGTGGCTTTCGCATATTCTCCCAACTGCACCAGGGCGCTAGCCTCCTTGCGCTGCAGGATGGCGCGCATGCGACGCACCGATAGGTTCTCCCGTTCGGCCTGGGGCAGAGTATCGATGTGCTGCAAGGCCGCTTGAAAGTCTTTCAGAGCCAGGGCCGGATCGGTCTCCAACTCCACGCCGCCGATCTTTCCCCGGTTGATCGAGAGGCTGCGCAGGGCGCGCAGAAAGTGAGGATCGATCATCAGCGCACGTTCATCCAGATCGATGGCTTTGCGATAAGCCGCCAGAACCGCGGAGGTGTCGGCGAGGCTGGCCGTTCCACTCTCGCGCAGCTCATCGCCCAATACGCTGTATGCGCTCGCCGCATCGCAAATCAGTGCGGTAGAGGCATCGGGCGTTGCAATCATCGATGCTGGCCGCGCGGGAAACGCTGATGGGAATTGCGCCGAGGAAAAAGGCTGGTGGACCCAGAATCCTGCAAGGAGTCTGGTAGCAATTGCCGGCCGCACTCTGCCGGCTTCTGCCCCAAACCTGCCTCGGCGCGCCGTCGATGGCTTCCCATTTTGAAGCAGCATCACCCGGGTTTCGCCTTTGGGGCCGAGAGCGCGTCCCACTGTGCCGGATAGACCAATCCCAGAAGCCAAGGGGTGTTACCATCGAATCTGACAGATGCAGACAAAAAAGCTGAAAATCATTCCCCTGGGCGGTCTTGGCGAGTTCGGTATGAACTGCCTCGCCATCCGCTGGGAAGACGACATTATCGTGATCGACGCCGGGCTGATGTTCCCGGAGTCGGAGTTGCTGGGCGTGGATATCGTTGTCCCCGATATCACCTACCTGGTTGAAAACAAGGCGCATGTCCGCGCCATCATCCTCACCCACGGGCACATGGACCACATCGGCGGCCTGCCTTGGATTCTGAGCGAGATCAAGGTTCCGGTCTACGCCACCGAGTTCACGCTGGCCTATGTCGAGGGCAACCTCGAAGAGCATGGCCTGCTGGACGAGACTGAGCTGGTCGAGATCGTCCCCAAGGAAAAATTCACCATCGGCCCCTTCACCATCGAGCCGATTCACGTCACCCACTCGATTGTCGATGCCGTTTCGCTGGCCATCGAGACCCCGGTCGGCGTCGTCATCCACTCCGGCGACTTCAAGATCGACCTCGCCCCGCTCGACGGCAAATCCTTCGACCTGCACACCTTTGCCGACTACGGCAAGCGCGGCGTGCTGGCTCTCTTGCAGGATTCCACCAATGTCGATCGCACCGGCTACACGCCCAGCGAGTCGGCGGTCATTCCGCGGCTGGACGAGATTGTCTCGCGCACCAAAAAGAAGCTCTTCTTCAGTTGCTTCTCCTCGTCCGTTTTCCGCATCCGCATCGCCCTCGATCTGGCCCGCGCCCACGGACGCAAGGTCGCCCTCATCGGCCGTTCGATGATGGAGAGCACCGAGATCGCGCAGGATCTGGGCTATATCGACGTGCCCCAGGGGCTGATCATCAATCCCAGCCAGATGCGCGACTACGCGCCCGAGCAGTTGATGATCCTGATCAGCGGCACCCAGGGCGAGCCGATGAGCGCCCTGAGCCGCGCCGCCGTGGACAACCACAAGCACGCCCACATCGACGCCGGCGACACGGTCGTCCTCAGTTCGCGCATCATTCCCGGCAACGAGAAGAGCATCTTCCGCGTCATCGACCACCTCTATCGCCGCGAGGCCAACGTCATCTACGACAACGGCTCCAACGGCCTGATCCACGTCAGCGGCCACGGCTCGCAGGAGGAGCTGCGCCTGCTCATCAACCTGCTGCGCCCCAAGTTCTTCATCCCCGTTCACGGCAACTACGGCAACCTGCGCAAGCACGCCCAGTTGGCCATGGATACCGGCGCTGTGGAACATACGATTGTCATTGAAGACGGCGACGTGCTGGAGCTGGACAAGACCAGCGTCCACAAGAAGGACAAGGTCACCACCGGCCGCATCCTGATCGACTCCGGCTCATCGACAGACGTGGTGGAAGACCTGGTCCTCCGCGACCGCCGCATCCTCTCCGAAGATGGTGTCGTGCTGGTGGTCCTGGCCATTAACAAGCGCACCGGCAAGGTGGAGCAGCAGCCCGAGGTGGTGATGCGCGGCTTTGGCGGCGCGGACATCACCGAAGAAGCTCGCGAAGTCGTCATCAAAACCCTCGACAGCCTCAATACCGAGCAGAAATCCGACTATGGCATGGTCAAGGAAAAAGTCCGCGCCGAGCTGAAGCGCCTCATCCAGAAAACCACCGGAAGACGGCCGATGATTATGCCGGTGATTCTGGAGATCTGAGGACGGCTGCATGCAAGCTGCGTCGAGGACGGAAGGTCTCTGAGAACCGGCACAGCCGGTGCATAGATATGGCGGGTGCACCAGGTCCCGTTTTTGGGACCTGGGAGTCCAAACCAACTAGCAATCAGTACTTCACGATGGCCGTAAACGAATCCGGCTTGAGGCTGGCGCCGCCCACCAATGCGCCGTCAATCTCTTCCTGACCAATCAAAGCCGTCGCGTTGTCCGGCTTGACGCTGCCGCCGTAGAGAATGCGCATCTTGGCGGCGACATCCGCGCCTAGCAGCTTGGCCACCTCGGCGCGAATGATCTTGTGTGCATCGACGGCCATCTCCGGCGTCGCGGTCTTGCCGGTGCCAATCGCCCAAACCGGCTCATAGGCAATGACGATCGGCGCGGCGGCTTCGGCTGTGATGCCGGCCAGTGCGCCGGTGATTTGCGTCTGGAGCACCTCGGCGGTCTTGCCAGCCTCGCGCTCGGCCAGCACTTCGCCGATGCAGACGACGGGCACAACGCCGTGCTTGAGCGCGGCGTGCAGCTTCTTGTTGACGATTTCGTCGGTCTCGGCAAAGTACTGCCGGCGCTCGGAGTGGCCGATCAGCGTGTGCGTTCCGCCCACGGCCTGGAGCTGGTTCAGCGAGGTCTCGCCGGTGTAAGCGCCCTCCTCGGCAAAGTGGATGTTCTGTGCGCCGATGGCGACGTTGCTTCCCTTGGCGGCTGCGATCACGGTCGGCAGCAGCACCGGCGAGGGAAACAGCGCAATCTCGTCGCGCGTGTGACCAACAACGAGGGGCAAAAAGGCATCAACAAAGGCCTTGGCTTCGGCGGGCGTCTTGTACATCTTCCAATTGGCGGCAATCAGGGCTTTACGCGGCATGATTTCAAATCTCCTCCTGTCAATTCTAGAAGATGGAATTGAGGCTTGGGGGTGATGGTGGGCACATCCGGAAAAGACAGGAGCAATTCTGCACGGAGCGGGAAAAACAGGAAAGCAGGAAATAGGGAATGGGGAGCTGCCGGCGTCTTGCTCCCCGTTGTGCAGGCCGCAAAGATGCGATAGCCTCAACTCACGCCGTAAGAGGTGAAAGCCAATGAACAACCCTTCCCAGACGGACGCCACGTTGCTGAGCCTGCTTGACCAGGCGCGCCAGGCCGCACAGAACGCCTACGCCCCCTACTCCGGCTTCCGTGTCGGCGCGGCGCTGCGGCTCACCAACGGCGAAGTCGTCACCGGCGCAAACGTCGAGAACGTGAGCTACGGTCTGACCCTCTGCGCCGAGCGTTCCGCTTTGGTACGAGCCGTTGCCAAATTCGGACCAGAGATTCGCATCGAGGCCGCCGCTGTCGCTAATTTGAACGACGCCCCCAGCCCGCCCTGCGGCGCCTGCCGCCAGGTGCTGGCCGAGTTCATCTTGCCCGATGCGCCAGTCATCTTCCCCATCGCCGACGGCGAGTCCATCCTGCCCTTCCGCGAGCTGCTGCCGCTGGCCTTTGAGATGAAAGAGAAATAAGGCCCATTCTCCTGACATTGGGCGCCCGCAATCTCAACCGCGTAGCAAGGCGCAATTTGAGTACCAAACGCGCAAAAATACCAGTGCGTCAAAATAGAGATAGTTTTGCAAATTTTTGGCCAAACATAGAGCTTTTTCGGCAATTATGTAGACAGAAAGTATGTTGGCATCCCACCCTTTCCGCAGAAAAAAGCGGAAAGGATGGGGCACGGAAGTCTACAAAAGCGAAAATGCTCTGGAGAGGCCGCGGGCAGTTTTTGAGTGAATTGAGAGCGGGCGGGAGAAGTTGGTCGTTCCCAGGTCCCAAAGTCGGGGCCTGGGGCACCCAGTTTCCTTACCCCCGGACCCGCGCCACCCGCCTAACGCAAAAAAGCGGATACCGCACCCCATGCATAAGTAACTTTGCATGGGATGTTGCACCCGCTTTTTCGGAGCTAAAAGCTAGTAGCTGCTTTACGCCGCTTTTGCGGTATCAGCCGAGCGCACGCGGAAGTGCTTCATGTGAAGCGACAGTGCGCGCTCAATTTTACGCAGATCGCCGCGCTCCGCCGGTCCGGCAAAGGTGGAAGCTACGCCATGGGCCGAAGCGCGCCCGGTGCGGCCTACGCGATGGACAAAGTCCTCGGCCATCTTGGGCATATCGAAGTTGATCACGTGCGCCACGTTGGCCACGTCGATGCCGCGAGCGGCCACGTCCGTAGCCACCAGCACGCGATGACGCCCCTCGCTGAAGCTGCGCAGGGCCTGGTTGCGCTGGGCCTGAGAGCGATCGCCGTGAATCTGCGTCGCCGAATGGCCGCTGCGAACCAGTCTGCGCGCCACGCGATCCGCGCCGTGCTTGGTGCGCACAAAGACCAGGAAGCTGCCCGTCTCCGCGCCCAGCAGGTGTTCGAGCAGCTCCTGCTTCTTGTCCTGTTCAACTTCAAAGGTCCGTAGCTCGACGTTCTCGGCAGGCTTGAGCACAGAGCCGATCTCGACGCGCACCGGGTCGTTCAGGTACTTGCGCGCCACTTCCTTGACAGAACCTTCGAGCGTGGCTGAGTAGCACAAGGTCTGGCGCACGGCGGGCAGCGTGGCTGCGATGCGGGCGATGGCCGGCTGGAAGCCCATATCGAGCATCCGGTCCACCTCGTCCAGCACCAGAATCTTCACGCCGTCCAGCCGCACCAGCTTCCGCTTGAGGTAGTCTTCGAGGCGTCCGGGCGTGGCCACAATCAGACGCGCGCCGCGGCGAATCGCATCGAGCTGCGAGCGCTCGGCCAAGCCGCCGACCACCAGCGCCACGGTCTGTGATGGGTTGGAACGGATGCTGAGAAAGGCCTGCTCCACCTGCATGGCCAGTTCGCGCGTGGGCAGAACGATCAGCGCCAATGCGCCCCGGCCTTCGGCCTTCTGCATCATTTCGACAATCGGAATGAGGTAGCCGAGCGTCTTGCCGGTTCCGGTCTGCGCGGTGGCCAGCACGTCGCGGCCTTCCAGAGCCGGAGGAATGCAGCCGATCTGCACCGGGGTGGGGATTTCAAATTTGTTGGCGTCAAGCCGCGCCATCAGGGCGGGCGAAAGAGAGAACTGCGAAAACTGTGTCGTCAAAATAAAGTCATTTCCTTGGGGTTCCGGAGCCGCCAATGCGGCCTGCAAACGGAACCGGACAGAGTGGCGCGCGCACCCATGCGAGAGCGCAGGCCTACCATTCAATTTTGCGTAAGGGAGAACCGAAGAGTCGAGCTAAGACTGGCCGCCAACTGTGAAAAGGGGACCCGGAGCTGCCACACGCTACATCATCGCCAGACGGCACATTGCCGAACGGCACCACGCTCCCGCGCTGTCAACTTTCGCGCTCCCGGTTCATGCGCCTGATCGCAATCAAGGATACAAAGGCGTCTGGCTCTCAGACTCATTCATGGTCCAGAGCAGAGTCACCGGGTTGGAGACTCTTGTGGTCACGCTGTAGGGGCTTGGGGAAATCTGTGCCAGGCAAACTTGCCTCGGAAGGCTCGCTGCCGCTCACGGCCAAATCACTGAGCGCAAGTACAGTGTACCACAAATGGGATTCATAGATATGCATACTTCCAGCCGCGGCGTCCGAAGCCCGAGTTGAAACGATTCAATGATCGCCTCAGCGGACGCACGCTCAATGTTTCTTTTCACTCTACTTATCAACGGCTCCATCGAAATGGATGCGCAGTGTCACGTCCCGATCCACGACATCGAAGTGCCTTTCTGCCTGCGCAATATAGTGGCCACCCGACGGCGCGTGAATGACGAGTGTGTAGTGTCCTGGAGGTATATTCGGAATCACGTAGTTTCCGTCGATATGCTTCACTTCCCAAGCTTCTCTCTGCAGAAGGTCAAAGTCGTAGCTATCCGTGGTTGATTCGCTTCGCGGACCTTTGGCACAAATGATGACTCTGTATCGCGTTTCCCGCTTGACCTTGATTTGTATGCCGTCTCGTTCACTCCCCTCTTTCAGAGTTATCTGTAACGCGCCTTTCTCTGAGGGCTTGTCGCCGTACCAGCTTTCCTTATACCAGCCACCGGGATCTGGATGAACTTCGTATCCTGAAGGCCCATCCACGCAAACAAAATAGCTGCCGGGGAGTAGTCCTTTCAGAGCGAAATGGCCTGCTCCGTCCGTATAGGTGTCCGACACGAGTGACAATCTCTTCAATCCGTCACCCCGTGTCTCCCAACGAACCGCCGCGACAAAAACGCCCGGCCCAATATGTCTGCCTTCAACATCGATCACTACACCACGAATTACCGCTTCCCGTGTCAGACGAAAATCAACTCCTCGCAACCGTGTGGAAGCGTCCACCGTTAAAATCTCGCCACCCGGCGATGCATTTCTTCTATATTCCGCCCGAACGAATCCTGCCGACGTAGCCCCGATCGTGTAAGCGCCATTCTTCAAACCCTGAAAGTAGTACTCTCCGTTGCCATCGGACTTTGTGGTTTGGCTATGGAAATTTCCAGCCACGCCGAAATCTGCGGCAGAGTTCGGCGCCAATCCAATGATTGCACCTTCGATTGGCGCGCCATTATCCGCTCGAACGACACGCCCAGCGATCTGAGCGTCCGGCGGCGGCAGTTGGGCTCGAAGGTTCAGGACGAGCGCAACCACAAACAACAATACAGAAACTCGTCGCTGAGATAATTTCATACGATACCGCCGCAATGACAATTCAGTCGCAATGACAATTCAGTTTCGATAGGAATCCTAGCATACTCTTGCCAGGGGCCGGGCGGCTCAGGTCTCGACCCCACTGTAACTGCATAGCGCGCAGCGAAGGTGAAGCACCCGGAGCCGTTCACCACACAAAATAGCCTTCAGGGAGAACGAATGTCTGAGGCGCCCCCCATCATCGACCCTGACGTGCAAGCCAACGAAAGCCTCGATCCCACGGATTGGGCCGGCTTTCGCGCTCAGGCGCACCTCATGCTGGACGATATGCTCGGCTACATTGAAAAGATTCGCGAGCGGCCTGTCTGGCAGCCGATTCCCGCCGAGGTGCGGGCCCGCTTTCGCACTCCTGCTCCGAGGCAAACCCAAGAACTCGCCACGGTCTACGCGGAGTTCATGCGCGATATGCTGCCCTTTGCGCAGGGCTCCGCGGTCAAACCCGTACCCTCCATGAAAAGGGCCTTTTGCCCGGAAAACCTCGCGGAAGCCCGTTTGCATCCTCATGCGTCTAATGCCTCAGATCATTTCGGGGATTCCGCGGATGCCAAGGACCGCTCCGGCCAGTTACAATGCTGAGAGTGGGGCCCGGCTCGAACCGGAGCGCCGGAATCGAAGAGTTCGTTGCCAGCCGGACGGTTGAGCAGTCGTGAGGTTTAGGACCGAATGAAGAAGATCGCCTTAATAGCATTTCTGCTGGCCGTGTGCGTGGCAGCAGGCCGCGCCCAGGAAAGCCGCCAGGACATCAGCCTTAGCGGAATGGGGCTCATCGAACCGTTTATCGGATCGCCAACGGATGTATATGTTCACTCGACGCCCTCCTATGGCGCGCTGGCCAGCTACCGATTCATGCTCACGCCCTCCAGCGCCCTCGAAGCCAA
>PLPA01000102.1 GCA_003159355.1 Acidobacteriaceae bacterium | reverse complement strand
ATCATCAGGTCGAACTCGACGCTGCGGATGTCGCGCAAGGGGTCGATAGGGCCGACGTGCGCAATCGACTCTTCCTCGAAGGCGCGGAGGACATGGATCAGCGCGTCCACATTGCGCAGACTAGTCAAGAAGGCGGTCTCTTTCAGCGCCTCCTGCCCGATGGCCGCCACATCGACGAACTCCACAGACGCGTAAGTGGTTTTCTTCGGTGAGTAGAGCGCCGAGAGCTTGTCGAGCCGCTCGTCCGGCACGCGCGCCACGCCGATATGCTCCTGGCGCGAATGGCCCCGCTCGTCGAGCCTGGCTTTGGTCAGAATCTTGAACAGCGATGTTTTGCCCACCTGCGGCAGGCCGATAATACCAGTCTTCATGCACGTCCCATTGGAACTCGCGGCAAGAGGAGATGCACACGCCGGAGCCTCTTCGATGATACAGGAGCAGGGAACGAGGGAAAAAGGAACAGCAGCCGTGCGAGCCGATGCGGCCCTCTGCGATTCATCGCGCAAGCCTGATCAATCTACCGGTAGAACCACATGCGTCCGCCGACGGCAATCAGGGTCAGCGCGAAGATGCGCCGCAGCCAGGGTTCTGGGATGTGCTGCGCACCGACGGCGCCGAAGTAACCGCCGACCAGAAAGCCGACGGCCAACAGCAGCGCCACGCGCAGGTCGGCGTTGCCCTTGCGATAGTACTCCATAAAGGCAAACAGGCCCACCGGCAGCAGCAGAGCGCCCAGTGAGGTACCTTGCGCCCGGTGCTGGCTCATCCCTAGCAGCCACACCAGCGCGGGAACAAACAAGATGCCGCCGCCAATGCCCACCACGCCGGAAACCATGCCCACCAACAGCCCCACCAGCAGCATTATCCACGTCATAAGAGCCTCCCTTGAGAGCGCGGCCGGTCAAAAAGGCCGACCCGCGTTCCCAGCGTAAACCATGGCGGAGCGTCCGGTGAAGCGACTCTGTTTTCAAAGAGCGAGGCTTTAGCTTCAGCCGCGCCCATACAAACCCCCGCGCTCCCGCTATCCTGATCCGCAGTTGGTTTCCCCGCGCAAATTCACACAACGTTTGCAATCTATTTGCCTGACTGAATTACTCTGTTAATGATTCCGTGCGGCCTCCGCAACAGTTGTTCAACGGCCGCCGGTCGAGGGCAGAGCGGTTGAGCCAAACCATTTTTGTACTGGAAGACGACCACGACATTGCGCGGCTGGTGCAGCATCACCTGGAGGCGGCCGGCTTTGCGGCGCGGCTGTTTCACACCCCCACCAACCTGATTCCCGACGCCGAGCGCCAGGCGCCCGCGCTGTTTCTGCTGGACATCATGGTGCCCGGCGGCGACGGCCTGGACGTCTGCCGCCGCCTGCGCCTGAACCCCGTGCTCTCCACCGTTCCCATCATCTTCCTGACCGCGCGCGCCTCGGAAAACGACCGCGTGCTGGGCCTGGAGATGGGGGCCGACGATTACATCACCAAGCCCTTCGCCACCCGCGAGCTGGTGGCGCGCGTGAAGGCCGTGCTGCGCCGCTTCGAGCGGCCCACCACGCCCTCGGTCATCCGCTTTGAAGAGGTCATCATCGACGCCAACGCCATGCAATTGATGGTGCGCGGCGAGCTGACCACGACCACGGCCACAGAGTTCCGGCTGCTCGACTACCTGGCGCGCCATCCCGGCCGGGTCTTCAGCCGCGACCACCTGCTGGACTCCGTATGGGGCGATGCGCGCTTCGTCACCCCCCGTTCGGTCGACGTTTACGTGCGCCGCATCCGTGAGAAGATTGAGATCGATCCGGAGAATCCGCGCTACCTCAGAACAGTGCGCGGCGCCGGCTACCGCTTCGAGCTGCCAAAAGGCGAGTAGGGTTCCTTGAAATCAAAAATCTTCACCAAGCTGCTCGGCCTTTTTCTCCTGCTGCTGCTCTTTCAAGCGGCGGCGATGGAGTTTGTCGTCCTTCCCTTTATCGCGCGCAGAGTATTAGAGATTCCTCCCGGCAGTACCGGCTTGATTCTCGGCCATGAAACACTCTGGTCCGGCCTGATCGCGCTTGCCGTGGCGCTTGCCCTGGCGGTCTGGGTTGCCGGCCGCATCACCGTGCGGCTGGAACGGCTCATCGTCTTCGCGCGCCGTATCGCCGACGGCGACATGAGCGCCCGCCTTCCCCAGGACAGCGATGATTCGCTCTCCACCATGGAGGCCGCGCTCAATCAGACCGCGGAGCGGCTGGGCGAGAGCTTTGCCGAGATCGAGAGCCGCCGCCAGGAACTGGCCGGGCTGCTCGATTCCATGCAGGAGGCGGTGGTCGCCATCACTCCGGAAGGGCTGGTCCGCTGGTCCAACGCGCAGATGCAGCGCATCGCCGGCACACAGATTCATGTGGGACGCCCGCTGGTTCATGCGGTGCGCGACCCCGAACTGCTGGCCTGCGTGCGTTCGGCGCTGGAGCAGCGCGAGGCGCGTACCGGCCGCGCCAGCTTGCTCGCCCCTGGGCGCATCTTCGAGATCAACGCCGCCCCGATGCACTCGGGCGGCGCGCTCGCCGTGCTGCATGAGATTACCCGCATCGAGGCCGCGGAAACCTCGCGCCGCGAATTCATCGCCAACGTCAGCCACGAACTGCGCACCCCGCTCACCTCTATCCAGGGTTACGTCGAAACGCTGATTGAAGAGCCTCGTCCCGACCGCAAAACCAGCGATGAGTTCCTCGGCATTATCCTCAAGAACGCCACGCGCATGAACCGCATCACCGAGGATCTGCTTGCTCTGGCCGGCGTTGAGAGCCCGGATTACAAGCTGGCGCTACGGCCTACGCGAGCCAGCGCGCTGCTTCTGGACGCTATTGACTCGCTGGGAGGCATGGTTTCCGATACAGGCGTCGCCCTGGAATTCTACGGTGCGCCCGACAACCTGGTCCTGGCAGATCCCGATGCGATGAATCAGGTCTTCGGCAACCTCATTGAAAACGCGCTCAAATACGGAAAGGCCGGGAAGCGCATCCTGGTCGGCGCGCGGCTGCTCGAACCCGAATCCGCCTCCGAAGTCGAGTTCAGCGTTCAGGACTTCGGCCCCGGCATTGCCTCGGAGCACTTGACCCGTATCTTCGAGCGCTTCTATCGGATCGACAAAGCGCGCTCCCGCGAGGCGGGCGGCACCGGCCTCGGCCTAGCCATCGTCAAGCACATCGTGCTGGCACACGGGGGACGCATCTGGGCCGAAAGCGAATTGGGCCAGGGCGCGGCCTTCCGGTTCACGCTGCCGCTGGCGCCCGCGGCGCAGCCAGCCGCGGCAGACCCCAGCCTGTAGAGTACCGACGAATGAGCAAATGAGAGGGAAATCGCGGCCGAAAGGAGTGGTGAGCTCGCTGGGGCTCGAACCCAGGACCCACGCCTTAAAAGGGCGTTGCTCTACCTACTGAGCTACGAGCTCGCAAAAGGCCGCTCTTTCAAAATTATCACAGTGCCTGCCTTGCCGGGCCCGCTTCGCCGCCTCAGTTGTCGCCCTCCCACTCGCTCCAGCCAAATGAACCCTCAAAATGCGCGAATTCATTCTCTTGTCCCGGCACAAGGTAGACGCTGAGCACGTCGAAGCGGACCGGCGGGGCGGTTTCCTGGGGCAATTGGCGAATATAGTGACGGGCCAGACGACGGAGGGTAGTGCGTTTGTGGGAGTCCACACTGATTTCGGCAGGAGCGGCATCGTGGGCGGTGCGGGTCTTCACTTCGACAAAACAGAGCCGAAGCCCCTGCCAGGCGATCAGGTCCACATCGCCGGGCATCTCGCTCGACGACCAGCGCCGCGCCACAACGGTGTAACCCTTGCGGCGCAGGTAGAAGAAGGCCGCGTCCTCGCCATCGATGCCGGTGGCCAGGTGAGGAGCCAGGTCTTCGCTCCGGCCTCGTTTCCGCGCTGCCCATGCGAGACCTGCCAGCGCGCGCTCCTCGCAGCCGATCCGCATCTGCTCCATCCATCCCATGGCAATCCATTCTCAACTCAATCAACGAAAGGCGCAAATCGGCCTTCCGGCAAAGCGGTCCACCCCCGGCTTCCAGGCGTTAGCATGGAATCAACCCATGGCGAATTCCGCGATCCAGAGATCTCATCCGGAGATGAAGGCGGCCACTACGACCTCCATCGTTCTGGCCTTTGCCTGCGTGTACTTCTTTTGGGGATCGACCTATGCGGCCATTCGTGTCGGGGCGGCCCAGGTGCCGGCGCTGCTGCTGGCCGGCACGCGGTTTCTGGTTGCCGGCGCGCTGCTGATGGCCTGGTGCCGCTGGCGAGGGCTGCGCCTGCTCTGGCCGCCGAGAGCCATGCTGATGCTTGGCATGGTTGGGTTCTTTCTTTTATCCGGGAACAATGTCTGCCTGGTATACGCCGAGAAGACCGTCCCCAGCGGGCTGGCTTCGCTGGTGCTGGCGGTCATTCCCTTGATTGCGGCGCTGGCCGAGATGCTGCTGCCCGGCGGTGAACCTCTGCCGGCGCGCGGCTGGTTGGGCATGGCGCTGGGCTTTGCCGGCCTGGCCGCGCTCGTGTGGCCCTCGCTGCGTACAGGCCTGCTGGGGGACCGCGCGCGCCTGCTGGCTTTGGGGTTGCTGCTGATCGCGTCCATAGCCTGGGTTGCAGGCAGCCTGCTGTCGCGGCGCGCTCGCCTGCCGGTGAATTGCTTTGTGGCCGCAGCCTGGCAGATGCTGATCGCGGGCGCGTTCAACACCGCGCTGGGCACGGCGCTGGGCCAATGGCCGCAGTTTCATGTGAACGCGGCCTCGATGGGCTCGCTCGCCTACCTGATCACCGGCGGGTCGCTCCTGGGCTACACCGCCTTCGTCTATTTGCTGGAGCACGTGCCGGTGGCCAAAGTCGCGTCGTATGCTTATGTCAATCCGGTGATCGCAGTGCTGTTGGGAATCGTTCTGCTCCACGAACGGCCGGAGAGCGCCGAGTTTGCCGGCATGGCAGGCATCGTAGTGGCCGTCTTCCTGCTGACCACCTCGCAGGTCAAGGCCAAAGGCTCACGGCCCGCAGAGGAGCTGGAGCCGGCGCTGGCCGAGTAATCACGGCTACTGCGCGAGACTTTAGTTTGTGGATGTTAGGATTTGGACGACAGGGAGAATTTGAACATGGTCAGACTTCTGGTTCAATGGCTGTTAAGCGCGGTTGCACTTCTGGTGGTTTCCAATCTGGTGAGCGGCTTTGAGGTTGAGGGACTGGGGCCTGCGCTGGTAGCGGCACTGGTAATCGGCCTGCTCAACGCGACCGTCGGCTTCTTCCTCAAGATTCTTACCTTCCCCATCAGCATCCTGACACTCGGATTGTTTCTACTAGTCATCAACGGGCTAATGATTCTGCTGGCATCGAGCATCGTCCAAGGCTTTCATGTGCGCGGATTCGGCGCGGCCTTTTGGGGCGCCCTGGTGCTGGCTCTGCTGGGTATGATCATCCGCGCGGTAACCAAGAGCGCGTAAGTCGCTACTTTGCCGGTGGCGCGGCGGGCCGAGCGAGGGACTTGTGTGCTACCGCAGACTTGCCATGCCGAACCGGCGTCTGCGCCGCGCCCTTGCCGGCAGCCTTGGCTGCGGGCGGCGCGGCTGCGGCCGAATGCGCAACGGCTGGAGGTTCGACGATTGGGCCGTTGAGCTTTTGCGGGGTGCGCATGGCTCCGGCGCTGGAAAACCCGCCCTGCGTGGAGGCGCGCGGGGGAATTGCGATGGCCCTGGCTGGCTGCGCGGGTTGCACGCGCGAGATTACGCCCCATCCGCCACCAACCACCACAGCGACAATCGCCGCCGCAGCAGCCATGCGCGCCAGGGAACTCTGCATCCAGAAGTTGTCCAGGCGAAGCGCCATGGGCCATTGAAGAATTCGCGCCCTGCCCGGTACAGTGCCTTTGGCGCGCAATCCAGCCTGCACGCGTTCCTCAAGCCCTTCCGGCGGGGAGAGCCGGGCGATCAGCCGCAGCGTTTCTTCTGCCGGACTGGACGTCGCTGACCCCTGATCTCCGATCTCTGATCTCTGTCGTCCGTTCATCGCAAACTCCTTGTGTGCTCCAGCAAACCGGCCATCAGGTTGCGCGCGCGAAAGAGCCGCGAGCGTACGCTGGACTCAGTGATGCCCAAGACCGCTGCAATCTCCACGCTGGTCAGCTCCTCGAAGGCGGAGAGCATCAGCACCTGGCGCTCCTTGGCGGGAAGCTGCTCCACGCAGGCCAGCACGCGGGCGTGGTGCTGTGCGGCGGCAACGCGCTCCTCGGCGGTCAGCCCGCCGGCCGGCAGCACGCGCGCCAGCTCGGCCACGTCGTCGGTCTCTGGCCGGGTCTTCATGCGGCGCTTACGATCCAGCACCACGTTCCACACAATGCGAATCAGCCACACCCTCTGGTCGCGGACCTCAGCAAGCGAATCGCGATGGCGCAGCACGCGCACAAACGCCTCCTGCACGGCGTCTTCGGCGTCAGCGGAGTTGCGCAGAACCGAGTAAGCCACCCGGTAGAGCGTTCCGGTGTACTGGCTCGCCATCCCCGCGAGCGCCTGCTCTTCCGCGCGCTTGCGAGCCTCGTCGTACATAGCTTTTTCCGCGATCTCCATCCAACCTGAGAATACTGCCTGGCCCGCGCTCATAGTCCACCAGACGCGCGGGAAGGGAATTATGCTCGGACACAATCATGCTTCGGAGCAAAAAAGAGACTCACGAAGCTGTTCGCTTCGTGAGTCTCTTTTTTTGATCCACTTCCTTACTGCTTGACGCCCAGCTTCTGTGACGCAATCGAGCCAGCAGCGCCTTCCTTGTCGGCGTCCTTTACCTTGGCCCATAGCGCCTTCGCCTGATCCTGCTTGCCGGTCGCGGCATACAAATCCGCCAGGTCAAGCTGCGCAATTGCGGCAGATACCGTATCTGACGGCTTGGCGGCCAGCGCATTGTAGAGGTCAATCGCCTCGCCGTCGCGGTTCGTCTGGTGATAGAGCCCGGCCAGCGCCAGCTTGGCCAGATTCGAGAGATTCCGGTCCCAGGCCTTGGCCGCAACCTTCAACTCTGTCTCAGCCGGGCCGTTTTGCCCTAGTTGCTCGTAGGTAACGCCGGCAAAGTAATGGGCCTTGGCGCCCTCGGCCAGCCAGCCATACTGCTGAGCCACCGCGGCAAACTGCTGATTGGCAGCCTTCGCGCGATCGCCGGCTGTCGCGTATACTCCCGCTGTGGCCGGGGCGCCGGGCTGCGCCAGCGGCGCGGTGTAGGCGTCCAGAGCCGTGCCCAGCGCGGTATCGGCCTTGTTCGAGTCCCAGGCCCAGTAACCAATGGCGAGTGCGCCCACAACCAGGACGGCAACAAATACGATGGCCCAGCGCTGAACGCCGGAACGATGACCGCT
>PLPA01000079.1 GCA_003159355.1 Acidobacteriaceae bacterium | reverse complement strand
AAGCTGCCGCCAAGCAGTTGGAGTATGGTCATTCGCTCGTCAAAAATCATTAATGCATTCACTGCTGTGAGCGGCGCAACGCCGAGCAGAACAATGGAAGAGTCCGTCGCGGGAAGATGGCCCAACGCATAGGTCAGGCAATAGTATCCGGCTAACTGACATACAACACCCAGCCCGATCAATGAGGCAAAAGATGAGGCTGCCGGTACCATCAGCGAGACATGAGCGCAAGCGGCAAACGCAAGAAGAGCCAGAGCGCTGGCCGTAGTGGACATCGCGGCCAGAATCGCTGTATCCAATTCTTCGCGAACCCGCTCCGTAATCAGAAGGTAGAATGCGAAGCAAACGGAGGCCAGGACAGCCAGCAGATCTGCGAAGTATCCGGATTGAAGGTGCTTGAAATCCATTGAAACAATCAGGCATGCGCCCGAAAAGGCTATGACCAGAGCTGTCCAGAATCTCCGTGATGGCAGCTTCCGTGTCATCAGCCAAGTGAGCAAGCCAACAATAAGTGGAGCGTTGTTAGCGAGGAAAGTCGCGCTGCCCGCAGCCGTGCGAAGCACAGCAATGTTATATAGTCCAACGTCTCCCGCGAAGAAAACGCCTCCAACACTTGACAGCAGAACGGACCCTCATGTGAGGGGCGCAACGGGAACGCTCTTGATCAGCAGGATCAGCCAAAGAAGTATAGCGGCAATGAATACGCGATAAAACGCGGACGCAACACCGGGCATATGAGTCCAGCGAACAAAAATTGCCGACCAGGAAATTGCGATAACGCCTGCCGCCAGCGCCACAAGTGCAGTCAATCTTGATTCGTCGCGCATATTCAATAGTATCCGACGATAGCCGCCCTCGGTGCGCGTTCATTCATTCATGAGCTGCCGCCGTCCGGCGCCAATCGCGCAGCCGGCAAACGCAATCTACGCAGTGAGTATCTATACTTATTCTTGGGCGAGGGGATGCACTTTGACGGATTCACGAAATGCCGCAACGCTAACGCTCGACCCCGGCGGGAACGCTCCGTCGCTGCTGCTGCGCGGGCTGCGAAAGGCCTTTGGCGACGTGGCGGCGGTGGATGGGCTGGACCTGGAAGTGGCGCGGGGCGAGTGCTTCGGCTTGCTGGGACCGAATGGAGCGGGCAAGACGACGACCATCGAAATCTGCGAGGGGCTGACCGAGGCCGATGCCGGGACCGTGGAACTGATGGAGCTGGACTGGCGCACGGGTGCCGCCGAGCTGCGGCAGCGAATCGGCGTGCAATTGCAGGAGACGCAGTTTCCTGACAAGTTGACTGTCGAGGAGACCCTGCGGCTCTTTCGCAGCTTTTACCGCAAAGGAATTTCGGTGGACGAGTCGATCCAGAGAGCGCAACTCGAAGAGAAGCGGAGTGCGCGCGTGGGCACGCTGAGCGGCGGGCAGAAGCAGCGGCTCGCCATGGCCTGCGCGCTGGTCGGCGATCCGGAGCTGCTGTTTCTGGATGAGCCGACGACCGGGCTTGATCCGCAGGCGCGGCGTCACCTGTGGGATCTGGTGGACCAGTTGAAGCAGTCGGGGCGGACGATTATTCTGACTACGCACTACATGGAAGAGGCGGAGCGGCTCTGCGACCGCGTGGCGATTATGGACCATGGGCGTGTGATCGCGCAGGGAACGACACAGCAGTTGATCGCGTCGCTGGGCGCGGAGCACGTGGTGGAGTTCGCCGTGGCGGAGCGCGAGGCGGACAAGGTGAACGCCGCGCTGCTGGCGGCGATTCCGGGGGTGCAATCGCACCGCGTGGATGCGGGCCTGCATCAGCTTTCGGTGGGCGAGCTGCACACCGCGGTGCCCAGCATTTTTGCCGCGCTCGACGGACAGGGGCTGGAATTGAGCGAGTTTCGCACCCACTCGGCGACGCTGGAAGATGTCTTTGTGAGCCTGACGGGGAGGACACTGCGCGATGAGTAAATTGGAAAGCAGCTCTCTCTTTCAACTGACTTCGATGCGCTTCCGGTTGTTTTTGCGCGAGCCGGAGGCGATCTTCTGGACCTTTCTCTTCCCGATTCTGCTGGCAATGGGGCTGGGGATTGCCTTTCGCAACCGGCCGGCGGATGTGTTGCAGGTGGGCGCGACGACGGCGCAACTGACGCAGGCTCTGGCGGGCGACAAAGGGCTGACGGCGGCAACGATGGACGAGGCCGCGGGGACGCGCGCGCTGGCCACGGGCAACATTCTGCTGCTGGCGATTCAGAGGCCGGAGGGGATCGAGTACAAATTCGACGACACCAACCCCGATGCGCGGACTGCGCGGCTCGTGGCGGACCGGGCGATTCAGACGGCTGCGGGGCGGCATGAAGCTGTGCGCGCGGAAGACCAGTTGGTGCATGAGACCGGCGCGCGCTACATCGACTTTGTNNCTGGGCTTTTCCATCGTCGATGCGCGGCAGAAGAAGCTGCTCAAGCGGATGGTGGCGTCGCCGATGCCGCGCTGGCAGTTTCTGGCCTCGTTTCTGCTCTCGCGGCTGCTGCTGCTGATCGTCGAGGTTGTGGTCTTTCTTGGTTTTTCGCGGCTGGTCTTCGGCGTGCCTTTTCGCGGGGCGCTGTGGGAGCTGGCTTTGCTGTGCGTGCTGACTTCGCTGTCATTCTCAGCAATCGGGCTGCTGGTCAGCTCGCGCGCCAAAACGATGGAGGCCGTGTCGGGGCTGATGAACCTGGTGATGCTGCCCATGTGGATTCTCTCCGGCATCTTCTTTTCCGCCACGCGCTTTCCGGCGGTGATTCAGCCGCTGGTGCGGGCGCTGCCGCTGACCGCGGCCATCGACGCGCTGCGCGGGAATATGCTGCAAGGGATGAGCCTGGGACAGTTGGCCGCGCCAGTGGCGATTCTGCTGGTGTGGGCGGCGGCGGCGTTTGCCGTCTCGCTGCGCATCTTCCGCTGGCGGTGAGGGCGGAAACTTTGCATAAAGTAGAGCATTTGTAATGCAAATGAATTACATTTAATAAGAGGAGTCTCTGTCATGGCTGCAAATGCGTTAGTGCAAACACGGATCGACCCTGCCGTGAAGGAACGCGCTGCAGCGGTGCTGGGCGAGATGGGGATCACCGTTTCCGATGCAGTGCGGATCCTTCTGACGCGAACGGCCAATGAAGGCGCTCTTCCGTTTGCGCTGGTCCAGAATGCCGCCGAACACGATGCCTGGTTCCGCGCCAAGGTTCTGGAAGCCTTGGATGACCCGCGCCCGGCGATCCCTCACGAGCAGGTTGAGGCGCACTTTGCCAAGAGGCGCTCTGCCGCGCTACTCAAAGAGCCGAGGTAGTCCATGCTCCTGGAATGGTCGGTCTTTGCCCTGGCTGATCGTGAAGCGATCTTCGATTACATCGAGGCGGACAGCCCTCGCGCCGCAGTCTCAGTCGACGACCGCATTCAGGCGTGCGTAGAGAAACTGGCGCGCTTTCCGGAGATGGGCCGTCCGGGCCGGATTGAAGGAACGCGAGAGTTGGTCATCTCCAGAACGCCTTATATTGCCGCCTATCGCATTGCTGACGATACGGTGCGGATTTTGCGCGTGTTGCACGGCGCTCAGCAATGGCCGGATGAGTTGCCTGATCCATCCGCCGGTTGAATTAGCATGAAGTCATGACAACGACGATACGCCCGGCTGTGCGCGCGGATGTGCCGCGGATTCTGGAGTTCATTCGCGCGCTGGCCGCCTATGAGCGCGCGCCGGAGGCCGTGACGGCGACTGAAGCGAGCCTGGAGCGCGAGGGATTCGGTCCCAATCCTTTTTATTTCTGCCTGATCGCCGAGCACGACGGCCGGACGGCGGGCTATGCGCTTTATTTCTTCAATTATTCGACCTGGGTGGGGCCGGGGATTTATCTGGAGGACCTCTTCGTTGAGCCGGAGTTGCGCGGGCTGGGGATCGGCAAATTGCTGCTGGAACGGGTGGCGGCGATTGCGGTGGAAAAAGGCTGCGCGCGGCTGCAATGGGCGGTTCTGGACTGGAATACGCCAGCCATCGATTTTTACCGGGCGGTGGGCGGCGAGTTTCTGGATGAGTGGAGGAATGTGCGGGTAACGGGCGAGGCGCTGCGGCGGCTGGCTGGGATGGAAGGACAGCAGCCATGAATTTGCGCAGCGATCAATGTGAGGGCGATCCATCCACTGCTTTCTGCGAGCCG
This sequence comes from Acidobacteriaceae bacterium, assembly GCA_003159355.1. GTDB lineage: Bacteria > Acidobacteriota > Terriglobia > Terriglobales > Acidobacteriaceae > Telmatobacter. Next base: position 24,700 of record PLPA01000079.1, on the reverse strand, counting down.
AAGGCGACAGCCCCACCGCAGGTGGTACGCATCATTGGCGGAGGGTTGGCCGGGCCGGAAGCGGCATTGACCGCGGCGCGGCTGGGTTGCGCGGTGGACCTCTACGAAATGCGCGCGATGGTGGACGGCAAGCCACGGCTGACTCCGGCCCACCAGACGGCGGAGTTCGGCGAACTGGTCTGCTCCAACTCGCTCAAGAGCGAATCGCCGAACACGGCCCCCTGGCTGCTGAAGCAGGAGATGCGGCGGGCGGGCTCGGCGTTGATGCGCATCGCCGATGAGACGGCGGTGCCGGCCGGCCACGCGCTGGCAGTGGATCGCGTTGAGTTTTCGCGGCGGATTACCGAGGCGATTGCCGCCGAGCCGCTGATTCGCGTCCACCGCGAAGAGGTGACGAGGCTGGAGGCGGAGAGCGAGTACGCGCTCACCATTCTGGCAACCGGCCCGCTGACTTCGGATGCGCTGAGCGCGGAGATTGAACGCATCACCGGCTCCGGCCACCTGGCCTTCTATGACTCGATCTCGCCGATTGTCGAGGCGGACTCGATCGACATGGAGCGGGTTTACTTTGCCGCGCGCTGGGAAAAGGGGACGGCAGACTATATAAACTGCCCGATGGACCGCGCGGAGTTCGATTGCTTTCTGGATGCCCTGCTGGCCGCCGAGCCGGCGGAGACCAAGGAGTGGGAGAAAGCGGATTACTTCGAGGGCTGTCTGCCCATCGAAATTCTTGCCCGGCGGGGGCGGGATACGCTGCGCTTTGGCCCGATGAAGCCGGTTGGCCTGCGCGATCCGCGCACCGGCAAAACGCCCTGGGCCGTGGTGCAACTGCGCAAGGAGAATCTGCGCGCTGACAGTTATAACCTTGTCGGCTTCCAGAATCATCTGAAGTTTGGCGAGCAGGCGCGGGTTCTGAGGCTGATTCCCGGCCTCGAAAACGCTCGCTTCCTGCGCTATGGGCAGATTCATCGCAACACTTATGTCTGCGCGCCGGTCTTGTTGGATGAAACGCTGCGGCTGAAATCTTCGCCGCGGATTCTGATTGCCGGGCAGTTATCGGGCGTGGAGGGCTACACCGAGTCGATTGCCACCGGATTACTGGCGGGGATTTATGCGGCCAAGTTAGCGCACGGAGCAGAACCCACGCCCGCGCCGCGTTCTTCGGCTCTTGGCTCTCTGGTGCATTACATTACTCACGCCGATGCCAAGAACTTCCAGCCTGCGAACATGACCTTCGACCTGCTGGAGCCGCTGGATGAGGAGCTGCGCAAGAAGGTGCGCGATAAGAAAGAGCGCCACCGGCTGCAATGTGAGCGCTCGCTGGCGGCGTTTGATGCGTGGTGGGCGGCGCAAACTTAGCCGAAGTTTCTGGATTAAGGCCAGTCCATACCCAGTTGGGGAACTTCGCACTCAGGTTTTTCGTAACTCTGTGATACGCTGTGCCTAATCAGCAAAGGAGACCAATGCGATTCATTTCCGCCCCGGATTCCGTTTCGCTTGCCATTCAACGCACCAGGGAGTTCCTTTTCAGGCCATTCCGCTGGGGAACCTATCTGAAGCTGGGCCTGGTCGCCATCATCACCGAGGGGATCGGAAGCAATCTCCGTTCCTCGCAGCATGGAGGTCCATCGACGGGACAGGGCCCCATGATCAATTCGCCGTTCAACATCCCTCCTGTGTGGATCGCGGCGATTGTGGTGGCCGTGCTGCTCGCGATGCTTCTCTCCCTTGTGGCCTTTTATCTGATCACGCGGCTGCGCTTCGCTTTCTTTCATTGCCTGACTCACAACATCAAAGAGATTCGCCCCGGATGGCGACTCTATCGGGAGCAGGCGACGCGCTTTTTCTGGCTGAATCTAGGGGTGGGAGTTGGCTTCTTGCTGCTGGTGGTCTTGGTCGCGCTTCCCTTCGTAGCCGGATTTATTCGGCTCTTTCATGAGACTCCGCCCGGCGGGCCGCCCGATTGGGGGCTGTTGCTCTCTCTGGTATTGCCCTTGATTCCGGTCCTGATCCTGCTGGCGCTGGCAGGCTTTGCGCTCGACGTGATCCTGCGCGATTGGATGCTGCCGCATTACGCGCTGGAGGACGCAACGGCCGGCGAAGCGTGGCAAGAGGTGTGGGATCGCATCACGGCGGAGAAGAGCCAGTTTGCGGTGTACGCGCTGCTGCGACTGATCCTGCCGGTGATTGCCATGGTTGCTCTGTTGATCGTGCTGGTGATTCCGGGGCTTATGGTGGCCGGCTCGGTTGCGGCAATTGTCTATGCGATTCACTCGGCCTTCGCGGATGCCACCGGAGCCTCCGCGCTGATCGGCATTCTTCTCCAGGTCTTCTTCGGTGTCGTTGCATTTGGCTTCGCGTTGTTGGCAAGCATTTGCCTTGGAGGGCCTTTGAGCACGGGGTTGCGCGAGTATGCTCTGATCTTCTACGGCGGCCGCTACCAGGCGCTCGGAGATCTGCTTGATCCACCGCCTCCGCCGCCGTTCGTTCCAGGAGCATACTAGAGCATTTTGCCTGTTGGTATCGAGTGGATCTCCTGCTTGGGTCAAGGTTGCTGGTCGCTGCAAGAACAGGTAGCGCCGGCCTCCTGGCCGGCTGTCGCGTGGACCTCCCGGTCCACGCCGAATTCCGCACCAATAGAAAATACTCTCTAAACGAATACTCTACCTGGGACGGCAAATTGGCATTATGCACGACGGTCGCGGCTCTTCAAGCGATGACTATGCCAGCAGTGAATCGCGGCTCGTCGCGACGCTGGCGAGTTGACGGGCTTTGATGTCCCGCATGGGAGGCGCGCCGAAGAACCTGCTGTACTCGCGGTTGAACTGGCTGGCGCTTTCATAGCCGACCTCGAAGGCGGCGCTGGCGGCGTCCTTGCCCTCCGTCATCATGCGCACGCGCGCTACGTGCAGGCGCAGCCGCTTCTGGTATTGCAGCGGGCTCATCGCGGTCAGCGAGCGGAAATGATGGTGGAAGGTGGAGACGCCCATCTGTGCCACGGAGGCCAATTCTTCGATGCGCAAGGCTTTTCGTAATTTGCCTTGAGCCAGGCGACGGCCTGGGCCGTACGGTTGCTCTGCTCGCCCAGCGTGGCGATGGCGCGCAGGTGCCTGCCCAGCGGCGAGCGCAACAGCCGGTAGAGGATCTCCCGCTGCATCAGGCTGCCGAGGAAGGGAATGTCCTGGGGCGTGTCCAGAAGGTCCAGCAGGCGGCAGCAAGCGCGGAGCAATTCGACCGGGGTCTTGCCGACTGCCATGCCGCGCGCTCCGAAAGAGACCTCGGGGACCAGGAACTCATCCTGGCTGAGAATCTCGCGCACCACGGGCATTTCGAGCTTGAGGATCAGAGCCAGAAATGGCTCATCCATGGACGCCTTTGTGAACTGGCCCAAGACCGGCAGATCGACCGAGGTCAACAGAAAGGTGGAACCATCGCAGAGGTGGGTCGTGCCGCCGACGGTGATGCGCTTCTCGCCCTGAGCAAAGACGACTAGTTCCGGCTCGTAGGCGGCGGAGTAGCACTCGGAGGGCGCGCTATGGCGGGAGAAGCTCAGGCCCGGCAGATCGGTGGCCATCGGTCCCTCCACATGGATGTGGGCGGCAATCTTGCTTGCCAGTACGGCCCGCATTCCGGCCACCCTTGGCTCTTCGCTTGCATCTAATTCTTTAGCCACTTGGATCGCATCGCTCCTTCAAATCCAACGTAGCACTGAATGAGGGGCAGTGTGCATAAATTATCTGCGCATCGACAGGAATAGGCAATAAGTTGGCAGGATTTGGATACCGTTCGAACGAGATTCTTCTGTAGTCTTTGGATGGTGAAGGACAGTGGTGAGAGGCTTCGGTTCTGACCAACGGATGAGGAAACACAATGAAAAAACGCACATTGGGAAACAGCAATCTGGAAGTATCGGCCATCGGCCTGGGCTGCATGAGGATGAGTGAAGGCCACGGCCCGGTGGCTGGCACCAAAGAGGAGATGATCGCCGTGATGCGGGGAGCGGTCGAACGGGGTATTACATTTTTCGATACGGCACAGGTGTACGGTCCATTCGTCAATGAAGAGGTTGTCGGCGAAGGGTTGGCTCCGGTGCGGGAGCAGGTGGTGATCGCAACAAAGTTTGGGTTCGTTTTGAATGCTCATGGCAAATCTGCCCCAGGGTTAGATAGCCGCCCCGCAACCATCAAGGAAAGTGTCGAGGGTTCGCTAAAGAGGCTGCGGGTGGAGACGATTGACTTGCTCTATCAGCACCGCGTCGATCCGGAGGTGCCAATCGAAGATGTGGCAGGAGCCGTGAAAGACTTGATTCAGGAAGGCAAGGTGAGGCACTTCGGCCTTTCGGAAGCCAGCGTGCAAACCATCCGCCGGGCGCACGCCGTTCAGCCGGTGACCGCGCTGCAAAGCGAGTACTCGCTATGGTGGAAGCGCCCCGAGGAAGAAGTTCTGCCAACGCTGGAGGAACTCGGTATCGGCTTTGTTCCCTTCAGCCCGCTTGGGCGGGGCTTTCTCGCGGGGTCGATTACAGAGAAAACTCAATTCAACAAAGAGGACAACCGCGGCTATCTGCCTCGCTTTGCGCCCGATGCGCTGAAATCGAATCTGGCATTGGTCGATCTGCTTTCCGCCTTCGCGGCGCGGAAGAATGCAACCTCCGCGCAGATAGCGCTCGCCTGGCTGCTCCATCAGAAGCCCTGGATCGTTCCCATTCCGGGCACCACAAAATTGAAGCGCGTCGAGGAGAACATCGGAGCCGTTGCCCTGGAACTCACCCCGGAGGATCTCCGCGAACTCGATAGCCTTACCTCACAGGTTACGGTTCAAGGCGGCCGGTACCCCGAAGAGGTGGAGCGCATGACGAATCGCTAACATCCAAGCAACACTCATAGAGTTGCCAACCGCCTTTCAAAAGGAGAGACAATGCAAAAGCGCACACTCGGAAAAAATGGACTGGAAGTATCGGCGCTCGGCCTGGGCTGCATGGGAATGACCTTTTCCTACGCGCCATTCCCGGAGAAGAAGGATTCCATCGCTCTGCTCCGCGCGGCCGTCGAGCTCTCCGCCGAAGACCTGCGCCAGATCGAAACCGCTCTCTCGCAGATCCAGGTGGAAGGTGCGCGCTACCCGGAGGCGCTGGAGAAGGTGACCGGCCGCTGAGCAAAGATGACCGGACGATGAGCGGCTTTGTCTTGATATGATCGTCCCTTACCGAAAGGAGACAAGCATGAAGAGCCAAAAGCCGCTTCGCGTCCTTCTGAAGAATGATGCGATTGCTCTGGGTGGTGTTGCCGCTATCGACTTGAGTAATCTTGCAAGCGCCACAACCTCACAAGACAAATCCCCGGTGTATTTTACGAAGGACATCAGCGTCAGCGGATTGCTGAAAATCTACGCCAAAATCAACGGGGGTATGACCGGCAAAATCGCTATCAAACTGCACAGCGGCGAGCCGCATGGACCCAACCTTCTTCCTATCGAACTCATTAAGGGATTGCAGGCTCAGATCCCGAACAGCACCATTGTGGAATGCAACGTCCTCTATCCAAGCCCGAGGCAAAACACGGCAACTCATCGAGATACTTTGAAAACCAACGGATTCAGTTTCTGTCCGGTCGACATCATGGACGCCGACGGCGATGCGATGCTTCCGATTCCGGGCATGCGTGAGTTTCTTGATAAGTTTTCATCACCCACGTTGACGGAGCACCCCTTCACTCCGGGTGTACATCTCACAGAGATCGCCGTGGGCAAACACCTTTTGAACTACGAATCCCTCCTCGTCTACACACATTTGAAGGGCCATATTATGGGAGGTTTTGGCGGGTCCCTCAAAAATATCGCCATTGGTTGTGCGTCCGGACAGGTGGGCAAGCGGCAGATTCACGGCGAGGGGTGGCCTACAGGCAAGCTCTTTCTGGAGCGTATGGTCGAGTCGGGCAAAGGGATCACCGGGCATTTCGGTTCGCACATCACCTATATCAATGTCCTGAAGAATATCTCCGTGGACTGCGATTGCGACCCGCACGGAATGAAACCGACCTGCAACGACATCGGCATTCTCGGTTCACAGGATATTCTGGCCATCGACAAAGCCTCGATAGATCTGCTCTACGCACAACCTGACCTGCAACGACACGATATCGCAGAGCGCATTGAGTCGCGAAGCGGATTGCACCAGCTTGAATACATGAAGACCTTGCAAATGGGCAAGGATCAGTACGAGCTGATTACGCTGTGAGAGAAAGGCATCGTCTATGGCGCGGGCGCATGGGAGATCGGCGCTATCCTGGGAAGCCGTGCCATGAAACAAGCGTATGAAATGGGTAAGGCGCTGTAGATGGCAAAGGAGAGATACAAAATGGAGATCAGACGAATCGGTTCTCAGGCTTCCTACAAGGGACCGGCAGATTACTTCACGGGCACGGTGCGGGTGGACCCGCTCTTTGATTCACCCGATCCCGCCCGTGTCGTCGGCGCAAGCGTCACCTTCGAGCCCGGCGCTCGCACGGCCTGGCACACGCACCCGCTCGGACAGACTCTTGTCGTCACCTCCGGCTGTGGCCGCGCGCAGCGCTGGGGCGGTCCCATCGAGGAGATTCGGCCCGGCGATGTCATCTGGTTCGCGCCGGGAGAAAAGCATTGGCACGGGGCGGCGCCATCGACGGCGATGACCCATCTTGCCATTCAGGAAAAGCTTGATGGCAAGACCGTTGATTGGATGGAGCAGGTGAGCGGCGAGCAATACGGCGAAAACTAAATCCCTTCGCCCATCGAGACGTACTGGCGCAGCCGCTCCAGCTTTTCGCGGTAGGCTTCGCGTTCGGCGGCTTCGGCGGTAAACTGCTCTGCCTGTTGGGGCTTGCCGCCCAGGCGCTCTTCCAGTTCTTCCACGCGAGCCGCGAGCGCAATCAGCGAATCGGAGAGTGGATCCTTGATGTCGTGCGGATCAGTAATTAGCACTCGCTGCCCGTTGCGGTAGACGATGTGCGCCGGAACGCCGACCACCGTCGAATCGGGCGGCACGTCGGAGAGCACCACCGACCCCGCGCCCACGCGCGAATTCTCGCCGATCGTGATATTGCCCAGCAGGTTGGCGTTGTTGCCCACAAAAACCCCGTCGCAGACCGTCGGATGGCGCTTGCCGTGGCCCTTGCCGGTGCCGCCCAGCGTCACGCCCTGGTACATTGTCACGTCGTCGCCCACGATGGAGGTCTCGCCGATCACCACCCCGGTTGCGTGGTCGATGAAGAGACGCCGGCCCAGCAGCGCGCCGGGATGAATATCGACGCCAGTATAAAAGCGGCCCACCTGCGAGAGCAGCCTTGCCAGCAGCCGCAGACGCCAGCCCCACAGCCGGTGCGAGACGCGATGAATCCACACCGCCCACAGCCCCGGATAGCAGAGAAAGACCTCCAGCCGCGAGCGCGCAGCCGGATCGCGCTCCAGCACGGAGTTGATGTCTTCGCGGACGCGGGCAAAGAGAGGCATCTTGAAATATTTCTGTCGAATGAGGACGGTTGAGGGTTGAGGTTTCCCACCCTTTTGCAAAGAACGCAAAAGGATGGGGCACCCAACTTTTTAGTTAGTCCGAAGGGCTACTTATACTGTAATCGCTTCCACCGGCAGAGCCAGCGCCTGCTGGCGCAGCGACTCGAACAAAATGCTCGACAGATAGCGCTCGCCGAAGTCCGGCAGCACCACCACGATCAGCTTGCCCGCATTCTCCGGCCGCGCGGCCACCTTCAGCGCCGCCGCCACCGCCGCTCCCGAGCTGATGCCCACAAACAGGCCCTCTTCGAGCGGCAGCCGGCGAGCCAGCGCAATCGACTCCTCGTTCGTTACCTGCACCACCTCATCCACAATGCTCATGTCCAGCACGCTCGGAATAAACCCCGCGCCCAGGCCTTGTATTTTGTGCGGTCCCGGCTTGCCGCCGCTCAGCACCGGGCTATCGGTCGGCTCCACGGCGATGGCCTTGAATCCCGGTTTGCGCTCCTTGATGTACTTCGCCGCGCCGGTAATGGTGCCCCCGGTGCCCACGCCGCTGATCAGAATGTCCACCTTGCCGTCCGTGTCGTCCCAGATCTCTGGGCCGGTCGTCGCGTAGTGAATCGCCGGGTTGGCGGGGTTGTTGAACTGCTGCAGNNCGCTCCAGGCTCATCGTCTCCGGCAGCGTCAGAATCAGCCGGTAGCCCTTGACCGCGGCCACAAAAGCCAGCGCAATGCCGGTATTGCCGCTGGTCGGCTCAATCAGCACCGTTTTGCCGGGGCTGATCTTGCCGGCCTTCTCGGCGGCCTCAATCAGCGCCAGGCCGATGCGGTCCTTCACGCTGGAAACCGGGTTCTGGCTTTCGAGCTTGGCTACGACGGTTGCGGGCAAGCCGGCCGCCACTTTGTTCAGCCGGACTAAAGGGGTTTTACCAATGAGTTCTGTGACATTTGCAGCGATGTGCGCCATGATGATCTCCTCTTTCCGGGATGCGATCCCAGACGGTTGCGATTCAATTTTCAGGGGTGAAAGGGTCGAGCTGTCAGATGGGGAATTCCGCGCGCGAATAAGGCGCACACCCGCATCGTGTCTGGCACCAGGGCGGTGTTAGCGACATCGACGCATAAGAACAGCATAGTACCAGGATGCCGTTCATGGCAAGAGGGACTATATAAATTTGCGAATCAGGTGAGCGTTTCTTATAGCGGTTCTCCAATTGCTGTACCCCGAAACCACGCCGCAGAGTGGCTTTTTCCTCAAGAAAAAGCCACCTTCAATAGAATCGGTAAGGACATATTTATTGGAGAACCGCTCTACCCCTCCAGCAGCATCATCAGCTCTTCCCACTCATCGGTGAACGCGGCTAACTGCGCGCGCAACTCCCCGGCCAGCGCAATCAGCCGCTCGGTCTCGGCGGCGCTGACATAAACCCCCAACTGCTCCTCGGTGTGCGCAATCGAAGCCTCAATGCGCGGAACTTCCTCTTCCAGAAACGCGCAGCGCTCCTCCATCTGCTTCTGCTTGATGGGATTCAGCCGGCGTGGGCGCTCCTTCGCCGCGTCGGCCTCAGCTCCAGTCCCATTGCCGTTCTTCGCGGCAGGCTCTTGCGGCTTTTCTATTGCCGTGCTTTCAACCGAAAGGCTACCGTCTGCAAGACTCTTCCAGCGCAAATAATCTTCATAGTTGCCCTCGTGGCTGGTCACCGCGCCGCCTTCCACTTCCAGCACCCGCGTAGCCAGCCGGTCGATGAAATAGCGGTCATGCGAGACGAAGACCACCGTGCCGCTAAAGGCCGCCAGAGCGTCGAGCAGCACGTCCTTGGCGCGCATGTCGAGGTGGTTGGTCGGCTCGTCGAGCAGCAGAAAATTCGACGGCGAAACCAGAATCCGCGCCAGCGCATAGCGGTTGCGCTCGCCGCCCGAGAGCACGCCCAGCGGCTTGAAAACATCGTCGCCGCTGAAGAGAAAGCAGCCCAGCAGCGAGCGCAATGCGGACTCCGGCACCTTGACCGCGGCGCGGCTGAGGTCGTCCAGCATGCGCGCGTCGCCGTCCAGCACCTTGTACTGGTCCTGCGCAAAGTACTCGCTCACCACGTTGTGCCCCAGCTTGACCACGCCGCCGGTGGGCGCTTCGTCGCCTGTGAGCAAACGAATCAGCGTGGACTTGCCCGCGCCGTTCACGCCCACCAGCGCCACGCGGTCGCCGCGCTCGACGGAGAAGCGTACATTATTAAGAACTAACTTTGAGCCATAACTCTTGGTAAGTCCATCGGCCTCCGCCACCATGCGCCCCGAGGGCGGCGGCTGGGGAAACTTGAAGTTAATCGTCGATTCCTCCTCGGGAATCTCGATGCGCTCGATTTTTTCTAACTCCTTGATGCGCGACTGTACCTGCTTGGCTTTGGTGGCCTGCGCGCGGAAGCGGTTGATGAAGGCCTCCAGGTGCTCGATCTGCTGGCGCTGGTTGCAGTAGGCTGCTTGTAACTGCGTACGCCGCTCATCTTTCTGGCTGAGGTATTTTGTGTAATTTCCCTGGTAGATATTCAGCCGTTTATTCCATATCTCCACGGTTCTATCGATGGTTACATCCAGAAAATAACGATCATGGGAGATCAAAATATAGCCGAAGGGATAACTCTTCAGATAGTCTTCGAGCCAGTTACGCGTCTCCAGATCCAAATGGTTGGTCGGCTCGTCCAGCAGCAGCAAGTTAGGCTTGGCCAGCAGCAGCTTGGCCAGCGCGATGCGCATCTGCCAGCCGCCGCTGAACTCGTTGGTCTGCCGCGTCCAATCTTCCTTGCCGAAGCCCAGGCCGGTCAGCACGCCGCCCACCTGCGCGTCCAGCGCGTAGCCGTCCAGCGCATGAAAGCGCTCTTGCAGCATGGAGTAGCGCTCCGCCACGGCCTCGTACTCCGCGCCTTCATGATCGAGCACGGCCAGTTGCCCGCCCAGCCGTTCCACCTCGCGGGCCATCTCGCGCAGTTCGTCGAAGACGGTCAGGCACTCCTCGAAGACCGTCCGGCCGGCCAGCGCCAGCCCCTCCTGCGGCAGGTAGCCGATGCTCATGCCGCGCGTCTGCTGCAAGCCGCCGTAGTCCAGCGTCTCCATGCCGGCCAGCACCTTCATGATGGTGGATTTGCCAGTCCCGTTGGCCCCCACGAGCGCAGTTCTTTCCTTGCTTCGGATCAGCCAGTTGGCTTCCAGAAACANNCGCGGCCCAAACCGCTTGCCGGCATTTTGCAGGGAGAGCATCTACTCCATTTTCGCAGAGTCGCTGGCGTGGGCCGGATGCTAAGCCTGTCTATGGCCGAATCTCGACCGGCGTGCCCACCGGAACCAGCTTGAGTGAAACACCACTAATTGAAAAAGCGCTCCGCCTTGAGGGAAGCGACGATCCGCGCGGCGGGATCGAGGGCAGGCGATGCTCCGGAAGAGCCGTTGACCGGAGGCCGGAACTCAACCTTCAAGACCATGCGCTTGTTTGCCAGGAACTCGGCGCTGACGATATTCGAGGCCTTCTGCACGCCGCCGCCGCGGACCGTGACGCGGAATTCATGCACCCCCGGCGGAACAAGCAGGTTTTCATACTCCGCCTTATTGCCCGCAGAGCCTTTGAAATAGGTCTTGCCATTCATGGCGATGGTGAAGGCCATGCCAGCCGGAAAGTGATCCAACTCCAGCTTCAAACGGGTGTTCTGCCGGGGATCAAGCGTCTTTGGATCGAAGGCCACGGAGGGGGTCTGGGCGAGGGGAGCGGGCAATGCGACCGGCGGTACGGGCAATGCGGCCGGCGGAGCGGGATGCCCTCCGGCAGGTTTTTTTGCCACCATTGGAGCCGTCTCCGGTTCGGATGTGGATGCCGGCAGCGGCGTCATCGCCGGCTGCGCTGCAGCCGTTGCCACCGAGTTCGCCAGTTGCGCCGCAGGCTGCTTGTGATGCGCCAGCATATACCCGCCGCCCGCGGCCATTGCAACCAGAAGAGCAACCGCCGCGACCAGCAGCGCGCCATGCTTTTTTGCCGGCTGAGGCGGTATGTCCAATGCCGTGATCTCGGTCACCGGAAGAGGTTTTGACGGTTGGCCGGGATTCAGATCGAAGGTCTCCTCGGATGCTTTTCCCGTTCCAGTGGCCAGCGGCGCAGTCGACTGCAAGCTCAAAGCCTCGGAATCGGCGCATAGCAGCGCCAGGTTCTGAGCAAGCTCCTCGCCGGTTTGATAGCGGTTCGCGGGGCTTTTGGCCAGGCACTTGAGAATCACGCTCTCCAGCTTGGGAGGAATGGCGGGATTCAGTTTTGCGGGCGGAACCGGTTCCGTGTGGACAATCTTGTAGGAGACCGCGGTCATTGTCTCGCCGGGGAAGGGCTGCTCTCCGGTCGCCATCCAATAGAGGATGACGCCCAGCGAAAACAGGTCGGCGCGGCCGTCGATGAGCGCGCCGGTAAACTGCTCCGGCGGCATGAACGCTGGGGTCCCAAGTAGCTGGCCGGTGGTGGTGATCCCTCCGCCGATGAGCTTGGCGACGCCAAAATCCGTGATCTTCGGCCGTTCGCTCCCATAAGCATCGGCCGAGGTGAGCAGAATATTCGCCGGCTTGATGTCGCGATGAATCACGCCATTACGGTGAGCGTATCCCAGGGCTTCGGCGATCTGCTCCCCAATCTCGCAAACCCGCTCCAGCGAGAACCGCTCGCCCTTCTTCATGGCAAAGTCAAGGGTCTCCCCCTTGACAAACTCCATCACCAGGAACGGCACGCCCTCATGCTCGCCGACGTCGAAGACGGGCACAATTCCGGGATGAGCCAGAGCACCCGCTGCGCGCGCCTCGCGGTAGAAGCGCTGGCGGTACTCGTCGCCCTGCTCGCTGGCCAGCGCAACAGACAGGATGGTCTTCAGCGCGACGACGCGGCCCATGGCAGGATCGAGCGCGCGGAAGACGCTGCCCATGGCGCCGTGGCCCAGCTCATCGAGAATCTCGTACCGCCCAATGGTCTTCGCTGTACTCATAGCTCAATGCGTACCACTCTAGCACAGCTTTGACAGCGGTGTCTGACTTAGAGACTGCGGCGTTCAGGCTGTCGCGGATTTTTCATGAGCAGCAGCCCGACTCGCCGCCAAGAGTTAAGGCTGGATCGCGCAGGATTCAGGGCTTGGCGCTGGGTGGAATCAACAGCGTGATAGCATCGGGCACAATCTCGATGCGGACCGGCAAATGCCCCAGAATCTCTCCATCGGCCTCCGCGAAGATGCGCGCCGAGGATCCGTTGCGGGGACGGCACTCGACCGAGACGGCATCGATCATTTCAATCTCAGGCGTTGACCGGGTGCGGCCAAGGAGGGAGGCGATCAGGAAACCAAAGTAGCGCAGGCGGCTGCGCGTCTTGAAGGCTACCAGGCGCAGGCGCTGGTTGTGCAGGGTTGCGCCGGGGATGAAGTTGTTGATGGCGCCGCCGAAGTTGCGAATGCGCACCACCAGAACCTCGGAGATTTCTTCCACGCGCGGCTGGGCGCTCGCGCCTTCGATGAAGGTCGCTTCAAAGAGGGGGAAGGTGTGGGTGGCCCAGACGTGGAAGGCCTCGACGACATAGAGGAAGTAGCCGAAGCGCCGCTTGAGAGCGGGGTCGAGCTGGGAGAAAAAGAAAGCGTCCGTGCCCACGCCGGCGGCTACGGTGAAGAATCGCGAGCGGGTTTCGCCGGCCGCGTCCTGATAAAAAATTTTGCCCACGGGGAGGCGCACCGGGAGCGCGGTGAGCAGCTTGCGAACCGCCTTGGCGGGAGAGGTTTGCAGGCCCAGGTTCGCGGCCAGCGCATTGGCGGTGCCCAGCGGCACCACGCCCAACGCCACCTGACTTCCGGCCAGGCTCTGCAAGACTTCATGGACAGTGCCGTCGCCGCCGCAGGCAATGACTGTGTCGCAGCCGCGGCGCACTGCCTCCTCGGCCAATACACCGGCGCTGCCCGGCGCGATGGTTTCCAGCGCTTCGGCTTCCACGCCCGCTTCGCTGAGGACGGCGAGCGCTTTGTCGATGGCCGCGCGGTGGCCGCGCGAGTGCTGCCCGGAAGCCGGATTGTAAATCAGCGCGACACGACGCATGGCGTTTCCCCTGGTGTTCGCGCCGCGCGCGAGAGTGGGAGCGGGAGTTCTGTTCTTATCATCGCATCCGGGGGCAGGCCGGGGACACGGCTTTCGCAGCGGACCGTTCTTCATCGCGCGCAAAAAACGGCAGCAGCCGGAAAGTTTTCCCGGCTGCTGCCGTCTGTCGCGGATTCGATGGATTCCGCGCTACGCCTTGGCCAGAACCAGCGCCTTCAGCCGCGCATTCAGGCGGCTCTTGTAGCGGGAGACGGTGTTGTCGTGCAAAATGCCCTTCTGCACGCTCTTGTCGAGGGTGGAGACGGTGGTGCGATACTGCGCTTGGGCGGCTGGCACGTCGCCCTTGACGAGCGCTTCGCGCAGATCGCGCAGACTGGTGCGCACACGGCTGCGGTTGGCGCGGTTCACCGCGGTGCGGGTTACGGTCTGGCGGGCGCGCTTCAGCGACGATACATGGTTTGCCATTGATGATCCTTAAATCTCAGGGATAATGCGGTCACAGAATGCAACTCAAGCCGCATCCCTCGCAATTACTTAGTCTACGGGAAATCGGGCGGCGGGTCAATGTGCCTGCCGCGTACCGCGCACTGCCCGATGCGGATGCAGCTGGGAGGTTCACGCCCCTCCAGTACCCTTCAAGGCACACTTTTCATAAAAATACCTTGCTGTACGCATTGACTCGCCCTTCCACTCGCGCTACTCTCAAGCCCAGATAACGAAAACTGAAACCGGATTTGATAACCATATCCAACCCGCGGTTTCGTTCCACAGCCCAGAGCTTCGGCTCGGTCCTGCGCCACGATTCGCGCTTTCCCTCCCAATTCACGTATGCCCGGCACGCTTGCGGCCTTGCGCTTGTCTTCGCCGCGCCTGCTGCCGATATTCTTTCTGTAGCCGCGACGGGAGCGCCTGCCCGCCGCCGCTGCACTTCAACCGCACATCCTTTTGGAGGCCATCGAACCCATTGAAGATCGCTTTGGAGATCACGCCCAACCTGGAGCCCCTCTTCGGGACTCGCGATGAAAACCTCAGGCTCATGGAAGACTCGCTCGGCGTGCGCATTGATCTGCGCTCCGACGCCGTGCATGTGGAGGGACCGGAAACGGGCGTGGCCCGCGTCCGCCAGATTTTTCAAGATTTTGACGCGCTGCGAAAGCAGGGCGTCAACCCCCACAATGGCGAACTGAACGGCCTGTTGCGCCTGGTGGTCGCCGACCCCGCAACCACTCTGAAGTCGCTGGCCGACAGCGGCAAGCAGCGCTCGGCCGGCGTCAAGCGCACCGTCCAGCCGCGCTCCATCAATCAGAGAAAATACGTCGAGGCCATCGAGCAGAACGACATGGTCTTCGGCGTCGGCCCGGCTGGCACCGGCAAAACCTACCTGGCCGTCGCCATGGCCGTGGCCGCCATGAACGCCAAAAAAGTCAGCCGCATCGTGCTCGTCCGCCCCGCGGTCGAGGCCGGCGAGCGCCTCGGCTTCCTGCCCGGCACGCTCCAGGAAAAGGTAGACCCCTACCTGCGCCCGCTCTATGACGCCCTCTACGACCTGCTCGACCCGGAAAAGGTCGACAAGATGCTGGAGAAGAATGTCATCGAGGTCGCCCCACTGGCCTTCATGCGCGGCCGCACCCTNNGGCCTGCTGGACGCGATCAACATTCTCGACGGCGTCGAGGGCATCCACTTCTGCCACTTCGAGGATTGCGACGTGGTGCGCCACATGCTGGTGCAGCGCATCGTGCGAGCCTACGAGTCGTACAAATCGCAGCAGCAGGAGCTGCCGCTGACGCTCGGCGAAGCGATAGAAGTCGGCGCTCCAGCTCGCGAAAACCGGACGCAAGCGCAGCCGTTGCATCCAGCCAAGCCGCAATGAAACGGTTGGGTGCCCCATTCTTCGCGCTTTTTGCGAAGGGTGGGAATTGAGCTTGTAGTACCGCACATTATAAGGTACAGTTGTACTAAATAAGGTGCAGAATGACGATGAGCAAAAAGCAAATGGGTTCGAGCATCGACGATTTTCTCAAGGCGGAGGGAATCTTCGAGGAGGCGCAGGCCGAGGCGATCAAGGAAGTCGTCGCATGGCAGTTGGCCGAGGCGATGAAGCAACAGAAGATTTCCAAAAACAAGATGGCCGCGCTGCTCAAGACCAGCCGCACGCAGGTGGACCGCCTTCTCGATCCGAAGAATGACATTACGCTAGGGAGCTTGCAGCGCGCGGCGGCAATGGTTGGGCGGCGGGTTTCGATTGAACTGGTATAGGGATTGCTCGTATGGGTATTTAGGGGATTCACCGGCTCCCAGGTCTCAGAAGCGAGACCTGGGGCACCCGGCGTCAAACTTCTCTCTGTTGACTAAAACGTCTCCGGATTCTTCTTTTTTGCCATTTCAGCATTCCATCCTGCCTCAAATTACGTTAGCTTTCTAAGTAGGAGAATCCACCCATGAAAGTCAATCCGTTTCACTCCGCGAATGAAATCAAGAAACTCACACAAAACAGGGTATTTCATGACAACAACAAATGCGGCCCCGGGAGCGAAATACCACCAAAACTCAGACTACCGGGTAGAAGCAATTACCATCTTTGCGATGATTGCGCTCGATTACGCAAGTAAATCTCGCTCAAAGTACAGCCCTCACCAAGCGCGGCCTGCGGGCGGGTGACCTGATCTGACCAATAAAGTTGGGTGGCCCATATCTGGCGCAGTCTCATCGCGCCAGATATGGGATACCGCGAACCCCATGCGGCGGGAGGCCGGTGCTACAGGTACGGATTTTCGGACTTGAGAGAGTATGAACCTCAATCATCTCAAACTATGCTTTACAACTCCGCAGAAACTGAATTTTAGAATGAGGCGGAATCATAGGTCTCAAATGCGAGACCTGGACATCCGGCTATTCCTTGTACTTGAATTCAAAGAGGGAGGTGCCGAGTCGAATGTCAACGCTAAATGGCGCCTTTTTCTGTTTGAATTGTTCGAATGTACAAACAACTGTCCGGGTCTCTCCAGGCTTCACAACAATACCCTGAGCGGTCTGTCCAAATGTGTGCAAGAATTCTGTTAGGTGCATTGCAGCATGCTGAGCTTTGTAGAACTGGTGCGCTGCGATTGCATTTCCAATTGCGTTCCCAAAGTTGGCACCAGCTTGGCCTGAATTGTCTGTACTCGTTGTTGCTGATCCGTTGATGTACGTTTGATTACCATATGTCGAAGCTGTTCCTGAATACGTGGTTGTTGTTTGACCCGGTTGAACGACAGGTGGCGGAGTTGGGACGAAGGCTATTCCCGCCTGTTGCGACAGCTGCGCTGCGGCCTGCTGCGGATCGACCTGCACAACTGTGTAACCAGTTTTTTCGAACGTTATAGCACCCACCGGGACAACAATATCCTCACTGGTATCGTTCTTGATTACGACTTCAACGTAATAGAACATCGTTCCCCTGAATACTAGAGAGGAGACTGAAAGACCTTCCTTTGTCAGAGACGGGTATTCAACTTCGTCGTTCCGTACGAACGTGTAAGCCTGAGGGTCCGACACCTTGACAACTGGCCGCTCGAATCTCTTTTGCGCAAGTGACGCTGAGGCTAAGACTGCAAGACCAAGGAAAGTGCATAAGCCACTCAGGAACTTCATTAATTTCCTCCAATTCAATGCCTGCGCTTTCAATGCCAAAAAAGAGGCAATGAGAAGCTGCATGCTGTTCTAATAACATACCCGTCGAGTCCATGATGATGGACTCGCGCCGGGTGCCATGATATAAGTGCTACGGCTTATGCTTCCCATATTGGTCTTGCCCTGTCACAGGACTGCGGTAGTGCCCATTCTTGTGGTGTTCATTTGTAGAACCAGGGAACTGCCCTCCGTGGGATTCTGTGTGCTTCCCACCACCATAGTATGGGCGCGACGAGTGCGAGCTATTTGTCCTCGTCGAATGCGAACTATGTGTGCTCCTGGAAACGTAGGCACCCTTAGTGTAGCCGTTCAGCGGCACCAGAAAAACGAGTAAGCCGAGGAGGACAAATCTCATGAATTTCATCAATGCGCCCCTCCCTAAGCAACCTTGATTCCAGTATCGCGCAAAAATCTCAAAAAACAGAGGTATTTTTGTTCCGCCTTAATCGTCCGCATGGAGATCAGCCATCAGCTCTTCGACATTGTTGAACTTCACAACCTCGCCCCGGTCGCCTGCCTTCATTGCAGCGACGGTTTCGGCGTTTGGAACGCGAAGCTCAAAGGGAAAGGCCTGGTCGGTCGCCACTCTCGTCAAAAAAACGCGCACCGCCTCGGAGAGACTGAGCCCCATCGCACCAAAGGTCTTCGTTGCCTTCGACTTCAGCTTCGGATCGATCCGAACATGAATCATCTCAGTAGCGCTCTGCATAAATCCATCCTTAAGATTATTGTATACGAATTGAGATACACGCGCAAACTCGAGGGTTATTCCATCAACCTCTGTGGCCGGTGCCCTGATCGGAAAAAGCTGAGGCCTGGGCCACTCCAAACTACTTTTTCGCCCGCTTGTAGAACGGCGCCGGAACCTGCTTCGCCCGCACCTGATTGGCGCGAACCTGGACCATCACGTCTTCGCCGCTGGCGGCTACGGATGCGGGCACCAGCGCGAAGGCGATGTTGGTCTTGAGAAACGGCGCGGGCGAGCCGGAAGTGACGACGCCGATCTCATGGCCTTCAAGGTCGAGGACCGGATACCCGTCGCGGGCGATGCCGCGCTCCAACATTTCCAGAGCCACGAGCTTGCGCTTGGGCCCGCCAGCGGCTTGCACGGCCAGCAGCGCCTCGCGGCCAATGAACTCGCCCTTGTCGAGCTTGAGCCAGTGTTCGTGGCCGGACTCAAATGGATTGATGGTGTCTGAGATTTCGTGGCCGTAGAGCGGCATTCCCGCCTCCAGCCGCAGTGTGTTACGCGCACCCAGGCCGCAGGGGCGGATGCCGAACTCCGCGCCCGCCTCCAGCAACGCATTCCAAACCTTTTCCGTCGTCGGTACCTCCGAGGGCAGGTAAAGCTCGAAGCCGTCCTCGCCGGAGTAGCCGGTGCGCGCGATCAGCACATGGGGCACGTCGCAAACCTCGCCGAAGGTAAACCAATAGTTCCTGATCGCAGCCAGATCGACTTTGGTCAGCTTTTGCAGGGTTTCCAGCGCCCGCGGCCCCTGCACGGCCAGTTGCGAGTAGTTGTCGGAGTCGTCGCTGATTTGAAACGGAGATTTGGACGGCCTCTCGCCCACCTGCCCACGAATCCAGGCGTAGTCTTTGTTCTTGGTGCCGGCGTTGACCACCAGCAGATAGTCGTCCTGGCTGAGCCGGTGGACCAGAATGTCGTCCACGAACGTGCCTTCCGGGGTGAGCAGCGCGGAGTAGTGGGCCTGGCCGTCCTGGAGGCGGCTGGCGTCGTTCATCGTGATGTGCTGAATGGCGGACAGCGCGCCGGGACCGCGAAAGCGGATCTCGCCCATGTGGCTCACATCGAAGAGGCCGACTGAGTTACGGACAGCCAGGTGCTCGGCCACCAGCCCGCCGGGGTACTCGACCGGCATATCCCAGCCGCCAAAATCCACCATTTTGGCCTTCAGCGCGCGGTGGGCGGCGTTGAGGGCGGTCTTCTTCGGCGTGGCGGCAATGGGCGAAGCTGGGAGGGTCATGGAGAATCCTTTCGTGCGACTTGCTGTACTCTCTTCACGATAGGGAGTGGGCGCGGCGAGGTCAAACCCCGCGTCCCGGCTCAGGATCAGATCGCAGGCAACCCGTGAGGCAACGCCGGACTCTTACCTATGCAGTGGGTAAGCATTGAGGCCGGCCCGCGGAGGAAGAGATGGAGATTGGATTGTGCAATGCGCTGGCGCTGATGCGCTGGCATGGTTTCAGGTCTTTGAACAGCAGTGTCACGAGCGAAGACCTTGCCTGGCTGCTGATCGGGGTGGTTCTTACGGTCATAGTGTTTTGGGTGATCAGGCGGCGCAGGCGATTGTTTTAGGACAGTATTGCCTCGCTTTCCACCGAGTAGCGCCGCCGCCTCACCGCTTCCGCGCGCGCCAGAATGAACTTACGCCCAGGTAAAGAAAGACGGCTATCACTCCAGCGGTGAGCAGAAACGTCCGGTGATTGGGGCCGTGAGCCCAGCTTGCCCTTGTGCTCCACAGCTTGGGAGCAAAGACCAGCACGGGGAGCAGGAAAAAGACGCCCGTCACCTCCAGCCACAGGATGCCGCCGATTCTACGGAAGGGGCGCAGGAATCCGCCCACGCCGCGCGCGACGCCCGCCGTAGCCCGTCCGGCTGCCTGCCCGTCTGCTCGTCCGCGCACTCCGGCGCCGACAACCGTATGCGCCGTGGTGGCGGAGCGTGCCGGGGCATTCTGCCCGCCGCCGGCGAGGCGCTGGCCGATGATCCGCCCGGCAACCCGCAGCCCGATGCCCAGTGCGCGCCCGATGTTCTCTGGTCTCATCTTCGATATGATGGTAGCAGCGGCGGTCGCCGTACCGTATTTCGGCGGATTCCGTATGATTCGCACTTGCCAGCGAACGGTAACGGAAGTACTGTAGAGGAATCCTGCACTGCCTGGCGCTTTTTACGCGCGCCGGCCGCAGCCCCTGGAGGTGCCTATGACAACCCGTCTGCGCGAACTCATTCAGCAATTGGGAGAGGCCATCCACGAGTCGGTCATCGAGAGCGAGCAGATCGCCGGCGTGGTCCAGGATATCCGCCAGCATGGCTTTGACGTACTGCTGATGCTGGAGGCCACCATCGGCCTCAATGATGTCGCCGCGAGAGAGGCCAAGGAGGCCGAGGCAGGAACAGGCGAGAGCGGCGCCGAGCCGCCCTTTACCCAGAACGATCTCAGCTTTCTTCGCTCCCTGCGCATCGCCGTTGCCGGCGAGGAGGGCAACGCCGTCGAGCCGGACGCCCGGTAACCTGCCCCGCCAACTTGCTCGTCCTGCATCCCTGCTCAGCGGGGCCAGAGTCAGCGCGTCATCCTCCGTGGACAACCGGGACCACCTCAGCAGGAGCTGAAACTCGTTCCATTATTTCAGCAAAACGTCAGATAAAGCGGCGTACCCATGGTTTTTCAGGGCGTTCGGCGTTGCCGGACGCCCTTTTTGCGGCCATGTGCAGACGATATCGCCTCAATCCGCGCGCAGATTTCTTCCACTTCCGGTACGATATTGAAGGTACCTATTACAAAATGAGCCTGAAAGCCAAGCTGGAAGCTGTCATCTACGCCGCGGAGGAGCCGGTCACACTGGCCCAACTCGCCGCCCTCTTTGCCGCCGACGCCCTCGAATGGAAGGCGGAGGAGGAAGCCGCGTCTGCCGGACTGGCCGCCCTGCAACCGTACCTGGGCGAGGAGTTCGCCATCCTGGATGCGCCGGCAATGCTTTATCCGGAACTGGATTCAGCCCTTCCCGACAACCTTGATCTGGAGATCGATTCCGCGGGGAGTCCCGCTGAGACTGTACTGAATTCGGACATTCCTGCCAGTTCCCCGGCAGACGCGGAAGCGAGTCTGGAAACGCCCTCGGAGAGCCTCCTCGACGCGCCCGAAGGTGCAGAGGCCTTGCCGGAAGGCGCGGCCGCCCCGGTAGCCGAGTCCGCCTCGGAAGCCGAGCTGACCGCCGAAGCCGAGTTGGAACTGCGGCGCATCGCCCGCCTGCGCGACCGCGAGATCCGCGGCCTCCTTCGCCAACTGCTCAACGAACTCATCGCATCCTACGCCGCTGACGGCCGCGGCGTCGAGATTCGCGAGATTGCCGGCGGCTTCCGCATGGCCACCAAGCCTGAGTGCCACGACGCCGTCAGCCTCTTCGTCAAAAGCCTCAAGCCAGCGCTCAAGCTCTCGTTGCCGGCTCTGGAAACCCTGGCCATCATCGCCTACAAGCAGCCCGTCACCGCCCCCGAGATCAACGAGATTCGCGGCGTGGATTCGTCTGGCGTCTTCGGTTCGCTGCTGGCTCGCAAGCTGATCACCTCCGCCGGACGCAAGCCGGTCATCGGCCGGCCCATCCTCTACAAAACCACGCGCGAGTTCCTACTCCGCTTCGGCCTCAAGGACGTCGCCGAATTGCCCTCGATGGAGGAGTTCGAGAAGCTGGCCGCGATCGAACTGGACGAGCCGGAGCCTGAAGCCGGCGAAGACTCCGGGCAAAAAGTTAATCCAGCCCTGGGCCCAGAGTTTGACGAAGCCGCCAGCGAGGCGCTGGAAGACTCGCCCTCCGAAGGCCTGGAACCGCTTGCAGAATCCCCTGAACGCACCGCGACCGCCGAGACGGCGGCCAGCAACGAACCCTCCACCCTTGCAGAGGCCGCCCCTGCCGCGCCTCCCCCAACAGAGCAGGCAGAAACTGAGACGTACCCCCATGACGAAGAAAAAGATTAAGCCCGAAGCGACAGCAACTGAAGCCACTGAACCCAAGTTAGAAGCCACTCCGGAAGCAGCAATCGAAGCCAAAGTTGAAACCGCTGCCGAAGCTGTCTTTGCATCTGAAGTAGAAGCCGCGGCGGAAGAAGAGCTCGTAGCCGAAGAGGCTGAAGCGCAGGCCGAAGACGAAACCGAAACGGAAGCCGAAGACGGCCCTGAGCCCGAAGACGAAGACAGCGCTGGCTCCGAAGGCGACGCAGTGTTCATTCCCCAGCCGCGTCCCCCCGCCAAGCTGGAACGGCTGCAAAAGATTCTCGCCGCCGCCGGCGTCGCCAGCCGCCGCCGTGCCGAAGAGCTGATCGAGCAGGGCCGTGTGCAGGTCAACGGCAAGATCGTTACCTTGCTGGGCACCAAAGCCGACGCCGCCCGCGACCACATCCGCGTGGACGGCAAGCTCCTCCAGGGCCCCGAGCGCCTGCGCTACTTCGTCCTCAACAAACCTCGTGGCTTCGTCACCACCGTCAAGGACCCCGAGGGGCGGCCCACGGTGATGCAGTTCTTCGACAAGATGAAGGAGCGCCTCTACCCCGTTGGCCGCCTCGACTACCTGAGCGAAGGGCTGCTGGTGGTCACCAACGACGGCGAGCTGGCCAACCGCCTCACCAAGGCCTCCTCCGGCGTGGAAAAGACCTACCTCGTCAAAGTTGCCGGCCAGCCTACCGAAGCCGAGCTCGACATTCTTCGCGGCGGCGTCTCCATCGCGCTGGGCGCTCCCGGCTCGCGCCAGATCCGCACCTCTCCGGCCCGCATCCGCCAAGTCCGCCAAGGCGACAATCCCTGGTACGAAGTCGTTCTCATCGAGGGCCGCAACCGCGAACTGCGCAAAATGTTCGAGGAAATCGGCCACTTCGTCGAAAAAATCCGCCGCACCGGTTACGGCCCTCTGGTCCTCGATCAGGAGCCGGGCAACCTGCGCGAGTTGCAGCCGGAGGAGCTGGCCGCGCTGCGGCTGACTGCCGAAGGTAAGCTGCGCACCCCCAAATCCAAGGAACTCCGCCGCCGCAACCTGCTCGACGCCGGCCTTCTGCCAACGGTCCTTCCCAAGCCCAGCAGCCGTCCGCGCACGGCCACACCGTTGGCCCAGCCGCCCGACCTCGCAGCCCGGCCAAGCGGCTTCCGCCCCAAAAAATTCGGCGCCGACCGTCCCGCCCGCTCAGCGGACTCCTTCGCCAGCGGCGATGCCAACAAATTCTTCCGCCCCGCCCGCCCCAGCGCGGAGGGCTTCCGTCCCGCCGCTGGACGCACCTCGGCCCCCAATCCCGTTCGCAGCTTCTCTCGCACGGAAGAAGAGCGTCCCAGCCGCACAGGCACGGGTTCTCCAGCGAGTTTTGGCTTCAATCGCCCCGCCGGACGCAGCTTTGACCGTCAGGATTCACGCCCAGCCGCCCGCTCCGCCGCACGACCGGCGTGGAAGAAGGACGACCGCCCCGTTCGTCCGCCCGCGCGCTTTGCCGAAGGTTCAACCGGAGAAGCCCGGCCAGCTCCGAGCCGTCCCTTCACCCCCAAACCCGCCTGGAAGAAGCCGGAACGCCCGGACAGATCAGATCGCCCAGCCCGCCCAGAACGACCGGCTCGGCCAGACTTCAAGCGCTCCGCCCCACCCCGCCGCGAAGCGCCCGCGCGCGAAGCACGAGTTTTTGACGAGGACCTCGGCCCGGTTCGTCCGCCCAACCTTCACATTGAAGAGATCACGGGTCCGGATCGTTCCAGCGCGCCTCGCCCCAGCCCATCCCGGTCGAGCGCTCCTCGCGCCAGCTACAGCCGTCCCGGTTCAAGCCCATCCGCCGCCAGCCGTCCCAGCGCGCCCCGCTCCTATTCAGACCGGCCCAGGCCCAGCCGTCCCAGCTTCGACCGGCCGACTTCTTCGGCACGTCCCAGCGCGCCCCGGCCCCGCCCAGACCGCCCAGCGGGCGACCGTCCCAGCGCCAGCCGCTCCAGCTTCGACCGGCCCAGCTTCGACCGGCCCGCCCGCGCCGAAGGCACTCGCCCCTACACCACCAGCAGCGGCAAACCCCGCGCTGGAGGAGCGCGTCCCAGCAGCAAGCCCGGCAGCTTCGCTAAAGCCGGCCCCGGCTGGAAGCCCAAGTCCAGCTTCAGTCCCGGCAAGCCCGCCTCCAGCTCGCGCTCCAAGCCCAAGCCCGGCAGCTCCGCCAAACCCAGCCACCGAGTCAAACCCGGCAGCAAGCGCCCCACCGGCAAACCTGCCGGAAAGAAGCGCAACTATTGATCAGTCCCGAATTGTTTGCATAGCCGAATTTCTGTCATCCTGAGCAGCGAGACTTGCGTTTGCAAGTTACGCCGGCAATGAACCCGCTAACCTGCTAAATGGTTAATCAGTCCTCGCGGGTTTTGGCGATAGGATGGAGAAGACCCGAGTCTCATCCAGTTTTGTCCACCAGGAACGGAGCCTGGCGAATCGTACTTCTTCTAATCCACCGGGAGATCCCCCGGCTCTGCCGGGGAGGCAGTAGCAGTTTGACATTTACGGGAGTCGATCCAGAAACTCCTTGAGGTGAGCCGCCAAGCAAACCCCAAGGAGAATCCAGATGGACGACTATGAAAGCTTAAGCCACTCGAAATGGGAGTGCAAGTATCACGTTGTTTTTATTCCCAAGTGCCGCAGGAAAGTTTTGTACGGCAATCTGCGTCAGCATTTGGGCGAAGTGTTTCACAAGCTGGCCGAGCAGAAGGAGAGCCG